>CACGHR010000028.1 GCA_902572915.1 uncultured Prochlorococcus sp.
TTCCTAATGAATAAGGTTTATTTACCAAACTTCTTGCCTCGAAAGTATGACCTCCAAGTAATTCACCTCCATGATCCTCAACTGTTGATTTAATACCTTGAAGTGATTGAGAAAAGAGGTAACTCTGAAATTCCCTTTCAACTTTTGGTAATGAAACTAAAGCCTGCGCGGATGAAAGTTTTGCTCCGCATGCCCACAAATCTGAGCAAGCATGCAAAGTAGTAATTTTTGCATTAAGCCAAGGATCACTTACTAAAGCAGGAAATCCATCTACACTTTGCAAGATAATATCTTGCTCATTTTGATATATCTCAACTGAATCTTCGGGTGATGAGGCAAAAGAATTTAAATTAGAATTTATTAATGATTTATTCAAAACAAACTGAGGAATTTTAGCAGCACATCCTCTGCAATCATTCAATGAAATATTTTTTTCACTACTTTTCATATTTAGCCTTTTTGATCTGAACTTTTTAATAAAGTTGAGATCAATTTTATGCTTTAAAATCCAAAAAATAAAAGAAGGGCCAAAAACAAAATTGCGATAAATAGCAAAAGCCTTTGGATGATGGCTTGGAAATATATTTACTATTTGCAATCCGATTTTTTGAGGAAACCACTTTTTTAATGATCTCCCTTCTATATCTTTTTTTAGATTTTGTACTAATGTATTTACAACTTTTACTGCAAAAACTCCCGATGCTGGTCTTTTTGCTGAACCTACAACTGCGCAATCACCGACAGCAAAGACTCCAGAGAAACTTTTTATCTGTAAATTCTGATTTGTAATTATTCTGCCATAAGAATCCGAATCTAAAAAATTTTTTTGTGACCATAACGGAGATCTATTTCCAGTACATAAAAGAATCTTGCCATAATCAAAATTAAGTTTTTCAACTAAATCAATATTGGAATTTCGTAAACTTTTTAGAATTTTATTATTAATTTTTCTTGAATCGCATAATAGTTTTAAAGGTCTATCTCGCCATCTTTTTCTCAAAGCATATGATACTTCAATTGCAGCAAGGCCACTCCCAACAACTACAAATGGAAGTTCATTAACTGAATCAAAAAAGTCCTCTTTTAGTATTGACTCATACGCACTTAAAAAAGGTTTAATTGAAAAAGCATTTCGATTTTTAACTAGTGTTTCAAATTCTTTTGGAATTATTGTTTGACTTCCATAATTAAGCACCAACTTCGAATAATTAACTGAAGGTCTGCTACTTAAAAAAATTTTCTTTAAATTGAAATCAATATCCTTTACTTCTTCTTCTATAAAAGATACTTTTGCATTTTTTGCTAAAGATTTTATATCAATTAAACTATCTTCTAAAGTGATTGATTTTGAAATCACCGATGGGAATATAGCCGAATAAACCAAATGAGAATCTCTAGATATAATTGAAACAGGAATTTCTGGCATTAATTTCGGAAACATTAACCATTTCTTCATTAAAAGAACATTTGTGTGTCCTCCTCCAATTAGTACTAGATGATTAAAAGCCATTTACATCACAATGAATAAAGAACATTTATTACCAATTGAAAAATCAAGATTAGGAGTGATTGGTGGAAGTGGATTTTATGCAATGGATAAAATAGAGTACTTAAGAGAACTAAAAATCAACACTCCCTATGGTAAACCTTCTGATTCAATAAGAGTATATAACCTTGGTGATCTAGAGATAGCATTTATTCCTAGACATGGCAGAACTCATAGATTAAATCCTTCTGAAATCCCTTACAAAGCTAATATTTGGGCTCTAAGATCAATAGGAGTAAGATGGATTATTGCTCCATCAGCAGTTGGTTCATTACAAGAACAGATAAGGCCACTTGATATAGTGGTTCCAGATCAATTTATAGACCGGACTAAAAATAGACCTGCAACCTTCTTTAACGAAGGAGCAGTGGCACATGTAACTATGGGAGATCCCTTCTGCACAAATTTATCACGTATATTAAGTGAAATCGGAGAAAAAAATATTCCTGGCGGTAGACAATTACATAGAGGGGGTACCTATCTAGCAATGGAAGGTCCCGCTTTCTCAACTAGAGCAGAATCTAATTTATATAGGAGTTGGGGATGTTCAATAATTGGAATGACGAACCACACAGAAGCAAGATTAGCTAAAGAAGCTGAAATGGCTTACTCCTCATTATCTATGGTTACTGATTATGATTGCTGGCATCAAACTCATCAAGAAGTTTCTGTAGAGATGGTTTTGGATAATCTTAGATCAAATACCGAAGTAGCTAATAAAATAATATTTGAAGTAGCTAAATTAATTGAAAAAGAAAGACCAAAAAGTAAGTCTCATTTTTCATTAAAAGATGGATTGATAACCCAAAAAGAAAATATCCCAAGCTCCACAAAAGAGAAACTAAGGATATTTACTGATTCTTATTAGGCTTACTTGTTATTAGTGATTTTCAGGTCAGGGTAAGAATTTGTTAGCCCCCAGCTCCAACGCCTTGGTATGAACCATAGAAGAATATACCTAAAACGAAGATAACTGCAATTCCACCTGCTGTAGCAACAAGCCATAGAGGAAGAGTACCTTCAGTCCATCTTCTTTCCCATGCAACTGCTGGTCTACCGTCGGGAAGTCTGTCTGGAATTCTTCCATCAGGTCCTTTTAATTTATTCATAGTTTTAATTTAATTGAAAAAGTAACTGGAAAATAAAATTCCCAATACAAAGACTGATAGTAAGCCTAAATAAAGGCTTGTACGATTAAGTTCAACTGGAACTTTATTAGGATTTTCGTTTACTTGCATGATTTTTAAATTTATCGGGCTACGAATTGCATAGCAGCAATGGAACCTAAAAAGAATACTGATGGGATAGCTAAAGCGTGAACTGCTAGCCAACGAACAGTAAATATAGGATAAACGCGGACTTCCACAGCCTGCATTGGAGCTTGAGAATTAGACATAGTTATTTTGTTCTTAAATCAAGTTGAGACTTCGCTTCAAATCTTTGAGTTACAACAGGAGCTTTTGCTTCAGATGCCTGAAAGTAACTATCAGGACGAGGAGTACCGAAAGCGTCGTAAGCCAAACCTGTGTATACGAATAAGAAGCCTGCTATAAAGATAGCTGGTAATGTTACTGCATGAATAATCCAGTACCTAATACTGGTGATTATTTCAAAGAATGGGCGTTCACCCGTTGAACCTGCGGCCATAATCACAAATGTTTACCATATGATCTTACAGTGTAAAATCATAAGTTCGCGAAGAATTTAACAGCTTGGTTACAGACAGTTGTTAAATTAATCCAAAATTAATATTTTTTTTATTATTTTTTTTAAGTTATTACAGATTTAGCCATTCCATTTAAGAATGTAACCACGCTCGCCAAGTATGAATCCTTTTTGATTATCTAAAGACTCCTTATCGAGAAAAACTATTTTTATATAGTTAGTAGGCAATGCAGAAGCAAGAGGATCTGAATTCCAAGTTTCACCTTGATCTTTACTTACTATTAAAGTGCCATTACCACCGCCAGCCCATATATCACCATTTGGATCCCATCCCATATCTAAATAATTGTAACCATTAAGAATAGGGATAATAGGCTTTGACCAACTTTCTAGGTTATTAGAATCTTCATTAAATCTAATTTCCGCACCTCTTGAAAGCATCCATAAACTTCCTTCAGGATTAAAACCAATGCTTTGCACTCTCTTACTACTTGCTCTTTGGTGAGCAATCCAAGTATTACTATCACTATCAAGAGTAGAGAAGAAATTTCCAAGACTGCTTACGCTCACATAATCACCGCTAGATGTTCTTCTTAAATCTCTTATACCTCCCTGTTCCGAAGGATCTGATACTTTTGCCTCCCATGTTTCACCGCTATTGGAAGTTTCATAAATAGCTGCTGAGGTTGTCGCCAATTGAGCAACTCCTTCATCAATAGTGGTAACTAAGAAAGGTTGGCCTGGTAACTTCCCAAGTGAAAGCCTAGTCCAATTTTTACCTTCATCTAAAGTATGCATAACAAGAGAGGGTTGCCCTATTAACCAACCTTCAGAACCCTTAAAATCAATATCGAGAAGGCGAAAGTTCTCTTCAGCAGAAATATCTAATGATCTTTTTTCCCATGTTTCACCACCATCAGTAGATTCCATAATCAATCTGTTTGAGCCTACTAAAAACCCATGATTATCATCTATAAAATCAACATCTAAAGCATTAGCCTGATCTTCAAACTGAATTGTTTTCCAAGGGCTGCTTTCATTCATCTTGACGCCTGTAGATGAACAACTGCTTAAAACAAAACAGAGAACTACAGATAAGAGGAGATTAGGAATACTGGTAAAAAAATTTTTCATTTAATTATTTTAATGCAAAGAGTACAAAGAAAGGAACATAGCAGCAGCAAACGCCAAACCTCCAAAAATCAATATATTTTTTTGTCCAGGAGGTAAACTATTAAATCCAAATCCATAAACTAAATTTTCTTCAAATCCACTAGGTTTTGCTCTAGATCCAATATCCTTATAAAAATTTTTACCGGCTCGACAAACAGGGCAAGCAAAAGTATTCCCATCCAACTCTGAAAAAGGCGTATTTTTAGGTATGTTTAATTTTTTATTTCCTTCAGACGGATCATAAATGTATCCACAACTTCTACATTCGAATCTATTTTGTTCTAAATTAGGAGTAGGTTGTTCAACATTTACTGCTGTGGAGTTTTCAGAAAGGTCATCTTTCTGAGGGTCTTCAACTATTTTGTTTTCCTCAGAGGCTGGTTGAATGTTTTCACTCACGGTTTATTATTGTTCTTTAAGAACTTTAAAAGATTTTGCTTAATTAAGCGACTTTTATTCAAAATTAATTTTTTAAGATGTTTTTATTAACTGGCTATGAATACTTTTTAGGTTTTCTTCTAATCGCCGCAGCTGTTCCAGTATTAGCTCTAGTTACTAATCTCATCGTTGCCCCAAAAGGCAGAACAGGGGAAAGAAAACTTACATATGAATCTGGAATGGAGCCTATTGGAGGAGCATGGATTCAATTTAATATTCGTTATTACATGTTTGCCTTGGTTTTCGTTATATTTGATGTTGAGACAGTATTCCTTTATCCTTGGGCTGTTGCCTTCAATAGATTAGGTTTATTAGCTTTTATTGAGGCTTTAATCTTTATTGCGATACTTGTTATTGCCTTGGCATACGCATGGAGGAAAGGTGCTTTAGAATGGAGTTAAAAAATTGAATCCACAATTATCCCCAAAAGCAATAAGAGAAATTCGAGAAGGGACTTGCAACCCTCTTGGTGCACCCCAAGTTACTACAGATTTAAGCGAAAATATTATATTGACAAGCTTAGACGATCTTCATAATTGGGCTAGACTAAGCAGTCTATGGCCTCTCTTGTACGGAACAGCTTGTTGTTTTATAGAATTTGCTGCCTTAATCGGATCTAGATTTGATTTTGATAGATTTGGATTAGTACCTAGAAGCTCGCCAAGACAAGCAGATTTGCTAATAGTTGCAGGAACAGTAACTATGAAGATGGCTCCAGCCCTAGTGAGACTCTATGAACAAATGCCTGAACCAAAATATGTTATCGCGATGGGTGCCTGCACAATCACGGGGGGAATGTTCAGCGCAGATTCTACAACTGCAGTAAGAGGTGTTGATAAATTGATTCCAGTTGATTTATACCTTCCAGGATGTCCACCAAGACCAGAAGCAATTTTTGATGCCGTAATCAAATTAAGAAAAAAAGTTGGTAACGAATCAATCTTAGAGCGTACAAAAACTGAACAAACCCACAGATACATAACATCTGATCATGAAATGAATCTTGTTTTCTCAGAAAATACAGGTGAATATCTAAACAAAACTTCAGCTAACGCCATTCCTTCCTCCAAAAAAGAAAAAATAACTGAACTACCTGAGAAGAACGAAAAAACTGAAATTATTGATACTGCAGAAAATTAATGGAAAAAGACGGTTTAGCTAAATCCTCAGATACTTCAATAGAAAAAGAAGGCTTTATAAGCCAATCTTTGTCTAAAGATGGAATTCCAAATCAATCATTACCTGATGATCACATAGGAATTGAAAATATATCTGTAGAACCCAACAAATTATATGAAGCAGTTTCTGCCTTGAGAAATTACGGTTTCAACTATCTCCAATGTCAAGGAGGATATGATGAGGGATCAGGCAAAAATCTTGTTAGTTTCTACCATTTTATAACTGTTGATGATTTACAAAAAATCGAAACAATTAAAGAAGTCAGATTAAAAGTTTTCTTAAAAAGAGATTCTGATTTATCAATTCCTAGTTTGTATGAAATTTTTAAAGGAAGTGATTGGCAAGAAAGAGAAACTTTTGATATGTATGGAATAAATTTTATTGATCATCCCAATCCCAAAAGACTATTAATGCCTGAAGATTGGAGAGGATGGCCTTTACGAAAAGACTATATTCAACCAGATTTCTATGAACTTCAAGATGCTTATTAGTTTAATTTTTTTAATTTGCGGTATAAAAACATAACTGCTCTTGCTAATCTTCTAGAATCATGTCTAAGAGTGGGAGTTATTCTTTTAGAATATAATGGAGCTTGCAAAACATAATAACCCTCAGATAATAATTTTTCTTTGTTACACATAACAGGTTCTGCCCCCCTACTTTCGTAATAATCTACTAAGGGAGACTTTTCAAATTGGACCTGAGATAAAATTGCATTAAATATTCGGGTATTTACTCCAAAATTTGATAATTGTTTTTCTATCGATTTAACATGTTGATAAACATCAAGTCCATCTGTTTCTCCAGGCTGAGTCATCAGATTACTTATGTAAATTTTGGGAGCATTACTTTGCAATAAAGCATTAACTATATCTGGCACCAATAAATTAGGTAATAAAGAAGTGTATAGACTACCTGGCCCAAGGACAATCAAATCAGCTTCTTTTATAGATTCTAAAGCACTTGGTAGAGCAGAGGGATTTTCTGGAAGGTAACCAATCCTTGAAATTAATTTTCTAGATTTACTTATGTTGCTTTCGCCAATAACTTTTTCGCCATCCTCTAATTCGGCCCACAACATCACATCAATATTTGTTGCTGGTAAAACTTGACCTTGAACCGCCAAAACCTTACTAGATGCCTGAACAGCTTTTTCTAAACTACCTGTAATTGTTGTTAAAGCTGACAAAAAAAGATTTCCAAAACTATGTCCCTCTAAACCACTTCCTCCTGAAAATCTATATTGAAATAATCTAGTTAAGGTAGGTTCTTCATTTGATAACGCAGCCAAACAATTTCTTATATCTCCTGGAGGCTGCACACCTAATTGTTTTCTAAGAATTCCACTACTTCCACCATCATCGGATACTGTTACTATCGCTGTAATATTACTGCTATAGTTTTTTAAGCCTTTCAAAAGAGTAGATAAGCCTGTACCTCCGCCAATTGCCACAATGTTGGGGCCTCTTTTTAATTTACTTTTAACTCTTAATGCATCAACTAAAAATGTATTTTTTTCTGGAACAAGCGCTTTTTGAATAGAATTAATGCTTCTATTTTGTCCAATTCCTATTAATAAAAGTCCAATAACAAAAATTAATGGGCCCAATAATGAAACAGGCAAAACACTCGTTAAACCTGTCATTAACCAAAAAAATATGTCAATAAGCCAATATAGTGGCCTTAATTTAGTCCAAATTGTGAAACCTAACAATGTGGTCAAAAAACCTATCGCAGACGTAATCATCCATCTTTTTATTACCAGTCCTGGCAAAAGCCAGCTCAAAATTCTTAAAAATTTGTTTAAAAAGTCAAAATTAGACTTTCTAAAATTTTTATAATAACTTCTAACCCTTTTTTTACTCTTATTCATTTAAAAACCTCTTAAATATTTTTTCGCGAATAAAAAACTACATATATGTATTATAAATCAAATTCATACATCCTTTTTTTATTTTTTAAATTAGGCAAAATATAATAGAAGATTAATTTTTTTTTATTAAAGTTTTGAAGAAATCAAAGCACGCAGTTGAAACAAAAAACCTCTCAATAAGCTGGGGGGAGGTTAATGTGCTTAATCAAATAAATTTTGAACTTAATGATGGAGAGAAATTAGCTATTGTTGGCCCCTCAGGTTCTGGTAAATCAACTATATTAAAAATATTAGCAGGTCTCCTTTTGCCTACAAAAGGAGAATTAAGAATATTTGGAGAGAAACAAACATTTTTGAGATTAGATCAAAATAATCCCCCTGATGTGAGACTTGTTTTTCAGAACCCAGCATTATTAGGATCTTTAAGTATTGAGGAAAATGTAGGTTTTCTACTTAAAAGAAATAAAAACCTTTCTAAAAAGTTAATCAATGAAATCGTGAGTGAATGTTTAGCTGATGTAGGATTATATAATGTTGAGAATAAACTTCCAAATGAATTAAGTGGGGGGATGCAGAAGAGAGTTAGTTTTGCTAGGGCTTTAATTACAGATCCAACTCTTTACACAAATACTAAACCTTTATTACTTTTTGATGAACCAACTGCAGGGCTAGATCCAATTGCCTCTTCAAGAATTGAAGATTTAATTAATAAGACAAATGATAAAGCCAACGGATCATCTATTGTTGTTAGCCATGTTCTTAGTACTATAGAAAGGACTTCAGATAAAGTTTTAATGCTTTACGGAGGAAAATTTAGATGGGCAGGCTCAATTGATGAATTTAAAGAGAGTAATGATCCCTATGTTTTTCAATTTAGGCATGGAAAAATTGATGGTCCAATGCAACCCAAAGAAATTTAAAAATTATGCGTAGAAGCTTACGAGATTCAATAGTTGGATTTTCCTTATTAGGAGGAATTTTAATATTTTCATTTTTTTCTTTTTGGCTCAGAGGAGTAAGTTTATCTAAAAAAAATTGGCACCTCTTTGCTGAATTCAAAAACGCAAGCGGTTTATCAAAAAAATCTCCAGTAACTTACAGGGGAATTTTAGTAGGATCAGTAGAAGATATCATATTTACTAATGAGTCAATTAAAGCAAAAATAGTTTTAAATAATCCTGAAATTATTCTTCCTAAGCCAGCATTTGCAAGGGTAGTAACGAATTCATTCCTCGGAGGAGATGTGCAAGTAGCTTTAGAGACTAGTGAGAAAGCAATTCCACAAAACATTGAAAAACCTACATCCGAAGAATGCGATTCGAAAATAATCATTTGTCAAGGAGATACTATCACTGGGAAACAATTATCTAGTCTTTCAAATATAACTAATAGAATAAACCAACTTTTAAAAGAATCAAATCAAGAAAACTTAATTGAAAATATTGTAAACTCAATTGATCAATTTGATAAAACACAAGAAAACCTTGATGAATTAATTTATTTATCAAAACAAGAAATACAAAGAGTTGAGCCTTTAATAAAAGAAATTACAATTGCTGCTAATCATTTGAATAACATTTTGTCTACGATAGATGACGAAGAAACCCTCAATGACATTAAATTGACTATCAATTCAGCAAGATCTATCTCTAGTAAATTAGATGATATGAGTGATGATTTTGAAAAATTAACAAAAGACAAAGAATTTACTAAATCTATAAGGGATTTAACTATTGGACTTTCAAAATTCCTTAACGAAATTTATCCATAAGTAATTTTTAGAATTCATTTATAGCATTCAAAGCCATAGCTGCGATTGCTTTATCTGTAGCTTTTGGTAGTTGGACATATTTCCCCTTAGCTGCCTCTGCTAATTCTTTACCAAATCCACTTGCAATAAATTTTCTTTCTGTATCAATTATCAAAAGTTTTATCCCAAGCATGGGATATTTTGCCGCAATATCAAGAACCTCTTGCTTTAAATTGGCATTTGAATTATCGTTTTCTTCAACATCATTCTGTCCTAGAGATAATCCTAAGGGAACATTTCCTCTTCCATCGGTAATCCCAACAACAATAACTTGACCTATATCTCCAGTAGAAAGAGCATTTTTTGCTACTTTTGCTGATTGTGTTAGTCCATGTGCCAAAGGCGATCCACCTCCGCAAGGCATTGTTTCTAGCCTTCTTTTCGCTGCAGTTATAGATCTTGTTGGAGGCAAAAGAACTTCTGCTTGATTACCTCTAAAGGGAATTAGAGCTACTTCGTCTCTATTCTCATATGCCTCTGTTAAAAGTCTTATTACAGCGCCTTTGGCACTTTGCATTCTATTTAAAGCCATAGAGCCACTAGCATCAACCAGAAAAATCACTAAAGCTCCTGCCTTTTTTTGAAGAAGCTTCGCCCTAAAATCATTTTCTTCAATAACTATTGATTTATTAGGGTTCCTTAATCTTCTCGATTTTTGATAAGGAGCAGCAGCTCGAAGAGTAGCATCTACAGCAATTCTTTTTACTTTACCTCTTGGAATAATAGGTTTTACATATCTTCCTCTACTATCACTAAATATGACTGATCTACTCCCGCTATTTCCAGCTTTTGCTTTGGCTGATGAAAAAAGCAATAAATCAGGATCAACCATACATGCCTCAGGATCTAATATGAATTCCTCAGGTATTTCGGGAGTAGATTCTTCTTCTCCATCAGAATTATCCTCCTCTTGTTCTTGCTCTTGATTATCATCATTTTCATTAGCCTCAGGTTCAGATTCTTCATTGTTTGATTGAGGTGGGGGTGGGGGACTCTGATCCTCTGGAGGGGGTGGTTGAATATCATCATCTTCTGGAGGTATTTGCATTGCTCGTGGAAGAATAACTAACCTTACTGCGACTTTTAGGTCTTCAGAATTTACATTCTCATCGCCTCGAAGAGCTGCATTGGCCTTCGCTACTTTTACTGCAAATAATTCTGACCTATGCCCTTCTACTCCTCCTCTAAGAGCTTCATTAACTAAATAGGTTATTTGCTCTTTTGTTATCTTGACATCCTTTAACCATTGCCTTGCCAAAATTAATTGAGTAGATAAGTTATCAGATTCTTCCGACCAATTTTGTGAAAATTTAATATTATTCTCTGCATGTAATAAAACAGATTTTGTAATCTCAACTCTTTGAGCATTATCAATAGATTGATCTGCGGAAAGCACAATCGCAAAACGATCCAAAACATGATCTCTCAAAGCGCCTTCTTCAGGATTATAAGTTGCTATTAAAAGTGACTTACACGGATGAGAAAGGCTTAAACCATCTCTTTCAATATTATTTTTCTCTCTTCCTGTAGCTTCAAGAATTAAATTCACAATCCCATCATCCAATAAATTTATATCATCTACATAAAGAACACCTCTATGAGCCTCTGCCAAAATTCCAGGCTGAAAAACTTGTTCCCCCGTACTTAATGAGGCAGCAACGTCAATTGATCCAACAAGTCTGTCTTCAGTTATGCCAATCGGAACTTGAATAAATGGTGCCTCTCTTACTTTTTTTGGAATTTCTTCAATTTGATTTAAATAATCACTTCCAATTGCCTGCTCTAACAATTTATGAGTATTAATATCCCATTCCTCTGGTTTTTCTGGATCTAGGTTCATACCAATAGGTCTTGATGAAATCTTACTATTTCTATTGGTTAGCTTTTCCACTATTGGTTCATTATCTAATACCTCTACAGGAGGAAGCAAAGTATGCAAACCCCTTGCTAATACTGACTTACCAGTACCTCTTCCGCCAGCGATAATCACTCCTCCTAAACTAGGATCAACTGCTGCCAAAAGCAAAGATAATTTCAATAAGCTATGACCTGTGATTGCAGCCAAAGGGAAAGCTCTAAAAGAATCCTTTGACTTCATTAAATCTTTTATTTCTCCTTTTTCTTTTAACTCGGGGTTCAAAATCACTTTAAAAATGCCTGATATAGAATTTATCCAATAACTTTGTTTTTTGTAGTGGAATTATCAAATCTTAATATCAAAAATGGACTATGTATATCCCTCGGAGCAAATATTGATAGTAAATTCGGAAGCCCTCTTGAGTCACTATTAATTTGCAAACCAAAAGTAGAAGAAATAATAAATGAGTGGGGAAATCATTCCAGCAAAAAAAAAGAAGAGAAAAGAAATTTTCATGCAAACTTTATTTGGTCTTCAATTTATGAGACATTACCTCATGGAGTTGAAAATGAGCAGCCAAATTATTTAAATACTCTATTGCTTATAAAAAGTAATTCTCTTCCAAAGCCATCAAATAAAAAGGCAAAATTACTTTTAAAAGAGCTAAAAAAGTTAGAGAGATTTTTCGGACGAGAAAAGTCGCCAAAGGATAGGAAATGGCTATCAAGATGTCTGGATTTAGATATTATTTGGTGGGAAGATTTTTATATGGTTGACGAGGAATTAACATTACCGCACCCTAGATTCATGAATCGGAATTTTGTTATTACGCCACTATCTGAGATCTTAAGTAGAAGCCAAAAAATCAAAAAGTTTGATGACCCAAAATGGACTATTAGTTGATTTACAAAACCAAAAAATAACTGTTAAGCTATTTTTATTTAAAAATTATGGTCAATAAAAACCTTATAAAAAAATCAATTTTTAAAGAAAAAATATCTGAGTTAAAATCAAAAAAATTTAGTTTTGAAATAAATAGAATTGAGCTTCCAAATGGACATGAAGGTGAATATGGATACATTAAGCATCCTGGCGCTGCCTTAGCCGTACCTATTAGAAAAGATAATAAAGTTATCATTCTTCGGCAATATAGATTTGCCGTTTCAAGGTATTTATTAGAATTTCCAGCAGGTACATTAGAAATAGGCGAAACACCTATTAATTCAATTAAGAGAGAAATACAAGAAGAGACTGGATTTAGTGCTAACAAATGGGATGAACTAGGAACTCTTGTCCCTGCTCCTGGTTATGCAGATGAAGAAATTTATCTATTTTTAGCGCGTGATTTGAGCAAACTAAATTCTGAGGTTAAAGGAGATTTAGATGAAGATATAGAAGTATTAATATTAGATCCCGACGAACTAGATAATCTTATTTCTAGTGGGGATGAAATTCTTGACGCAAAAACTGTGACGGCTTGGTTCAGAGCTAAACAATTTTTAGATAAATTATGAATAACCCAAGAATACTTTTTTGGCATAGAAAGGATTTAAGAATATTTGATAATCAAGCTTTAATCAAAGCATTTTCATTATCAAATGCTATTACTTCAACATATATATTAGATAAAAATTACTCACACGATTTTAATGCAAATTCAAGAGCTTGGTTTCTAGGAAATTCGCTTCAAGAATTAGGAAATAATTGGGAAAAAATGGGTAGTAGACTAATTATAAAAGAAGGAGATCCTACATTAATAATCCCTCAATTAGCAAAGACAAGAGATGCTAAATTTGTTTTTTGGAATAAGTCAATTGAACCTTATGAGATTAATCGAGATTTACAAATAAAAAAAAACTTAAAAGAAAAAAATATTCAAGTTTTTGAATCTTGGGATCATTTATTACTAGAACCTTCAAAAATATTTTCAGGGAATAATAAACCTTATTCGGTTTATGGACCTTTTTATAAAAACCTTAAATCAAAAATGGATTTATTAGGTTTATATGATCAAGATAAAATTATTTTCCAATTTAAAGATATAGATAATAAACTCAAAGAAAATAAGACAATAAATTCATCTGATTCGATTCTAAAGAAATTCCTCAAAAATATCAAATTTTCTGGTTCGAATATTTGTCCATGTAGACCTGGTGAGAATGCTGCAGAAACATTATTAGAAAACTTCATTAAAGAAAAAAAAATATATTCTTACAATTCCAAAAGAGATTTACCTTCGCATAATGGGACATCTTTTTTAAGTGCATCTCTCAGATTCGGGACCATCAGCATTAGAAAAGTTTGGAATGCCACATTAAATTTAAATTCAGATTTT
>CACGHR010000029.1 GCA_902572915.1 uncultured Prochlorococcus sp.
ATTGAATAAAAATATTAATGAAGGTATAAATAACAATCTCTCTGTAAAAAATCTCCTTCTACAAAAATCTATTAAAAAAAATCAAGCAAATAGTTATTTATCTCAAAATAAGCCAAATATTTATATCAGCAATTCACTCTCCAGTACATTTTCCAAAGGTGAAAATCTATCTACTAATATTAATTCTGAAAAGTCAGGATCTAACTATACAAATACAATAAGTCTAAATTTTGCATGGAGTATTTTTGATGGCGGACAAAATAGGAACTCTTACAAATCGAAAATAGCAGATGCAGAAGCTGAAGAATATGCTCTAAAAAATCTAAAAAATGTTTTAACCACAAATATTAGTAAAGCTTATTTGAATCTTAAATTAAATGAAGAGAAAATAATCTCGTCTCTTAAAGAAATTGAATCAAGTAAAGAATCTGTAAGGCTTTCTAGACTTAGATATGATGTTGGAATATCAACCCTCAAGGATGTCCTTGTAAGACAAAGTGAATTAAGTACTGCTAAATCAAAGAATATTAATGCTATTTATAATTACAATTTGACTTTAGATGAATTAGAAAGATTAACTTTTCTTGAAATAAGTAAAAATTGTTTTGATAAAAATGATAATAAAATTAATGATAGAGAATCTATTTGCAATATACCAAAATGAATCATCCAAATTTAACTAACAAGCAACTAGATGAATTAGATTCATTATTTGAATTAGTCAGTCAACGTCAAATAAAAGATTTTGGTAATATTAGTGCTAGCAATAAAGCAGACGGATCATTAATAACAAGTTGTGATTTGTGGAGTGATAAAACAATCGTAGATGGTCTAGCTTCAATAGCTCCAGACGAGGGTGTGCTAAGTGAAGAAGGAGGGAAGTCTATTCCAAATACAAAAGCATATTGGGTGGTGGATCCACTTGATGGGACAACAAATTTTGCTGCAGGAATTCCATATTGGTCAATATCAGTTGCAAGGTTCTTTGATGGTAAACCTCAATCTTCTTTTTTAATCATCCCTACATTGAAAAAAAAGTTTGTATCCATTAAAGGTAAAGGTGTTTGGCTAAATAACCAAAAAATAAACCCCAACCAATTTAATTACCAAAGTGAATGTATTTCATTATGTAGTAGATCTATAAAAATTTTACAAAAAAAACCAAATTCAGTATTTCCTGGAAAAATCAGACTATTAGGTGTATCGAGTTTAAATCTAACAAGTGTAGCAATGGGGCAAACTTTCGGAGCAATTGAAGCAACCCCAAAGATATGGGATATTGCAGCAGCCTGGCTATTATTAGAAGAACTCAATTGTTCTATAGAGTGGTTAGGAACAGATCCTTTGAAATTAGTTCCTGGACAAAATTTAACAGATGTTAATTTTCCACTAATTTCTTGCAGATCAATAGAAAAAATTGAAATCTTAAAACCATGGGGCAATTTATTATTAGAAAAATAAATGAATCATAAATAAATAATTACTTGAAAAATTTGTTAATTGGATACAATTAAAATATAATTTTGCTAAATATTTGAAGAAAATTAATATTCAGGATATTTCCACTTGGATCCTAAAAAGTTTATGGGGAGCTTCTAGGAGATGGAGAAAATCTGATTGTATTGATTTAAGTGCTGCATTTGCTTACTACACGCTCCAATCTTTTTTTCCTATTCTTCTCATATCTCTATCAATAGCATCATGGTTCCTAGGAAAACAAGAGGGGTTAGATCAACAAATAATATCAATAATAAATGAATATTTACCTGACAAAAGTACTGTAGATATAGTAGAAACCACTTTGTATAAATTAATTGATCAAGGTTTTGGAGCAGGTATTCTAGGTGCTATTTTCTTACTTTTTACTGCTGGAAATGCCTATCTATCTTTACAAAGAGGTTCAGATAGGCTATGGGAGGACGAACTTCCCTCGAGAAGAGGGAATGCTGCTTGGAGAGAGCAAGCCTCAAGGTTTTTACGCAATAGAGTTGAAGCTTTTTTAATTGTATTCTTTATAGGATTCTTAATGGTATTAGATCAGATTAGCGCGAATCTAAGGATGATACCAAATAACGTTTTAGAAAATCTCTCAAGATCAAATAATCTAATTTCTGATTTATTGTTAAAGTTACCTCTTTTACAAGTTGGTAAATTTGCAATACCACTAGTTGGCTTTTCTTTAATGGCTCTTTTATTACAAGCCCTCTTGCCTAGTAGAAAAGTTCCTTTAACTCCACTTTTGCCTGGATCAATTCTTATTGGAATTGGGCTTACTACTCTAAACCTAGCCGTCAGTAAAAGTATTCTTTCACTTGGCGTAAGATTTCAAGCATATGGTTTTATTGGAGGGTTTCTGGTCCTTACATTATGGGTATGGCTTTTAGGAGTGATCTTATATTTTGGACAGTGCTGGAGTGTCGTTATTGCTAGTATGTCATTATTACAAAAAAGAAGAAAAAAAAGAATTAATTAATTATATGAATTCAATATTTAAAGACTATAAAAATTTATTTACTTATTCCTTAATCTTATTAATATTTATATCTATTTTTGGAATTAACTTTTTTGTAAGCTTTCTTGGGAATATTTTACTTCTTTTATTTTTAATACCACTTTTATTATTGTTACTTATGTTTATAGGTTTTAATTCTTACAAATCAAAAATTAATACATGTACTAATTGTGGTGCAATATCTTTAGGTTTAAGTAATACTTGCATGAATTGCGGTGAAGAATTAAAAGATATAAGTATAAAAAATCAATTAGATAAAAAACCAAGTGAAAGAACTATTGAAGTGGAGGCAGAGGAAATAAAATAAAATCTACCCTATTCCAATTTGTCTAAGAATACTTTGTCCAGTAATTAATTCAGTACCCAAACCAATCAAAATACCCATCATAGCCATTCGACCGTTCCAGGTTTCGGCAAAATTCACAAAACCAAACCTTGCTTGATTGTCATCATTCATAATTTACTGTAGTTCAATCAAACTCTATTTTAACTGTTTGAGGAAGAATTTATGAAAAATAGTAAATGAATTATTTAATATGTCTAACACCATCAACAGGACGATACTCATCTCCAGTTAATTCCTCATAAATAATGGCTGGCAATCCTGTATCAAACATTGTTTGTAAAGCTTCCTTAAGCATGGGATTCCACCCCCCAGTACTTACTTTTCCATGTCTTACTGTCCAGTCCCAAGTCCCTTGGAGATCTCTTGGTATTCTTCCTTCTCTATCTCTTCTAGCGACTAAATCTAAGGATTCTACTAAACCAACAATAATTGGATTTTTGCCATAAGAAGGAGTAAGACTCAGTTCAAGACGTACAGGATCTTCCTTTACCATTTTCAAACGAAACCTTGGTGGCAATTTAAGAGATCTAATAACGGATGAGACAATTTTTGTTCTTAATTCCAATTTTTTTTCCTTGTAGTTAATTAATCAGTTGTTGAACCTTTTTCTTCTAATGTAGAATCATTATCATTTGAAAATCTTACTGTTAGAAGTTCTTCTTCTGTTATGTTCCCAGACTTATCAAGAAGTTCGGGATGTATTGTGTATTGTTTTTGTTTCAAAGTTGAGTTCTTTAAAACTTTTTTTTCTTTACTAGGGATATTCCAACCATTGGACATAACCTTAAAAGCTTTCCAAACTAAATAGGTTAAGGCTGCAGAATATATAATGGGAAATAAAATGGACATCAAACTTATAAATTAATTGGTTGTTTGATTAATATGATAGCCCGAAAAAAAGAAAATTAGCTAATTTAAGTTAATAAATTCTTTTCTTTACTAAATAAAATTTTTTAAATAGTTATAGTAAAACAACACAAATATTGTGTATCAAATGTATTCGATGAACATAAGAAACTCAAAATTGAAAAGTTGCAAAAACTCTATATTATTAATCTCTTCAGCAATTGCGATAAATATTTTATCTTCATCAAAACTAGTATCCCAGCCATCATTGAATCCAAAATTCAATGAAATTAATAAATATGCAGAAAAATCATTTATAACTAAAGCTGTCGAGAGAACTGGATCTTCTGTAGTAACAATTGATACTCAAAGATATGTGAAAAAAAGAAAATTCACCAGAGATTCTCAATTGTTTTTAGACCCATATTTTGAAAAATTTTTTGGATTAGATTTACCTAACGATACTCAGTCAAGAATAGAACAAAATCAAGGAAGTGGATTTATATTCGATGAAGGACTGGTAATGACTAATGCTCATGTTGTAAATGGATCGGATAAAGTAATTATTGGTTTAACTAACGGCAAGAAATTCAGAGGAAAACTTATAGGGCAAGATTTTTTTACCGATTTAGCTGTTCTTAAGATTGAAGGGAGTGGACCTTGGCCAATAGCGAAATTAGGAGATTCAACAAAACTTAAAGTAGGGGATTGGGCAATCGCAGTAGGGAATCCTTTTGGGTTAGAAAATACAGTAACTCTCGGAATTATTAGTAACCTAAAAAGAAACGTAAGCCAACTAGGAATATATAATAAAAAACTTGAACTTATTCAGACAGATGCTGCCATTAATCCTGGCAATTCTGGCGGTCCACTATTAAATAGCAAAGGAGAAGTAATTGGTATTAATACCTTGATCAGATCTGGTCCTGGAGCGGGCTTAAGTTTCGCAATTCCGATAAACAAAGCTAAGGTAATTGCCTACCAACTAATTAATAATGGGAAAGTAATACATCCCATGATTGGGATAAGTCTGATTGATGAAATTAATTCTCAAACAAATAAAAAGTCCACAAAAGTTGGTTATGTAGTTCCAAATAGTCCAGCTGCAAAGAGTGGGATTATGGTAAATGACATCATCATAAAAGTAGGTAATAAAGATATTGAAACAGCTTCAGAGGTCGTAAGCGAAATTAGTCAAAATGGTATTAATAAACAAATAAATATATTATTAAAGCGCAAAAATAAATTTATTAAAATAAAAGTAATCCCAACTGATATTACTGAGCTAAAAAATTATTAAAGATTTCAATTGTCATACTGTTTAAGTATTTCAACACAACTTGAAATACAATTACCGTCATTTATGTCACAGCTAGAAATACATTCAAAATAATTTTCTACAGGATCAGAAATTTGAAACTCTTTTTCTTTGAAATCAATTTTTTTCATATTGAATTATTAAAAACTTATTGTGCATTTTTAAGATTAAGCAAGTACAGTAAATTATGTAAAGAGAAATGAGTGATCTTGCTTAGCTAAATGTAAACTTTGTTAAAAAGTAATCAAAATTTTTAAAAAATAATTATTTTTTTTCTAAAAAATATTCATAATTACCATCATATGAAAATAATTTTGAATCTTTGATTTCTATAATTCTATTTGCAACTTTTGAAATAAAATATCGATCATGAGAAACGATTAATAATGAACCCTTATAATTCTTTATTGCTAATTCTAAATTTTCTTTAGATTGCAGATCCAAATGATTAGTCGGTTCATCCAATAAAAGAAAATTACTGGGATTCATTATCATTAAAGCTAATGCTAATCTTGCCTTTTCTCCCCCGCTAAGTTGTTTAATATATTTGAAAACAGTCTCTTTTTGAAAACCAAAACCTCCTAAAAATGTTCTTACTTTTTTTTGTGACCAATCTGGAGATTTCATACATATTAAATCTATAACCTTTTCCTCAGATGAAAGTGCTTCAGCTTGATTCTGTTCATAATAGCTAGTAATTATATTATGTTTACCAAAATTTACTTCTCCAATTTCAGGAGATACTCTTTTCATAATAATTTTAAGCAATGTAGATTTACCGCAGCCATTAGGTCCCAATATTGCAATTTTCTCCCCAGAGAATACCTTAAAATTGACATCTAAAAAAAGAATTTTATTCTCATAGCTATGAGATAAATTTTTGATATTTAGAACTGATTTTCCTGAACGAGGACAATCTGGAAATTTAAAGGCAGGACTTTTTGAATTTGCAATTGGAGCCTCAATTTTAGAAATATTTTTTAGTTGTTTTTCTCGACTTTTTGCTTGTGAACTTCTTGTTGCACTAGCTCTGAACCTATCTATATACTTCTTCTGCATCGCAATTTCTTTTTGTTGTAATTGATATGCTTTATTTTGCGATTCTTCATTTAAAGTTTTCTGTTCTACAAAAAAAGAATAGTTGCCATTATATGTTTCAGATATTCCTCTATCTACATAAATTATTTTTTTACATAATTTATCCAAAAAATATCTATCATGGCTAATTATAATAATTGCAATCTTCAGAGAAGATAGATATTCTTCGAGCCAAAAAATAGTATCCAAATCTAAATGATTTGTAGGTTCATCAAGTAAAAGCAAATCAGGTTTTTGTAAGATAATTTTGCCAAGCGCCACTTTCATTTGCCAGCCACCTGAAAAATTTCCAACTAATTTATCAGCATCTTCGAAAGAGAATCCTAGCTCTGGCAATATTTTTTCTACATCGGATTGCATTTTATAGCCACCTAAGGCTTCAAATTTTGCTTGATATATTGCTAGTTGATTCACTAATTTTTCGAGTTCATTAGGATGTTTTTTTACATCCAAGGATTTCATTTTTTTTTCAATTTCCAAAAGTTTAATGGTAACAATTTGGATATCTTTGAAAGAACTTTCGAGTTCCTCTCTTACTGAACTATTTAAATTACAATCTAATTCCTGTTTTAAGTGGGCGATTTCAGGATTTCCTTCTTTAATAATTTTTCCACTTGTTTCATCCTCCTCTCCAATTAAAATCTTAAATTGGGTTGATTTACCTGCACCATTTGAACCAATTAAGCCGACTTTTTCACCTTTCTTAATCTCCCAATTAATGTTTTTTAAAACAACATCAGTAGAAAAAATTTTGCTTACTCCTTCAAATCTAATCACTGTTTTAAAAATAGAATTTACAAAATCAAAGGCTTGTTTACTAAAAATATTTTGTAGAATAGTATTGATTTATGAAAAGAATAGAACAAATTGCAGTAATTTTCATAGCTGCCGCTCTTGCAATTCCAAGTTATTGGTTTTTTTGGAACTTAGCTGGTGGAGGTGGTTACAACAAAAGAATAAAACCTATAACTAATCAAGACCAAAATTATTCAAAGCCTTTAACTAAAGAAACTAAAGACCTCCTCGGGCTTTAACTAGCCACATTTTAGTTGCTTCATCGTCAATAGTACTTAAATATTCGATAACCTCTTTTTTAGTTACATTAATATTTAATTCATTACCAATTTCGCATATTTTATCTAAGGCTAATTTTGGGTTAGTCAAGGCCGTAAAAAACAAACTTTGTTTCTTTTTGGAGTCGTTTGCAATTAACTTATAAAGCTTTTCAGCATTACTAGACATGTGTTTTTAAAATTCTATTTATTAATAGATTATTACTTCAAGCTACATTTTGTTCATTATATTTATTAATAGATAAATCATTATCTGTTTCTTTTATTTCTTTTGCTGATGCATCAGCCATACTTCTTGCATCTAAACATAAAACCTTTCTTAATTTGGCAAAGTTAGCTGCATGAGACTTTCTACCATCTTTTTGGGCGTAATATTCAGACTGCTGAAGAATATGGTGAAGATGCGTTAACAAATATGGACTAATTACAGCTGACACCAAAACATCGCTATTTTCAGTATCGCAAGAGTCAGAATTTACTAATCTCTTTTTCTTTTTATCAATTATCAATCTTTTAGGTGAATCAAGTTTTCTTGAATTTTTCATGGGACAACAAAAACAATTAATTGATACAGGCATAAATTTCCTTACTAATAATATACACAAAGATAGTATCCTTGACTAACTGTGTATACTAATAAGTAACAGTTATCAACTTTGACTCATGGCTACCCGCCAAAATTCAACAAATGGGAAGCCTAAATCCCCTAGGATTCAAGTAGTTCTTCCAGAATTAATTTGTGAGCAGCTGTCCATTTTAGCTACTAATGAATCTAGAACAGTCAGTAATATGGCAAAAGTGTTAATACAAGAAGGTATAAAAAAATATTTTGAGAAAGAGGAGCAAACACCTATCACAAAAAATACTTTAAATACTGATAAATTCAGAGATGAACTTGAAAAACAAAGCGTCAGAAGATTAAAAAGAGCTCCTCAAAGGATAAGCTACTATAAAAAATCTGATTAAAAATCGTTAATTTTGAGGCAATTTCTGTAAATCTGCAGTTTTACCCATCACTACTAAAATATTTCCCCTTTCCAAAATATATTTTGCAGGAGGATTTACTGTCAACTTTTCAGCAGGTCCTGCTGCAAGAACATTTACTAAGTAATTTTTCCTCAAATTTAAATCTCTCAAAGATCTTCCAATAAATTCCTCTGGAACAGTTATTTCATCTATACCAGTTTGGTTATCTAGTTCTAATCTTTCAATTAAATTTGGTCTAACCAATTCCAAACCTAATCTTTCTCCTTGCATTCTAGACGGGAAGACAACTTTATCAGCACCTACTCTTTTTAACATTTTTTCATGCAAGTCACTCGTAGCTCTTGCTATTACTCTTTTCACTTTGCTACCTTCACTATCCTTAGCGATAAGTGTTGTAGTTATACTTGCTTCAATAGGTTCACTGATACCTACTACAACAGTATTCATTTCAAGTATTCCAGATTCCTTCATTGACTCTTCATCAGTACAATCTACAACTCTAGCTTCTATCGAAGGTTCTAATTGTCTCAAATCATCAATAGCTTTTTCCGAATAATCTGCAGCCAAAACATCAGCACCATTACTTATAAGTTCTCTACAAACAGCGGTTCCAAATCTTCCAACACCAACAATTGCAAAAGTGAGAATTTCTTTTTCTCTCTTTTGAGACCACTGCCACCAATCAGCCATAATAAAACTCAGTCAATCCTAAACATAAAGATCAGCCCTAGGATAGCCAATTCTCTTTTGTCTATCTATTCTACTCTTATAAAGAGCCTGCCAAAGTGCACTTAATAGTAAAAGGATACCAAGTCTGCCCACAAACATACCGACAATAAGAATAAATTGGCCAAAATGATTTAATTTTGCTGTTAAACCAATATCAAAACCAACTGTTGCAAATGCAGATATGCAAGTGAACAGAATCTCAAGGAATGTGAAAGATTCTTTTTCGACAAAAGTATTTGTTGTACTTAAAAGCATTGCCATTAAAAGAACGAAAAGCAAAGAGCCAACTGTTATTCCAACTGCTTTTAGAATAACCTTATCTGAAATTAATCTATTGCTAATAATTACATCTTTCTGACCACTTAAAGTTGATCTAGTTGCTGCCATTAAAGCAATAAATGTAGTTGTTTTTATACCTCCACCAGTACCTCCAGTACTTGCCCCAATAAACATCAGTGTCATTAATAACAAAAGGCCTGTATCTGATATGGAGTTCAAGGAAATAGGATAGTTTGTAAAACCTGCAGTTCTTGCACTCACTGTTTCTAAGATTGATGATAATAATCTTTGAAACAAATTCAAATCATTAAAAAATTGGCTATTTAGCAATGATTCAGTGATAAAGAATCCTAATGATCCAAATAATATTAAAGACAAAGTTGTTCTAATAACAAGTCTAGAATGAAGGGTCAATTTTTTATATGAAAGATTTTTTTTATTATTCCAAATATCATCAATAACCCGCCATCCCAGTCCACCCATGACAATAAGAAAAACAAATACAGTATTGACCAAAAAATTTGTTCTATAGTTTTGAAGACTATTAGACCATAAAGAAAAACCTGCATTGTTATATGCTGATATGCTGTGAAAAATCGAGGACCAAAGTCTTTCCCAATTATTTTGAATATCTACAAATCCAAAAGAATATAAAACAATTGCGCCAAAAGATATGATACAAGTTGCAGTTATAGCAATGCTTTTAAAAGTTCGACCAATTCCTCCAACTCCAAATTCATCAAGAGTTTTTCCTTTATCCAGTCGAGTTCTTAGCTTTGTCCCCTTTACAACGAAACCTTGCAGAAATGTCGTAATAGCCATTAATCCTAGACCTCCTGATAAAAGCATAAAAGCCAGGAAAAATTGGCCAAAGAAATTTAAATCAGAACCAATATCTATTATGGTTAACCCAGTAACGGTTATAGCAGAAGTAGATGTAAAAAATGCCTCCCACAAACCTACCTTTGAAGAAGAGCATAAAGGGGAACTCAAAATGAGAGTTCCAAAAAAAATAATAAACAAGCCTGTGACAATAGTAAATTGAGGAACAGATAGTTTTCTGTACGCATCTTTTAACTTATAAACATTACTTTTTAATTTCACGTTATTTATCTGAAATTTAAAATTATCAATAGTGGAACTGTAAATGACATTATAAATGTTAATCCAGCTCCATATTTTGCAATATCAAAGAATCTATATCTTCCAGGACCGTAAACCATTAAATTGGTTTGATAACCCATTGGAGTCAAGAAAGATTGACTTGCTCCGAATAAAACAAGCATTATTAAAGCTCTTGGAGCAATGCCTAAAACATTTGAAAATTCAATAGCGACAGGCAGAATCAAAGCGACTGATGCAGCATTACTAATAAATTGTGTAAGGACAACAGTGGAGACAAAAATTACTACTAGTGCAAAATACAAAGGCATTCCGTCAATAACAAACTTCAAATTTGCCGCAATTAATTGATCTAATTGCGTTTCTTTCATGGCAACACTAAAGCAAGATAATGAACCTAACAATAAAATGACATCTAACCTAATTGATTTTTGTATTTCTGCAGGTCTTAAACATCCAAAACCAACCATTGCAATAACTGCTAAAAGAACAGACCCTACTAATGGAATATTGGTAACGGAAGGCAAAACCACCATTCCTATAGCAATTGCAATCGATATAGGTTTTTTTATCAAGAAAGGTAAATCATCATCAAATTGATCTAAAATAAGCAAATCATTACTGGCCTGCAACCCTCTTATTGAATCTAGAGGCGCTTGCAATAATAAAACATCTCCAGCTCTCAAAACAGCTTGGCCTAGTCTCTCCTGAACAGTTTGTTGACCTCTTCTCAATGCCAAAACTGTTGCATTATGACGTTGTCTGAATCTTAATTCTCTTAAACTTGCACCAGCTAGAGTTGAGCCAGCTGGTAACAATGCTTCAAAGGTTTTAGTCCCTTCATCATCTGAGAAAACATTAACTCCCCCAAATGATGGTTTATTCTCTCCCAATAAAATGGTGTGTTCCTGCTGCAATCTAAATAAATCAGCTCTAGTAACGCGGATTATTAATCTATCATCTGGTTCAATCTTTCTATCTGCCAAAGGAGGAAGAATAACTTTCCCATTACGTTGCAACTCCAGAACATCAACATCAAATCGTCTTTGTAGTCTACTATTTCTGACAGATTGTCCAACTAATTCTGAGTCCAAGGGAATAGTAACTTCAGTAAAGTAAATATTCATATCGCCATTTTTAATAAAATCCTTATCTCTCCCTCTATCTGGTAAAAGCATGTCAGAAACTAAAATCATGTAGGTTGTACCAATTAGCCACACAGGAATTCCAATTGAAGTTAAACTAAATAATTCCAAAGCTCCATAATCTAATTGTTGACTAATATCACTGACAAGAAGATTTACTGAACTACCTAATAATGTCAGAGTTCCACCTAGTAAAGTAGCAAAAGAAAGAGGTAATAAAACTTTTGATGGTGATATTTTTCTCCTCTCGCACCAACCTTCAATCAAAGGTAACAAAGATGCTACTACAGGAGTATTAGGAACAATTCCAGATATTGGAGCAATCAAAAAAGCTATTAAAGAAATTAATTTCCTTGGCGTTCTAATACTTTCAGAAGCAATCAATTCTCGTACTCTATCTAAAGCACCACTTTTAAATAATGCAGAAGAAACTGCAAATAAACCCATCAGGGTAATTAAGGATGGGCTACCAAATCCAGCTAAAGCTTTTTCAGGAGAAAGAACCCCTGTGGCTATAAATATTCCAACACATAACAAGCCAGTCAATTCTGGAGCAATAGTATTTTTGATAAACAAAATTATTGACATTATTAAAACAACTACCGTTATAAACGCATCAAAACTATTACTAACTACTGCAATTAAATTCATATGAAACTTATTTAACTCAATATACCCAAAAACAATATTTCAAAAAAGTTTAAATTGAATTATCTTTTTTGAGAAACTTTTTAAAAATAGATTTTTTTTGAAACATCCATGAAGATAAAGATTTTAAGCTTTCAGTAATATCAGGAAACTTGGAAGTATATATTAGCCTTCTCGCCTCAAAAGCTAATTTCCCAGACAAAGTAACCCCAAGCCCAGAAATTGAAGCTTCGCCTATTCCTAAGCTAATCATTTCACCATTGTCTTGAAATTCAAAAGGTAAAGGATCCTTTTCTTGAATTAATAGTTCTATATTTTTAGCCAGATGATTTCCTTCCTGCATAGCAACTTGTGCTGTTATAGGTAAATCCTCCATTCCATCAATAATTGCAATATCGCCAATAGCAAAACAATTTTTATATTTTTCTATTTGCAAATTATAATTAACTAAAATTCTTCCAAATTTTTTTGTTAT
>CACGHR010000030.1 GCA_902572915.1 uncultured Prochlorococcus sp.
GAAAATATATGCGTAGATTATAACGGCAAGGTTGCTTTGTATGATGCAAATTTAAGATTAAAACCTGGCCAGATTTGTGGATTAGTAGGAATGAATGGAGCTGGCAAAACAACCTTTTTTAATGCTTTGACAGGTTTTGTTAATATCTCAAAGGGGAAAATAAGAATAAACGGAGAGTCTTTAAGATCTGCTCAAAGAGATCAGACAATTGCTTATGTGCCTCAAAGTGAAGGAATCGATTGTCAATATCCTGTAAATGTTTGGGATGTGGTAATGATGGGAAGATATGGTTCAATGAATATTTTTAGGTGTCCTAGAGAGTCTGATGTTCAGGCTGTTAAAGATGCTATTAAGAGAGTTGATCTTATAGATCATTTATCCACTCCTATTGGAAACTTATCAGGAGGTCAGAGAAAGAGAACTTTTTTAGCAAGAGCAATTGCACAAAGAGCATCAATACTACTTCTTGACGAGCCCTTTTCTGGCGTAGATATAAGAACTGAGAAACTTATCTCAGAATTATTTATTCAATTTAAAAATGAGGGAAAAACAATTTTATTATCTACTCATGATATGATTCACGTTCGAGAATTTTGTGATTTGGTACTTTTAATAAATAAGACTGTTGTTGCCTACGGGGAGACTTCTGAAGTATTTACTCCTGAAAATATAACAACAACTTTTGGTGGAATCTCACCTGATTTTTTGTTTGGACCTGAGTTATGAAAATAAATTTTTAATGGAGCAACTTTTCCTTACAGCTATAGATACACTTTTATCTAATCCTTTAAATCATGAATTTGGGAGGACTGCATTGTTGATAGGTTCTCTGGTGGCGGCTGTTTGTGGTTTTTTATCTAGCTATTTAACGCTTAAAGGTTGGGCTTTGATGGGAGATGCAGTTTCTCATTCAGTAATGCCTGGAGTAGTTGTGGCTTATGCTTTAAACCTTCCAATTTCATTGGGGGCGTTTATATTCGGTGTAGGTTCCGTAGCCCTTATAGGATTTGTTAAACAAAAATCCAGAGTTAAAGAAGATACAGTTATTGGCTTAGTTTTTACAGGTTTTTTCGCTCTTGGAATAGTTTTGGTTTCTAAGGTCAGAAGTAGTATTGATCTTCACTCTATTCTTTTTGGAAGTGCAATAGGTATATCTCCAACTGATATAAATCAGACTGTATTTATTTCCTTATTGGTTATATTACTTTTGGCAGCTTTTAGAAAAGATTTGATGCTCTATTGTTTCGATCCTAGACATGCAAAAACAGTTGGAATTAATGTTATTTTTCTTCATTATTTATTACTCACATGTACATCTTTAGCTGCTGTTGTTGGTTTACAATCAGTCGGAATAATATTGGTCGTGGCAATGTTGATAACACCTGGAGCGACAGCATATTTACTTACTGATAAATTTGATAATATGATTTTAATTTCAGTTTGTAGTGCAATTATCTCAAGCGTAATAGGTATCTACCTAAGTTTTTGGTTTGATTTAGTACCTGGAGGATCAATAGTTTTAGCACAGACTTTTATATTTTTAGTTGCGTTTTTATTCGCTCCAAGATATGGAATATTCAAGTTTAAAAAAATGTTTGCTGGATATAAACGTTAATGGAAGGAGAAAATTTTAATAAAAAGTGGAATTGGTGGCCACTATTCCCTTTATATCCTTATGGGAAAAAGAAAACAATTTTAAGAGAATTATTTCCTGGTCAAATATGGTCATTGGAACAAATACAGGGTCTTTATTATGTTGCAGTTCCAATAAGAATGACGGTAATAAAGGTTGATGATGGTTTGATGTTAATTAATCCTTTACCTCCGACAAAGGAATTAATAGATGAGTTAGAAATATTAATTGCAATGCACGGGAAAATAAAAACAATAATTCTCCCTAGTGCTTCTGGACTAGAACATAAAATCGGACTTCCTGCGCTTTCAAGAATTTTTAAAGATGCAGTCATTTGGCTTTGTCCTGGACAGTGGAGTTTCCCTATAAATCTTCCATTAGATTTTTTGGGGATTCCATCAAAAAGAACTAGAATCCTTTTTGAGGAAGGTACTCCATATAAAGATTCCTTCAAATGGTCCTCATTGGGCCCACTGAATTTAGGGCTTGGAAGATATCAGGAGATAAGCTGTTTTCAATATTCAACGAAGACTCTACACGTAACTGACGCAATAGTTGGGATAGACTCAAATCCTCCTCAGATATTTGATTTTGATCCAACGCCACTTCTTTTTCACTCTAGAGAGAGAGGAGATGAACCTCTGATTGACTCCACTGAACAAAGAAAAAAAGGGTGGAAAAGATTGGTCTTATTTTCTTCTTTTTTGAAACCAGGGAAATTAAATATTCCACCTTTAAAAAAAATATTTAAGTATTCATTCAAAAAAGATCTTCGAAATTGGAGATCACATTTCGGTATATATCCCTTTTTATGGGATGAAGATTGGGAATCGTCTCTTGTTGAGATTATGGGTAAAGATATTCCTAAGATTCAGATAGCACCAGTTTTACAAAAATTAATTTTTCCGCGTTCAAAAGAGGTTTTAATAAAATGGTTGGAAAATATCAAAATGTTTAAAGATATGGAATATTTAATTCCAGCTCATTTTACGGCACCTATAAAATTTACAAGAGAGGATTGTCAAAAATTAATTGATGAAATTAATTCCCAAAAATGGGACAAATTACAAGAAGATAATAAATTTCTGATGGGATTATATAAAAAGTTGTTTGAACTAGGAATAATTCCTGAAGAAGTTAATCTTTAAAATTTATTATTCGTCAATAGACATGTTTTCATCATTTAAAAGAGTTTGTTCAAGCTCTTTTCTTTGCTCCATTTGTCTTAGGAAATAACCTGTCATCATTGCCGAAGAAAGTAAATTGGCAATGTTGTCTTTTGAAGATGTTATTTTTACATCGAATTGATCTGAAGGAAGCATTCCAAGAAGACCTTGAACATTATGTCTAATAATTTCTTGAATATCTTCACTAGCAGATTTTGCAACTCTTTGCAAAACTTCAGGGGATTGTTTTTGTAAGTATTGGATTAAATCATTTTCATCATTTGGATCATTATTTTCAGTAGCAAGAAATTCTGGATTAAACATTTCTACAACTTCAAGATATAAAAACCCTACAACATCACGTACCCATTAATCTAAATTATTAAGGGCAGGGAACCGAATAGGTCCAATTTTATTAAACGGCCAATATCTAAAGATAGCTTTACCAATAACCTTTTCATAGGGTAAAAAACCCCAAATATGTGAGTCCATACTGTTATTTCTATTATCTCCCATCACCCATAATGACTCTTCTGGAACAATAAAAGGCCCTATAGAATAATTAATATTTTTGTCAAAAACGTAATTTTTTTGAACGATATCATTTAAGTAAAGGTTTCCTTCTTTTACTTCTACCTTGTCTCCAGGTATTCCAATTACTCGTTTTATTAGTGCAGTATCTGCTTCATAACCAGCATTAATTAATTGTTCCGGAACGTTAAAAACAACTATTTTATTTTTTAATGTTGAAAGATTTGATTTAGATGTGATTTTGGGTGTTAATTTCTCAACAAGAATTTTATCTTGTATTTGAAGAGTTGGAAGCATTGAACCGGATGGGATCCATCTTGGCTCTATAACCTGCCATCGTATAATTAAAGCTATAAATATCCAGATTAGAAGATTTTTTAAATCCTTTAATATTGAATTTCTTTTTTCTTGAGTTGTAGACATGTTTTATTTAATTCAGTTATAAGGAAAATCCCAAAGCATTTATATAAATTATGACATCATCTATTGAATGCAAAAATTTTCTTAGAAGTTTACAACTTTTGAATCTTCTTATAAAAATAGGAGTTCAAAATTTAATAGTATGTCCTGGTAGTAGATCAGCACCTTTAGCAATAGCTGCGGGAGAATTAAATAAATTAGGACTGGTAAATATTTTTAATTCAATAGATGAGAGATCTGCGGGATTCCACTCTCTTGGTATTTCTGCTGCATCAGGTAATCTTTCTTTAGTCATTACCACTTCTGGAACTGCCGTAAGTAACTTATTGCCAGCAGCAGTTGAGGCAGACCGATCTTGTAAAGGTATTATATTTCTTACTGCTGATAGACCCTTAAGATTAAAAGATTGTGGAGCTAATCAAACAGTAAATCAAGAAGATTTTTTGAATTCAGTCTGCAGAAGGGTTTTAAGTACAAATCTTAATGGACTTCATGAAACACAAGAAAATGAAATCTTGAATTTAGTTCGAATTACTGAGAAACAAATATCAACTTACCCTGGTCCTATTCATTTAAATATTCCTATTGACAATCCTTTAGATATTTCATTTTTGAATAAAAAAAATGTTTTAGAGGTTTTTGAGAGAATTTATTTAATGAAAAAATATATATTTCAGGAAGTTGAAATAAACTATGATAAAAAGAAATTCTTAGAAATTTCAAAAAGTTTAAATTTAGATGAATCCGGTATTATTTTGGTAGGTCCCTATCAAGGTTCCATAAATGATTTAACTACTTTCAATAAATCTCTAGAAAGATTACAAGAAATTACTGGTTGGCCAGTATTTGCTGATCCTGTTTCAGGGGTTTATTCTGATTTGAGAGGATTAGTTGTGAATTGGGAATTAGTCTTAAGAAAAAATAAAAATTCAATAAATTGTCATCAACTGTTGAGGCTTGGCCCTATGTCTTCCTCAATTGATTTGGAGAAGTTTTTAATAGACTTCGAAGGGATACAAATTCTTATAAAAGAAAAAAACTATAGAAAATTGGACCCTATAAAAAAATCATTTGAATATGATTTTGGGCTATTAAATTTTACTACTCTATTGTTAGAAGAATTATCAAATAACGAAAAAAACAAAAAGTCTCTTACTCCTATGGCTCTAAATCTAATAGAGGAAGGCGAGCAGATTAAAAAAATTTTAAAAGAGAAAATTACTGAGGATAATCAAATTACTGAGTATATGCTTGCAAATCTTGTTCCAAAACTTTGGCCAGCTGAAAATCCTATAATGCTCTCCGCAAGTAGCCCGATTAGAGATTGGCTTACATTTTCTGAGAATGGTACTTTAACAAGAAATTGTTTCAGCTTTAGGGGGGCCTCTGGTATAGACGGCACTTTATCTCTTGCGTTAGGTATTTCTAGAATTAAAAATCCTCTACTTCTTGTAACTGGAGATTTGGCTTTAATTCATGATATAAACGGTTGGCTGATTGAAAATTCAATCGACATGAATTTAACAATTCTTTTAATAGATAATAATGGCGGAAATATATTTAATCGTATTTATAAAAAAAATTTAAAAGAAGATGAATTGAAAAAACTTTTTCTTATGCCAAAGGAAATAAACTGGCCAAAAATCGCAGAGGGTTATCAAGTAAACTTTAAAAGTGTGGCAAATTTTAAAAAATTACGAGAGGCATTCGATTGGAGCATTTCTATCCAGAAATCTGTAATAATTAAAGTTGATATTGATCCAGAAAATGAAATTTGTGAAAAAAATGCACTGCTAGAAAAAATAATTGGCAATTAAATTTTATTATTTTCTATTTTTAAATAATTAGGATTCATGAAAGTATTACCTGGGAAAACGATCTTAAATTGGTCACAATATAAATCTTATGAGGATATATTGTTTCATAAATCAGATGAGGGCATTGCGCGAATCGCAATCAATAGACCTGAAAAAAGAAATGCATTTAGACCTCAAACAGTAGATGAGCTTATTGAGGCATTTAATATTGTTAGAAATGATGAAAGTATTGGTGTGGTTCTTTTTACTGGGGCGGGCCCTGACAAGAAAGGGATTCATTCTTTTTGCTCAGGGGGTGATCAGAGTGTTAGAGCTGAGAATGGTTATATAAATGATGAAGGGAAGCAAAGATTAAATGTACTCGAATTACAAAGATTAATTAGAAGTTTGCCGAAAGTGGTTATCGCCTTGGTTTCTGGTTTTGCAATTGGAGGAGGTCAGGTACTTCATTTGATTTGTGATCTTAGCATTGCCTCAGAGAATGCAATATTTGGTCAAACAGGTCCAAGAGTTGGTAGCTTTGATGCTGGATTTGGTTCTAGTTATTTGGCTAGACTTGTTGGTCAAAGAAAAGCGAAAGAAATTTGGTTTTTATGTAGAAAATATAATTCCAAGGAAGCACTAGAGATGGGCTTGATAAATGCAATTACAAAGATTGAAGAATTAGAAGCTGAGGGTGTAATGTGGGCAAGAGAGATTTTACGAAATAGTCCAACTGCTATTCGTATTCTTAAAGCTTCATTCAATGCGGAGAATGATGGAATTGCTGGTATACAGGAACTATCTGGATACACAACTCAATTATTTTATTCGACTAAAGAAGCTCAAGAAGGTAGAGATGCCTTTCTTGAAAAGCGTCCACCAAATTTCTCTGACTATAAGTGGACTCCCTAGTTGATTTTTTTCAAAAGAACTTTTTAAATAACTATCAATGAGAATTCTTCTTGCCGCTGCTGAATGTGCTCCAATTATCAAAGTTGGAGGTATGGGAGATGTGGTTGGTTCTTTACCTCCATCTTTGATAAAACTTGGTCATGATGTAAGGGTAATTATTCCAGGCTATGGTAAATTGTGGAGTCTTTTAGATGTGTCGAATGAACCAGTCTTTAGATCTAACACAATGGGCGCTGATTTTGCTGTGTATGAAGCAAAACATCCAATACATAATTATGTGATTTACCTGGTAGGGCATCCAACATTTGACTCTGACCAAATATACGGAGGCGAAAATGAAGACTGGCGCTTTACATTTTTTGCCAGCGCCACTGCAGAATTTGCTTGGAATTGTTGGAAACCTCAAGTTCTCCACTGTCATGATTGGCACACTGGGATGATTCCTGTGTGGATGCATCAGGATCCTGAAATTAGCACTGTCTTCACAATCCATAATTTAAAATACCAAGGCCCTTGGAGATGGAAACTAGAAAAAATGACTTGGTGTCCTTGGTATATGCATGGAGACCATACGATGGCAGCGGCTATGTTGTACGCAGATAGAGTAAATGCTGTTTCTCCGACTTATGCAGATGAAATTAAAACCCATGAATACGGGGAAAGCCTTGAAGGATTACTTAATTACATTTCAGGTAAATTAAGGGGAATTCTTAATGGAATAGATCTTGATGAATGGAATCCAGCCAAAGATCCAATTTTACCTGCAAAATTCAGTATTAAGAATTTAGAAAATAGGTTAGAAAATAAAAAAATTCTGCAGAGAGAAATGGGTCTCGAAGTTAATTCTAAAAAATATCTTTTAGGCATGGTCAGTAGGTTAGTTGATCAGAAAGGGGTTGACTTGCTTTTACAAGTTTCAAGAAGACTATTAGCCTATACAGATTCTCAAATTGCTGTTTTAGGGACTGGAGATAGATATTTAGAGTCTGGATTATGGCAACTGGCATTAGATTACCCAGGAAGATTCTCAGTATTTCTTACTTATGATGATTCTTTGTCAAGGCTTATCTATGGTGGCTCAGATGCATTCTTAATGCCAAGTAGATTTGAACCTTGTGGTATTAGTCAACTCCTTGCCATGAGATACGGCTCTATTCCAATAGTAAGGCGAGTTGGAGGTTTAGTTGATACGGTTTTACCTCATGACCCAGAAAATAATCATGGTACGGGATTTTGCTTTGATCGCTTTGAACCTATAGATTTCTATACTTCTTTAGTAAGGTCATGGGAAGCCTTTAGGCATAAAGATAGTTGGGAACAACTGCAAAAAAGAGCCATGAGTCAAGAATTTAGTTGGCAAAGGTCAGCTCTTGAATACGAAGTTATGTATAAGGATGTTTGCGGAATAAAAGAACCATCGCCAGATTTTGCTGAAGTTGAAAAATTTTCTTACGGACAATCAGCTGATCCATCTTTAAAAAAAGTATGACTTAATTTTTTGATGGAATTCTCTTTATCAGAATTAAACTATATTTTGGGGGATATTAGAAATCTGAGCGAGGGGAAAAGAAATTTTTTAAATTTTAAGAATATAAGTATTGATAGTAGAACTTTATTAAAAAATGATCTTTTCATAGCTATCAAGGGTAAAAATTTTGACGGACATAGTTTTCTTCCAGAGGTTTTAAATAAAGGAGTTAAATCTGTAGTAATTAAAAAAGGGATGCAGAGATTACTTCCTAGTAATTTTCCTTATTGGGTTGTAAATGACACAACAGAGGCATTTCAAAAATTAGCATTGCTAAAAAGAAAAAAATTAAATATTCCTATTGTTGCAATAACTGGCTCAGTAGGGAAAACAACAACAAAAGAAATGATTGGTCGAGTTTTAAATAAACTTGGAAGAATTAAATTATCTCATGCAAATTTCAATAATGAGATTGGAGTTGGCCTTACTATTCTTGCTACAGATATAGAAGATAAAGTTTTAGTTCTTGAGATGGGGATGAGAGGTCTTGGGCAGATCGAGAATTTATCGAAATATAGTGAACCCGATATTGCAGTTATTACAAACATTGGCACAGCTCATATTGGGTTGTTAGGCTCGAAAAAAAATATTACTTATGCAAAGTGTGAAATTAGTAAGTATTTAAATCCAGAAGGAGTTGTAATAATTCCAGCAAATGATCCATTCCTAGAAAAAACTTTAAAAGAATTTTGGAAAGGTAGAGTGATAAAAGTAAAACTATTAAATTTAGAAAATCAAAAGGAGAGTTTTAAGAAAGATGATAATTTGCGAGGATTTTATAATCCTTCTAATAAAACAATTTTAATTGAAGAAAATACCTTTGAAATTTCATTTGAGGGATTTCACAATGCTTCGAATTTCTTATTTGCTTATGCAGTTGCTAAAGAGCTAGGCATTGATTTTGCAAGTTTTAATAAATTTGATTTTGTAAGTTTAGGTGGAAGGAATAAAATCTTTAAATCAGTAAAAACAACAATATATGATGAATCATATAATGCTTCGCCAGAGTCCGTAAAAGCATGTATTAAAAACCTTCTTGAAAAACCGAGAAATAAATTTTTCATATTTGGAAGTATGCAAGAATTGGGAAAAGAATCTGAAAAATATCATAAAGAAATATTTAACTTAATAAATAATTCAGATATAGAAAAGTGTTTATTTATTTGCGAGAAAAAAAATGAAAAAATTTACACCAATTATCTAAAAGATAAGAAAAAATTCTTAGTTTTAAATAATATTAAAGATGTACCTCAAGAGATAAACAAGTCTACAAAAAAAGGTGATTCTATCCTTATAAAAGGAAGTAGATGTTGGCAACTTGAAAAAATTATTGCATTAATTAACTAGATCAGGATTTCTTTCTTTCCCAATTTTCTATATTTACTTGTTTAGTTCTTGAGATTGCTAATGAATTATCTTTGGAGTCTTTTGTGATCACTGAACCAGCTCCAGTTGTAACTGATTCCCCGAGATTTATTGGCGCCACAAAAACTGTATTTGCACCAATACTGGAATTTTTACCAATTTTTGTTTGATGTTTTTTCTGACCATCAAAATTTGCAGTAATAGTACCTGCTCCAATATTTGTAGATCTTCCAATAATAGAATCGCCAATATAACTTAAATGGTTTACTTTAGATTCTTCCTCTAGTTGACTATTTTTTATTTCAACAAAATTACCTATTTTGCTAAAGGAAGATATTTTGGAGTTAGGCCTTATATGACTATAAGGGCCAATTTTTATATAATCCATTATCTGAGAAGCATAAACAGTAGAGTTTGAAATTTCACAATTTAATCCCACATTAGAATTCTCAATAAAAGTATTTGGACCGATAATGCAATGACTATTTATTTTCGTATTCCCTCTTATATGTGTATTAGCCTCTATGATTACATCCTTACCAATTTCAGCTTCTTCACTAATTGAACAACTTGCTTTATTTATAAAAGTTACACCATTAAGCATATGCTTCTCTTTAATTAAATTCTGAATAATTTCCTCGCACTCTGATAATTGAATTCTGTTATTAATTCCCTGAAGCTCTCCATTATCCACTACCTCGAGGCTTAAGGAATTTTTTAGCAAAGATATTGTATCTGTTAAGTAAATCTCTTTTTGATTATTATTGCTTTGCAAGGTATTAATTATTTCTGACAAGTTACCCCAGTTAAAACAGTAAACACCAGCATTTATTAATGTATTTTCTCTTTCTAGATCATTGCAATCTTTTTCTTCAACAATTCTTTCTATAAAATCTCCCTTCAAAAAAACTCTGCCATATCCATGAGGATTTGTTTTCTTTGTGGTAATTAAAGAAACATCACCATTTTTTGAATCGTGTAAAAACAAAAGTCTTTTTAGAGTGCTTGGCCTAATGAGGGGGACATCGCCATTAAGCACCAAAAGTTTTCCTTGATGTTTTTTTATTTTTCTACAAAGTACCTGGATAGCATGACCGGTTCCTGATTGAGGTTCTTGAACAACAACACGGATTGTTTTATCGTTTGGGATTGCCTTTTGTACTTCTTTTGATTTGTGTCCAGTAATTACGAAAATTTGATCAGGTTTTAATTCGACACATGAATCAATTACTCTTTGTAGAAGACTTTTGCCAGAAATTTTATGTAAAACTTTTGGCAATGAGCTTTCCATCCTAGTGCCCTTGCCTGCCGCTAATATCGCAACACTTAACATGTTTATTTGAAATCCTTATTTAAATCTAACTCTTAACGGATAACTTCGTCATTCCCCACTTCTCTCTCCACTTATTTGTAGATAATAGATTTGAGAATAATTGCTCGTCTAATCTTCTCCTGATTATATCGTCTTTACTAGAGTTCAAATCTTGATCTCTATATGGAATACTAGCTTTAGTTAAGAGATGTTCTTCTTCCATTAAAGATAATTTTTCAAAATTGATATTAGTTTTTAATTTATTCTTATCAAATTTTGATATTGCGACAGTTCCCTGACTCCAAAAAGTTTTGTTTTTAAAACTTGGCTTAATAGTAAAAATTTCTAATCCAAGATTTCTTAGGGTTTTTCTTACTGCCGCTGAAGAAGAATAAGTTATTAAATAACCCTGAGAATTAAGATTTTCTGTTACTTTTGATAAAAATTCAATTGTCCATATTTGTGGGCATTTTTGAGGAGAAAAACCATCTAAATAAATCAGATCGAATTTTATAGAGGAAGGAATAATGTTGATTTTTTCTCTAGCATCACCCCACAAAATACTGCATTTAAAAAATTGATCTTCAAAATAATCTTTTCGATACATTGATTCAAATATTTTTTTGACTTTTGGATCCCATAATTTAAGGAAAGATTCATTTCTAAGCGAATATTCAAGAGGCTTTTTATCAATCTCCAATGCATACAAATTTAAATAGGATTTTTGTTTAATTAATTCATCTAATAAAGAAGCGGAATTGTATCCTAAACCAAAACATATATCCAAAACATTAAGAGATTTGCCCTTAAATCTTTTTAAATCAGAAGGAGCCGTAAACTTTAACTTTGTCTCCTCCAATGCGCCCAATAAACTATGGAAGTTCTCTTGAAAAAACACACTTCTTAAAGAGTAACTGCCATCTTTAGTTAAAACTTCTATTAATTCAGACAAAAACTTTTTAGGCTAGTTAGTTAGTTTGGCTAGCTCTTCCCAAAAAGTGGGATACGAGACGCTAGCTGCATCTGCTCTCATAATTTTTGAGGTGCCTTTAGCAAGAAGTGAAGCAATAGCAAGACTCATTGCTACTCGATGATCTGTCTCACTATCTACCTCCGCAGAATGAAATTTTGATTGCCCATTAATAATTAACCCATCCTCTTTTTCTGTTATTTCAGCGCCGAATTTTTGTAATTGTCGTGCCATGACTTTTAATCGATCTGTTTCCTTAACTCTTAATTCTTGTGCATCCTTAATTTCAGAAACTCCACTACAAAAACAGGCAGCCACAGTAAGAATAGGAATTTCATCTATAAGTTTTGGGAGAATATCTCCTTCAACAGTGAATGATCTTAAATTATTTGAAGTCTTTACTTTAATAGATCCAATAGGTTCTCCTGCAATAGTCGATTTATCTAAAATCTCATAATTGCACCCCATTGAATCCATGACATTTAAAATCCCTGTTCTGGTGGGATTTAATCCGACATTTTGAATTAAAACCTCTGAATTTGGAACAATAGATGCAGCAATCATCCAAAAAGAAGCAGAG
>CACGHR010000031.1 GCA_902572915.1 uncultured Prochlorococcus sp.
TACCTCCTCCAATACCAGCACCTCTCTGCCTTCCTACAGCATCTATCTCATCAATAAAAATTAGACATGGACTATTTTCTTTAGCTCTTTTAAAAAGATCTCTTACTCTGCTTGCACCAACTCCAACGAACATTTCAACAAATTCAGAACCTGATAATGAAAAGAATGGTACACCGGCTTCACCTGCAATAGCTTTTGCTAAAAGTGTTTTACCTGTTCCCGGAGGGCCTACCAATAAAACTCCCTTTGGAATTCTTGCTCCTACAGAAGTGAATTTTTCTGGTTTTTTCAGAAAAGTCACAACCTCTTGTAAATCCTGTTTGGCTTCATTTACTCCTGCTACATCGTCAAAAACAACTCCTGTTTCAGCTTCCATTGCAAATCTTGCCTTCGTTTTCCCAAATTGCATTGCTTGGCCAGGACCTCCTGGCATACCATTTGACCTCCTCGCTAACAAAATTAAACCTCCAATTAAGATAGCCGGGAAAAGTAAATTACCTAAAATTCCTAGTGCAGGAGGAGCTGTTTTTACCGGATGAACATCAAAACTGATCCCCTCATTTTTTAAAATATTTATAAGTTCAGGTGTTAAGCCGGGAAGATCTACTCGCAACCTTTGAACTTTGTTATCTAAATCCGAATCTATTGTCTCTATAACGGCATTTCTGCCTCCCTCAAAAATATCAACTGATGTAACCCTTCCTGAATTAATGTAATCTAAAAATCTGCCGTAACTAACTCTTGCTACCGCTGAATTTCTTGGCGCAACAGTAGTCCCATTAGATTTAAGTGAATCAACATTGCTTGAAGATAAAAATTGGTAGGACAACGCTATTACTAAAACTATAGGTAAAGCCCATAAAATTAATGTTTTAAATTTCTGATTCATTAATTTGTAGAAAGTTAATTCTAGGATTCTAGAATGAATCAGTGCATTTCGTTGATATTTTCTCTAACTTTATGCTTATACTAATCTTTAATGTATCTAATTTATAAATGAAATTTGAGATCAACGATAAGGTTAAGTTGATTGCGCCAGTCTCTTATTTGAAGACTTCAGATAATATGCCGATGTTAAGACCACCTGATCTAGTGGCAATTGATGAAGTTGGAGAAATTCTATCAATAAAATCTCCAGACACTGTTGAAGTAAAGTTTAGAAGAGGTTCGTTTTTGATCGATATTGATAAGATTGAGAAAAACTAACTTAAAAGTTTTGCTTCCACCTTTTTGAAATTTCTAAACATATATCTTTATTGCCAGAAATACTCAGAAAAGGTTTTGAAAAATACTTATTAGTTATTTTAAGAATATCTAATGAAGATATTTCGTCGATTTTAGAATTTAAATCGTGTTCAGAAATTGAGGAAATACCATAACTAATTAATTGAATCTTTCTCTGTAAAATTTCATCTAGCGATTGATTTCCCAATAGAAAAGAACCTTTTAGTTTTTCTTTAGCCAAAAATATTTCAATATCAATCAGGGGATTTAAAAGTAAATCTTTCCATAAATTTGATAAAAGTTCAAAAGCAAAAAGGGCTTTTTTATTTGATACTGATAAATAAACTAAAAATGGAGCATTCCCCCTCCTAACTGGATAATAAACACCTAAATCGTAAGTAATTCCATTTTTTTCCCTAAAAATTTTAAATAAAGCAGCGCTCATTCCATAAGATAAATATGACTCCAAAACCTTAAGAGGCAAATATTCACTACTTTTACGAGAGCAAGTTTGGTTGCCCAACATTATTATTGTTTGATTTGTATTATTATTGTTGAAATCAAATCTATCGTTGGGACTTAATTCGTGATTTATAGGACTTGATTTTTCTGCTAAGGGGGTTTTTTCTAATGTTTCTACACTTAAACCATTTATTTCTAAATTATTTGAAATTAAATACTTATCTCGACTTTTGAAATTTTTAAACTCAAGCAAAACATCTTCATAGATAATCTTTGAGACATCATTTGCATTGCCATTTGTATTAAAGGCATAAGGATGGTTTGAGTAAACAATTCTTCTCCATTTTTCAAAACAGATATTAAATGGATTCTCTTTATCTCTTTTTATATTATTAATGATGGATTTTTTTACTTTTTGAAATTCAATTTCTAAGAGAGTTGGTTTATTAATTATTAAATCTAGTAAGGGGAATAATTTACTGAAATGTTCATTTAGGGATTTAATGCTTATTGAAATCCCATCTTCAAATACTTCTTGATTTAATTCTGCTCCATACGACTCAATATACTCTGAAAGAGTGAAATTATTAAAACCCTCACATCCTCTGGTAAGTAATGAACTGAGAATCTTGTTTATACCTTTTTTGCCAACACTATCCAAATCACTCCCTCCTTTAATCCAAATTGAAGCAGTTGAAAAATTCCTTTTTTTATTATTTAAAAAATATCTTTTTAACATTTAACCAGGGTATGCAACTAGAGTGAACTTTTCTTCACGGATATAATCTGTGATCTCCTTGAAATTATCCAAATTATTCCAATAATTTAAATGACTTTCTAAATTTTTGATTGAAGAATTTCTCCCCCAAAGAAGTTCATTTCCAAAGAATGAAGAAAGTTGTGTAGATGTCTCTAAATTAAAAATATAATTACTTTTTACAATATTTATTGCTTTTTTTATTTCATCCAATGTCAAGGCTTTACAATTTAAGATCTCATCTATTGTTTTATTAATTTGCTTTTCTACTAAATCGATATCTTTGGATTCACAACTTGCTTCCAGTATAAATAATCCGCCTAATTCTCCAGCATTTACATCTACATATACCGATTCAACAAGATTACTATCTTCTCTTAAAATTTTAACTAATCTGCTATTTCTTCCAACAGAGAGGATTGATGCTAATATTTCAAGTCCAATAATATTTTTTTGATTATTAAGGTTTGGGATAAACCAAGCCATATATATTCTTGAAAACTCTAAATTATCAAACTTAACTGACTCTCTACCATTCCTAATTTTTAAAGAAGGTTTAATTTTTTGATTTATTAAATTTGGACTTTTATTTATGCCAGATAGATCACTTTTTTCAAAAATTTTATAAATTTCTTCTGAGAGATTCCCAGCAATTGCAATACATATTTTTTCGGAAGTGTAATGTTTGCTATGAAATTTAACAAGGTCATTTATCTCCAAGTTTTTAATACTATGTTCAGTTCCCAGAATCGAATTGCCATAATTCGGACTTAGCCAAACCCTGTTCAAAAAATAATTAAATAATCTTTCTTCAGGCTGATCATTTTGTTGCTTTATTTCATCAATAACTACCCCTTTTTCTTTTATAAATTCATCAGGATTAAAATCTGGAGCAACGACAATATTTGTCAAAAGAGCAAGTGATTCTCTAAAGTTACCAGGTGGAACTAAGACATGGTAATGTACATCATCATAACCTGTTGAAGCGTTACTTAATCCCCCTAGTGATTCAATTTTATGGTCAAACTCACCTGGCATTATTTTGTTAGATCCTTTAAAAATCATATGTTCTAGAAAATGAGCAGTACCGTTTTTATCAACATCCTCAAATGAAGAACCTGCTTTGCACCAAATATCAATGCTAATAAGCGGCAATTCTTTATTATCCACAAACACACATCTAGTTTTGCTTGAATGGGTGTAGTAATTAACATCTCCTACGTTCATTTCGGTTCTCTCTTTAAATTCTATTTTGGTACTTTTTAGCCTTGTTGTCTGAATCTTTAACTAAAACAAAATTAACTGACCCTCTTATTTTGGATTTACTACAAAATATTAGAGAGCATAGATCCATGCTTGAGGACCTTAAGAGTATAAAAATTGATCCAAAACTAACTAACATAATATCTAAAGAAATTGGCAGAGAACTTTATATTGAAAATGAATTTCATAAAGCAAAAGGTTTTAGAAAGTTACATATTGAAGTAGCAGAATTTTCAAAGAATCTTAAAATATTACACTGCGTTTTTTTTCCTGATCCAAAGTTTGATATCCCAATTTTTGGAATGGATTTGGTAAAAATAAATGATATTGTTTCTGCTGCCATTGTTGATTTATCCCCGTCATCACGAAACCAAGGTTTAAAATACGAAAAATTACTTTCTGAAGTTGATAAAAGTTCTTTTACCTCTTTGAGAGAGATTCCTAAATGGGGGGGGGATTTTTTCTAGTAATGTATTTTTTGCTTCCTTAAAAAGTAAGTCTGAAAAAAATGATTTTTGCAGAGTTGCGGATCAATACCTCACTATTTTGATCAAATTAAGTAAGAAAGCTAAACCGGAAGTTAATGAGGAAATTATCCAAGAGAGAATAGATTTTCAAAAAAATTATTGTGTTCAACAAATGAAAAATGAGAAGACTAGCATGGTTCTTCTAAAATATTTTGATGAAAAATGGGTCAATAACTATATAAAAACAGTTCTCTTCGATTTTTAATGAAATTAAAAATATTAAAAAATTTATTTATTTATTTTTTATTATTTACACCAATATCTATTGGTGTTATCTCCTGTTCTGGAAATAATAAATCTAGTTCAAAATTTCAAGAGGAAATAACTTCAGATTTTATCCCTCCTATTACAGCTGTTGCCGCACTTGGTCAACTTTCTCCTTCGGGAGAGATTAGACAATTGGCAGCTCCAATAAGTCAGTTTGGTTCTTCCCCCCGAATTGTCGAAATTTTAGTAAATGAAGGAGACTTCGTAAAAAAAGGTGATATCCTCGCAATCTTTGAAAATGGAGAAAAATTAATTGCTGATCTTGAAAGAAACGAAAATCTAATTAATACTATTAATGAAGAAATTACCCTAAAGAAAGATCAAATTCAAAGGTATGAGTTGGCTATGAGCAAAGATGTATATTCCTTTGTAGAGTTTTCTAAGAGAAAAGATGAATTATTAAAATTGCAAAAACAGAAAATTAACCTAATCGGAGATCAAAAAAATATAAAGATAGATCTATTTAATTCAAAGTTAAGGAGTCCAATCGATGGTTTTATCCTTGGAATAAACGCGAGAGTTGGTGAAAGGCCACAAAATGAAGGGATTTTGGAGATTGGTTCTAGTCAAAAAATGGAAGCTTTGATAGAGGTTTATGAATCTGACATCGATAGAGTCTTTATCTCTCAGAATGTTGAATTGAGCAGTGAGAATGGAGGTTTCCAAAAAAATCTTAAAGGAAAGGTGATTAGGATTAGTCCTCAGGTAAAACAAAGAAAAGTTCTATCGACTGATCCAACAGGAGATGCTGATTCACGTATTATCGAGGTACTAGTAAAACTAGATCAAGATTCTATAGATATCGTTCAAAACTATGCAGGAATGAAAGTGATTGCAAAATTTATTCCCTAATGAGTTTTTCTTTTTTAAAATTCAGAAAAATACCATTAGCTTGGTTGTTATTAACTAGGCAGCCATTAAGGCTAGCTGTTGCCATAGCTGGAATCAGTTTTGCAGGGATTTTGATGTTTATGCAATTAGGTTTTAGAGATGGTTTATTTGACACGAGCGTAACTATTCATAAGCTTCTAGATGCCGATCTTGTTTTGATAAGTCCTAGATCAAAAAGTTCTATAAGCATGAGTGGATTCCCAAAAAGAAGATTAATTCAAACTCGCGCAGTAGAAGAAGTTGAAAAAACTGCTCCCGTTAATCTAAATTATTTACTTTGGAGAAATCCCGAAAATCTTAAAACTAGATCAATACTTGCATTAGGTTTTAATCCCTCCGATTCACTTCTTTTAGATGAGGGATTCTCAAAGAAAGCTTATAAATTGAGAAATCCATCAAGAGTTCTTTTTGACAAATTATCTAGACCTGAATTTGGACCGATTGAAGAATGGTTCTTATCTGAAAAAAAAGTTGAGACTGAGGTCGCTGGAAAAAGAGTAATTGTTGAGGGTCTTGTGGAGTTGGGACCATCTTTTGGTGCAGATGGTAATTTGATAACTAGTCGAGAAACCTTCTTAAGACTTTTTCCTGCTAATCCTCCTGGCAGTATAGAAATTGGTTTGGTAAAGCTAAAAAAAGGATCTGATCCTGAATTGATTTCAAGGATATTAAATAACTCACTCCCAAATGATGTTAGGGTTCTTACAAAAAATCAATTTATAGAATTTGAGAAGAATTATTGGAAAAATAGTACTGCAATAGGTTTTATATTTAGTTTGGGAGCATTGATGGGTTTCGTTGTAGGGTGTGTGGTCGTTTATCAAATTCTTTATAGTGACGTTACAGATCACCTCCCAGAGTATGCCACCTTATTGGCAATGGGGTATAGACTTAAGTCCCTTTTCTATGTTGTAGCTAGAGAGGGAGTTTTATTGGCATTGTTTGGTTATTTACCTGCTTATTTCTCTGGTCAAATACTTTACTCAGTTATAAGAAGTTCTACTAAACTCCCAATAATAATGGATGCAGAAAAAACGATTTTAATATTCGTTTTAGTTTTGGTTATGTGTATGGGGTCCGCCGCTGTTGCGATGCGTAAATTAGTTGACGCTGATCCTGCTGAAATCTTTTAACAATTGAAGATAAATGGTTAAAGCTAATAAATTAACAAATAATGTTAAAAACCTTAAAACAGTCTCAATAAATAATTTGAGTCACTTTTATGGAAAAAATGAGAATAAAAAACAAGTTCTTAATGACGTTAATTTAAATATTGATAAAGGAGAGTTGGTTCTTTTGAAAGGACCTTCTGGATGTGGTAAAACAACTCTTTTAACATTAATTGGTGCCTTGAGAACCTGTCAAAATGGAGATTTAACTGTATTAAATAATCAGTTAAATGGAGCTTCAAGGAAAACTCGTCAGATTCTTAGAAGAAGTATTGGAATGATTTTTCAAGGTCACAATCTTCTGAGATGTTTAACAGCAGAACAAAATGTCCAGATGGGTGCCGATTTAATAAAAGGTTTAACATATTTGCAAAGACGTGAAATAGCACGGAATTGGTTGTCGGCAGTGGGATTAGAAGAACATCATAAAAAGTTGCCAAATGACTTATCTGGTGGGCAGAAACAGAGAGTAGCAATTGCTCGAGCTTTATCTGCTAACCCAAAACTTTTATTAGCTGATGAGCCTACTTCTGCTTTAGATAGTGTCACAGGAAGAGAAATAGTAACCCTTTTAAGAAAACTAGCAAAAGAGCAAAATTGTTCTGTACTTATGGTGACGCATGATCCAAGAATTTCTGATATGGCTGATAGGATATTAAATATGGAAGATGGTAAAATATATAGTGCTCATAGTGAGCTAATATAATTAAAAATTAAAAATTTTATGTCTAAGAGAAGGAATCTAAAAAAAGAAAAGCAGGAACGTAATAGAGCCTATGCTAGAAAATTCAAAAAAAGGAAATTAAGAACTGATGGAAGACCTGATGGTGGAAACGTTACAGGTACTGCAAATAATGGCGGCGCAGCTGATTAGGAAATATCTTTTATTTTTATCTTTTGGAATTCAATATATTATGCATATTTAAGACATAATCATGAACGTAAGTATTGTTATACCAACTTACAATAGATTACCTATATTAGAGAAATGTCTATTTGCCCTTGAGAATCAAAAATTAAATACAAATATCAGTAATTATGAAGTAATAATAGTTGATGATGGATCAACTGATGGAACAACATCATGGATAAATAAAAACAAAGCTAATCTTCCACACGTTATTCTATTTCAGCAAGAACATGGAGGACCTGCGCTTGGAAGAAATCTGGGAGTAATTAAATCAAAATATGAAATTATTATATTCATTGATAGTGATCTTATTGTTTTAGACAATTTTATAAATTGCCACGTAGAAAAATTACTTGCCTCTTGGAGAAAAAATGATAGAAAATGTTTTACCTATGGCTCGGTAGTCAATACATCTAATTTTCTAAATCCTGAGAGTGAAAAACATAAAATAATTGACACTTCTTTTGCTTACTTTGCTACTGGTAATGTTGCGATATCAAAAGAATTGATTTTAAGTGTGGGATTATTTGACACTTCTTTTAGTCTTTACGGTTGGGAGGATTTAGAACTTGGAGAAAGATTAAAAAAAATTGGGACAAAATTAATTAAATGTCCAAATGCAGTAGGCTTTCATTGGCATCCGCCATTTAATTGCGATCAAATAGATTCATTAATAGCTCAAGAAAAAGAGAGAGCAAAAATGGCTTTAGTGTTTTATAAGAAACATCCAAATTTAAGGGTTAGATTTATGATTCAATTAACTCCTCTTCATAATTTACTTTGGCAAATTCTTTGCTTGGGAGGACTTATCAGTGTTGATAGAATCCTTCCTTTCTTAAGATTCCTAGTAAATACAAGAAGAAATAGACTTGCACTTGAGATACTTAGGATCCCTCTAAATATGATTTACATTAAACAGTTAACCAAATCAAGATAAAAAACTTTTAGAAATACACATCACTTGCTAGAGTAGTTGAAATTAAATCCACACATCTGACAGTTTCGGGTGATTTATTAATATTAAATCCCCGTCAGATGGAGGCTAACCCGAAACCCTTTTTAAATTATGGCTGTTGTATCACTATCAGAAATGATGGAAGCTGGTGCTCATTTTGGGCATCAAACTAGACGTTGGAATCCCAAAATGTCTAAGTACATATATTGCGCGAGAAATGGTGTTCATATTATTGATCTTGTAAAAACAGCATTGTGTATGAACAATGCATATAAATGGACAAGAAATGCAGCAAAAAGCGGTAAACGTTTCCTTTTTGTAGGTACAAAAAAACAAGCATCAGATGTAGTAGCTCAGGAAGCTACACGCTGTGGAGCTGCATATGTAAATCAAAGATGGCTTGGAGGGATGTTGACTAATTGGACAACAATGAAAGCTAGGATTGAAAGATTAAAGGATCTAGAAAGAATGGAAAGTAGTGGTTCAATAGCAATGAGGCCTAAAAAAGAAGCTGCAGTATTAAGGAGAGAACTTGAAAGATTACAAAAATACTTAGGTGGACTTAAGGGTATGAGAAGATTACCGGATGTAGTTGTATTGGTTGATCAGAGAAGAGAATCTAATGCAGTATTAGAAGCTAGAAAATTAGACATCTCATTAGTATCAATGTTGGATACAAATTGCGATCCGGATTTGTGTGAAGTTCCAATTCCCTGTAACGATGATGCCGTTAGATCTGTGCAACTTATTTTAGGAAGACTTGCAGATGCTATAAATGAGGGTAGAAAGGGCTCTAATGTAGAAAGAAAAAATTAAATTTCAATTTAAAACTTATTATTCACTATTTTTTATTACTTCAAATGGGAAACATTACAGCAAAACTTGTAAAAGATCTTAGAGACAAAACTGGCGCAGGAATGATGGACTGCAAAAAAGCACTTAACGAAACCGAAGGAAATCTAGATAAAGCTTTGGAATGGTTAAGAAAGAAAGGTATTGCTAGTGCTGAAAAAAAATCTGGAAGAGTAGCGGCTGAAGGGGCAATTGGTAGTTATATACATACTGGATCAAGAGTCGGAGTTTTACTTGAGTTAAATTGTGAGACTGATTTCGTCGCTAGAGGTGATATATTCCAATCTTTGTTGAAGGATGTCTCAATGCAAGTAGCAGCATGTCCGAATGTTGAGTATGTATCAATTGATGAAATACCAGAAGATGTCGTGGGAAAAGAAAAGCAGATTGAAATGGGTAGGGATGATTTGTCAGGAAAACCAGAACAAATTAAAGAAAAAATAGTTGAAGGGAGAATAGCAAAAAGACTTAATGAGCTTGTTTTGCTTTCACAACCCTACATTAAAGATAGTTCTCTAACAGTTGAGGATCTTGTTAAACAAGCAGCTGCAAAAATTGGGGAAAATATCAAAGTAAGACGTTTTACAAGATATACATTGGGTGAAGGTATCGAAAAAAATCAGATGGACTTTGCTGAAGAGGTTGCATCAATGCAAACGAACTAGTCACTTGAATGATTTGAAAAATTTCAATAATTACATAGATATAGATAAGATTAATTCTCAATTACAGAGAGTAGACATACAAAAAAGATTATTAACTAGAAATATCTATAGGGAATATGAACTTTATCTTAATCTCGTAAGAGATCTACTTTTCATCTCTGTAGAAAAAGGCCTCAATCAAATATATAGTTATCCAACAATTAATGATAATTTCTTAACTGAAAATGAATTCTATAGTCCTTGTGAAAAAGAAATAAGTAAATTAATATTTACGAATCTGCCCTTTTTAACAGTAGAACAATTAAAGATAAATGAAATTGAAAAAAATATTAATAAGAAAATTAATTCTACTATTTTTGATAGTTCCACAAAAATAAAGGATGATCAAAAAGGAAATTTTCAATATGAAGATGGTTTTCAATTAAAAGAACCCACTCAGTTCGAGATTAGTAAAGACCTTTCAAATACGTCTGAATATTATAAAGCTAATAATTATGAGGAATTCGTATCACTTGATTTAGATAATAACGACCATAATAATTATTTATTTAAAAACAATATTTTTGAAAATTTAGGAGTTGAAAAACAATTTATTTCCTCTCTACTTGAGTTAATAGGAGAAGAAAAGGCGGAAAAACCCAGACTTCCAGAAAAAGAAATTATCAATCAAATAGATAATTTACCAAAAAATCAGATTCTTAATAATTTTGATTTAATAGATAAGTCATTGGAAAATTTACTATTGAATCTTTCATTTAACATTAATCAAGAATTATTCAAGGCAAATCTAATAAAAAAGATGATATCTAAAGATTCCTTTGATTACTTAGTAAGCAAAAATTTTATGATAAAACATCCATATCCTTTTGTTATTAATTTAGAATTAAACTTAAATCGGTCATCATTAAAGGGCAATAATTTTCCTAGCATTTTTTTCTTCAATATCTCTACTGTTGAGTTGGAGTATATTAATTTAAATCTTTCTATTCAAAGGAACAAAATAAATGAGCTAAAAAATCAATTTCAGCATTTGATTAAAAAAGAGACATATTGGAGGCAAAAAGAAATAACTTTGAATAAGATACGTTGAAAAAATAACTCTTTTTTCAAATGTGACTATAAGCGGGAATAACAATAAATTAATTAAAGATTGGATAAGACCTCTTCAAAAGTCTCTTACTATTGAAACTGAAAACAAATTTATTAATACTTTAGGAAGAGAAAAATTTTTTAATGATTATTTGCATGAATCATTGCAAAAACTAGATAATCTAAATATCTCAGAAGAATATTTAAGGATATTTTATGAATTTTCTAAAAAATATAATGAATATAATAAATTAGATGAAAATCAAAGAAAAAGGTTAATTATAGATACAAGAAAAAATCTTTATAAACTAGGCAAAACTTTAGAAATAGAAAGTTCTAATAATATTTCTAATAATGTTTTTCTGAATAAAGCTGATTCAAGTTTGTCTTTTGATTCAGATATTTCATTAATAAAAAATGTAGGAAAAGTTTATAAAAATAAGCTTAATGAATTAGGGATATTTCATATAAAAGATCTAATTAATTATTTCCCACGAACATATCTAGACTATACGAATAGAGTTAAGATAATAAATTTAAAACCAGATAATTTATACACGTGCATCGCAAACGTTAAAAGATTTTATATTCATAAGAGTAAAAAGAATAGTAATTTATCAATAAT
>CACGHR010000032.1 GCA_902572915.1 uncultured Prochlorococcus sp.
ATTCCGCTCAGATGATTTTAGACCAAAATCGCTAAAAATGTGTAAATTATTTTTCTCTAGGTAAAGTTATTTTTGCGAAATACAAGAAAAGAGACTTCGTGTCTTAATATTTTCATTGTTATTGGTGATTTAACTTGGTAATAATCGAATGGCTTCTTAACGGAAAAAGATCGAAAGAGGTAGTTTCCTTAAAAGAGGCTAGGTTTAGAAGACTGCAATTAGAGGGTTTTGGAGCTGTTATTTATTGGAGCGAAAGGATTTAGGTTTAACAAGATTAAATTTGATAAAAAAAATGTAAAGTAATAAATATTAAATAAACTTATCTATTAAATAAAAAATCCTTATTTGATAAAAGTGGTTTATTATTCTGGTTTCTTAATTTAAAGATTTTCAAACTCTTTAACCCATTGTTTTTTGGAACAAATCACTTCTTTTGTTGTGTAGCTCATCGCAATTTTTTTTTCCTTATAAGCGGCTTCTCCAATAAAAACAGGCCAAATCAATTGGTCTCGGTCATATTTGTGAATTATTCCTTGGCTATCGATAAATAATGGATCTCCTTTTTTAATCATTTTCCAATCTTGGTTTATCCTCTCAGGATGAATTAGGCCATCAATATCTCCTTTTTCATCTCTTGGATAATCTATACTCCCTTGATGAACGTGAATAACCAATTCCTTTGGAAGTTCTATAAGGTTATTTTTTAATTTATCTATCTCTTCCCTTAGGGAGCTAATTATTAGAGAGAATCTATTCACGATGTTTGGATCATAAAAATTTTGTGCGACAGCTCCTATTTCAATAACCAAACCACATGGCCAAGCTTCTACAAGAAAACCTGTTTGGACTTTATCTTTTTCATGCAAATAAATAGGCAATCCAAATTTGTTCTGCAGTAATGCAGCTAAACAAAAATCTTTGAATCTCCTCCCATACAAAACAATGCTAGTTCCCATATTTGCAGTAGTAGTATGCAAATCGATTGCAATTTGACAGGGTTTCGATCCGTTAATTCCAAATTCATCTACTAAAAAATTAGCTCTCTTTGTTTCATAAAAGCTATTCTTATGTTGATCAAAATTTTCACTTTTTTTAAAAGATCTATTTAAATCTACATCTATATATCTGCACCCTTTTTCATAGGCAACAGGATTACCTATGATGTACTCATACTCAATACCATGATTTAGCCTATTTTCCCTTCTATCAAATTGCTTAGCCGCCCACACAGGATTAATTTCATTACCATGGGTGCCTGAAACGATAAGTATTCTTTGAACAGTCATTTTTTGTTTAAAAATAAAATTTCATGCAAAATAAATTCCTTATAAAGGCCTCAAGAAAATTCTGGTTTTGGTTTTGGACCCAATTAATGAATGGCTTCGCGCCATCAGATTTACATGGTAATTATAAAAGGCCTAAAGGTATAACAACTAATAGTGAATACGATATTAATAATGAGAGTGGACAAATTTATTTATTAGTAGGGAATTCTTGTCCATGGTGTCAAAGAACTTTACTCGTCCACGAAATAAAACATCTATCTAAAAAAGTTAAAGTTATTTTTTTAAAAGCAGATGTTGAGCATGGCGAATGGATTTTCAATACAAAGATTAAGGGATGTATTAGACTTTCAGACCTTTACAAAAAAGCTAATAAAAAAATGATCTTTAGAGCGACATTACCTCTTTTAATTAGCTTTGTAAAAGATGAAGTAAATATTCTGTCTAATGAAAGTTCACAGATTATCAGACTACTCAATTCAATAAAAATTCAATCAAAATATCAAAAATTAAGTATTAAAGACTGTAATCAAAATTTTTTAGATTTAGTTAATAACAGCATTAATGATGGCGTATATAAATGTGGTTTCGCAAGAAACCAGTCAGCTTATGAAAAAGCAAGTCAAAATCTTTTCGCAGCCTTAAATAAGGTTGAAAGTTTACTACAGAAAAATAAAGGGGACTGGATATTTGGAGAAGAGTTAACCTACGCAGATATTTACCTTTTTCCAACGCTTATAAGATGGGAATTGATATATAGCAAACTTTTCAAATGTACTGAACAAGAACTATCAAGTTTTGAAAAGATTGTTGAATGGAGATTGAAATTCTTTAAATTATCTAACGTAAAAATGACATGCTTTGACAATGAATGGAAAAAAGATTACTACAAAGCTTTATTCCCTTTAAACCCAAATCAACTAATTCCAGTTTTACCATCGCTAGCGGAAATAATGAGATTAGAGTCAGAAAAAATATAAAATCAATTTCCAAAAAACAATGATGTTGTAATGAACACTTATTTAGTTCATAGATAATGCAATTTCATTAGAAATTAACTATGTTAAGTATGTCTACTAAAGTACGAACAGCTTAAAATGAAATCCATTGACGAACACATCCAAAAAGATCAATCGGAAATCGAATCTGCTAAAGCAGAGGGCAATCTTCCAAAGGTCAGACATTTAACTGAAGAGCTAAAAGAACTCGAAGAATATAAGGATCATCACCCAGAAGACAAACATGACCCTAATGCCTTGGAATTATTTTGCGACGCCAACCCGGATGAACCAGAATGTCTTGTTTATGATGATTAAGTTTCTTAATTTTTAGATAATGCATAAAAAAAGGGCTTTTAGAGCCCTTTTTTTATTTGTTAAATTCTTTAGTAATCTCTATTAAAGTCGGATGGACTTCCTGTGAGCGAACAAACAACCGACTCCTCATTTTTCATTTCCTTGACTTCTACAATTGGTCTTCCCATTTTCTTCAAAACCTCGATATCTTTAATCGTTTGACATCTAGCTATTATTTTTCCTTGTTGATCAAAGCAAGTATAGAAATTCATATTGTTTCTGGAGAAGTATCTTATTTATGACTAATTTTCATTATTAAATCAAGTGTATTTTTTACAAAAAAATTTTTAATTTAAGTTAGATCCTCTTCCATACTTCAGAAAGCAGTGAAGATAAACCTTTTTTTAAAGATGAAGAAATAACTAAAACTTTCTTTTTAGATAAATCTTCTAACTTTTTTGTAATTATTTTCAGATAATCATCATCTACAAGCTCCATTTTATTCAATACTATTATCCTCTCTTTTTCCAAAAGACCTTTCCCATATTTTTTTAATTCCTGCTCAATAATCTCAAAATCATGTAAAGGATTTTCTGAAATTGCATCAATTAAGTGAACAAGTATCTTCGTTCTTTGGATATGCCTTAAAAAATCATGCCCTAAACCTACTCCATCAGCTGCACCTGATATTAATCCAGGAATATCCGCAAAAAGGCAACCATTCCCATCAATTTTTCTTACTACACCTAAGTTAGGTATTAGAGTCGTGAAAGGATAATTTGCGATTTTGGGACGCGCAGATGATACAACGGAAATCAAAGTACTTTTCCCAGCATTTGGAAGGCCTATAATCCCAACCTCTGCAAGAAGTTTTAATTCTAATTGAACCTCCCATATCTCACCATCTTTTCCTTCAGTGAATAATTCTGGGGCTCTATTTTGATTACTTAAATAGTAAGCATTACCATGTCCACCTCTTCCTCCAATGGCAATAGTTAAACTCTGTTTATCTCTAGTTAAGTCTCCTAAAATAATACCGGTTTTAATATCCCTTATTTCTGTACCGCAGGGAACTTTAAGGATTCTATCCTCACCTGAAGCACCTGATCTCTTATTAGGACCTCCTTTGCATCCATCTTCAGCAATTATTTCTCGTTTGAATTTGAAATCTAATAATGTTTGAAGATTGTTATCAGCAATCAAAATAACTGAACCCCCTCTGCCACCATTTCCCCCGGAAGGTCCTCCAGCAGGAACGAATTTTTCTCTTCTAAATGAAACTATTCCATTGCCACCTTTTCCAGCTTTAAGAATAATGTTTGCCTGATCAATAAATTGCACTTAATACACTTATTAAATTGTTTTCTAAGTTTTTTTAAATTTTATTTTATCCACGCAATACTGCAACCAGGTCCACCCTCGTTGTTGGCTGCATCTTCAATCTTATCAACATAATTTAAACCTGATAACCAATTTCTTAGTCCTTTTTTTAATTTCCCTGTTCCAATTCCATGAACAATCCATAGCGGTCCATGAAATTTTCTAATTTTCTCTTCAATAATTATTTCGGCTTCATGAACTCTTAACCCCCTTACGTCAATTGTATTTTTACTAGTTCTAATTTTAGAAAAAGAAAAATCTTCTCTTGAAGACTTAATCTCAATTTTTGACTTTTTAAAATTGGGCTTTTCTCCATTAATGCCCTCAAAGTCATTTAGAGATAATATGCTCCTGAATGAACCACATTTAACTTCAAAAAAACCATCTTTTTTATCTAGATCTACAATTTGTCCCGTACTATTTAGACTTTTGATTTTAACAAAATCGCCTACCTTAGGGTTCCAGGATATTGACTTTTCAACTTTTTTTTGAGTTAAATGCTCTGTCTCAATTTCCTTTAATCTTTTTCCGATAATTCTCGTGTCCTCTCCGTTAACATTTTGATCTCTTAATTTTTTGATCAAATCTGTTACCTCTTTTTTAGCAGATACAATATGTTTTGATAGTTTATACCTTTCAATTTCCTGGATTTTTTCAGCATTTATTTTTTGATATTCATAATTTCTCTTCAGTTCATCATGTAATATTTCGGTTCTAGCAATAAGTTCTGCAGCAGCTTCTGAAGATTTTTGTTGTTTAATCCTCTCTTCCTCAAGCCCCTTTATAATATTGTTAATATTATCAACTTCTTTTGGCTTTAGATAATTTGCAGCTTCATTGAGTATGCTTTCATCGAGACCAATTCTCTTCGAAATTGACAAAGCATTACTTCTCCCTGGAATGCCCCAATTAAGTATATATTTTGGCTTCAAAGAATCATCATCAAAGGCAACTGAAACGTTTTCAAATCTGGAATCTTTATATTTAAGTGCCTTAATATCTCCATAATGCGTAGTTGCTAAAGTGATGTCAGATTTATTTACAAATTCTTTTAACAAAGCCATTGCAAGAGCGCTACCTTCAAGAGGATCTGTACCAGATCCAATCTCATCTAACAAAACAATTGATAATCCTCTCCTTTCTTTAAGTGATTCTAAGATCTGTTTTATCCTGAAAATATGCCCACTGAAGGTGGATAAATTTTCTTCTAATGATTGATTATCTCCTATATCAACGTATATATTTGGACAAAAAGGGATGATTGGATTGTTACTTGAAGGTATCAATAATCCTGCTCTAGCCATTAATAACGACAAACCCAAACCTTTTAAAGCAGCAGTTTTACCTCCAGTGTTTGGACCTGTAATAGCTACAACTTTAATATTTCTTTTTATATGAAAATCAACAGCCACTGGTGGAGGAGCTCCTTTTTTCTTGTTTTCCCAAATCAATAACGGATGAGAAAAGCCAATTAAAGAAATAATAGGATTTTTCTCAAAAATTGGAGTTTTACCTCCAATCCATTTTGAATATCTTGAACGGGTTAAAGCATTTTCTAATCTCAATAAAATCGATGACATTTCAATGAGATTTTCTGAATTATCGCTAATAACTTGAGACCATTTCTGAAGTAATTTAAATTCCTCTGCTGTAACCCTAGCCTCTAATGAAGCAATCTTATTACCTTTATTTACAACACTATCAGGTTCGAAATATACTGTATTTCCTGATGATGAAGAGTCATGAATTATGCCTTTAAATTTATCTACATAATTAATTTTTACTGCTAAGACTGGCCTACCGTATCGATCTCCAATAGTAGTATCTTGTAAATAAGCTAAATTCTTTTGAATAAATTTCTCAACTAATATTTTTCTTTCCAGTTTCTTAGATAATAATTCTTTTCTTAAAATAGATAATTCACTGCTGGCATTATCTGAAATCCTTCCATTAGATTCGATACCATTTTTAAAAATCGTCTCGATATTGTGATGGTCAATTAAATTTTTTGTAAATGATGAAATAAAAGGCCTTTGTTCAAAATCTAATAAGATTTTTTTTAAATTTCTTGCTGCAGCTATTGTTTTTGCTATTTCTAAAAAGTCAGAAGATAAAATTACACCTCCCTTGGAACAAATTTCAATATTTCTACTAATATCAAAAACACCAGAAAAACTAATTGATTTATCTAAATTGTTTTCAAGCTCAGTGATTTCGACAGTTTCATTCAAAAGTCTTTTAGCCACTTCGTATTCTGATGGAATTTCACAACTTAAAATTGCTCTTTTACCCATTTCTGTAGAGGCAAATGAGGATAAATGAGTTTTTAATGAATCCCACTCTAAAAGACTTATAGATTCATCTTCTAATGAATTTTCCGAATATGATTTTTTAGAATAACTTTTCTCTTGCATACAAAAAAAAAGAATCAAACATTCGATTGAATTCCTTCAGGAGGAACATAAAGCATTTCAAGCCAGTTCCCTTCGGTATCTTTCATATAAAAAGATGCTGTGCCATCTCTATGTTCATGTAAAGGACCAACCTTTACACCAGATTTTTTTAAATCATTTTGAATATTAACCACTTCTTTTTTATTTTCAAAATGAAAAGCAAAGTGTGGACCTGCAGCTTTATAGCTAGGGCCTAACAAAGCAAGGCCATCTTTACTTTTACCAGCTTCCAAATAAGACCAATCTGTATCATCCCATACCAAATTCATCCCCAATTTAATATAAAAAGACTTAGCCCTCTCGAGATTCTCTACTCTAAGTGCAATGTGACCAATCCTATTTACCCCTTTTGAAAACTTCAAAACAACACAATTAAATTAATCCTAATGTAAGAATAAACCAATTTTTTGTTAAAAATGAGTTTTTAAGTATCCTGCAACCATTGAGATGCATCACAAGCATGATAAGTGAGTATCAATTTTGCCCCTGCTCTTTTAAAACTAAGTAATGTTTCTAAAACAATATCTTTTTCATTAATCCAGTTCTTCATAGCAGCAGACTTTACCATGGAATACTCCCCACTAACGTTATATGCAGCTATGGGTTTATTTGAAAAAGTGCTTAATCTATAAACAATATCCAAATATGAAATTCCTGGTTTTACCATCAAAATATCAGCTCCTTCATACTGATCTAATGCAGATTCAATTAAAGCCTCTTTTGAATTAGCAGGGTCCATTTGGTATGTAGACTTATTATCTGGAATTATCTTCTGACTATTTTCTCTTGGAGCTGAATCTAAAGCAGTTCTAAATGGACCATAATAAGCAGATGAATATTTTGCTGTATAACTAATAATACCTACATCACTAAATCCTTGACTATCAAGAGAAGTTCTAAGAGCTCCAACTCTCCCATCCATCATGTCACTAGGTCCAATAAAATCTGCTCCAGCTCTTGCTTGCGTTAAAGCTTGTTTTTTAAGAATTTCGATTGTTTCATCATTCAATATTTTTCCATTTTCATCAACTAATCCATCATGTCCATCGCATGAGTATGGATCCAAGGCAACATCAGTCATTATTGCCATTTCTGGAATCTCCTTTTTTAAAATTCTAATAGCTTTAGGTATTAAACCGTTCTCATTAAAACACTCTGCGCCATCTTCAGTCTTTAAGCTATCATTTATTTTTGGAAACAAGACAACACACCTAATACCTAACTCCCATGCTCTAATAACTTCCTTTATTAAGCCATCAATATCCCATCTATAAGTACCTGGCATAGCAGATATTTCTTCTTTGCAGTTTCTTTCATGTATGAATAATGGATATATAAAATCTGAAGGATCTAGATGGTTTTCTCTCACCATCTGTCTAATTGCTTCAGTTCTTCTTAACCTACGTGGCCGGATAATAATATTCATTTACTGTTTGAGTTTTTAGTAAATATTTAAGTAAGTTAATAGTCTATAACTATACATAATCGAAATATCATTAACTGATCAATAGTTCTTGTCATGTAATAAATTCACCAACTGATCTTAATATTCTTCAAGTTTTCTACACAAAGTGGACATAACAAGATAAGATTTTTTAATTGATTATCTGTAAAGGAGTATTTATTTGAAATTAATTCATGGCTTAAATTTCAAAAATATTAAAGGAGACCTTTTAGGAGGTGTCACTGCAGCAGTAGTGGCTTTACCTCTCGCAATAGCTTTTGGAGAGACTGCTTTAGGAGACGGTGGAGCGATCTATGGAATGTATGGAGCTATAATTGTAGGCTTTTTAGCTGCTTTATTTGGGGGAACTCCATCTCAAGTAAGTGGTCCAACAGGACCAATGAGTATGGCTGTCCAAGGGCTATGTGGAGCATTTGTTATCTCTAATTCCCTTGGAGAACCAATTAAAAATATTCCTATAGAGCAAATGATATTGCTTATATGTGGGGCAATCATACTTGGGGGTTTATTTCAAATCTTATTTGGATTACTCAAACTCGGAAAATACATAACACTTGTACCCTATTCGGTAGTATCAGGATTTATGTCAGGCATTGGATTTATAATAATAATTACAGAATTAGGAAACCTTTTAGGTATCGGAAAAGTTAAAGGAACATGGAACTCTCTACTTTTAGTTGCTAATCAATTAACTTCTAAAGTGAATATTGTTGATGGCTCTGGATTATTTGGAGGAGAAATTGTTGAGAAAATTACTCAAGTTAACGGGGCTGCTATAGGCGTTTCATTAATGACAATTGCAATTGTATTTATTACTCCAAAAAAGATTACCAATATTATTCCTTCTCCATTACTCGCCTTGCTAATAGTCGCACCAATATCTGTATTTCTATTTAATGATGATAAGCTTTTAAGTCTTGGCAAAGATGCACTTCCGAGAATTGGAGAGATCCCTACAGGATTCCCTACCGTTCTTCCATTCAAAGACGTACTAACGGATCCTGTTATTGTAAGCAATCTACAAAATAACTTGAGTGCAATCGTGCAAGGTGGGATTGTACTTGCAGCGTTAGGAGCTATAGATTCACTTCTTACATCTTTAGTAGCAGACAATATAACTCAAACAAGACATGATTCTAATAGAGAGTTAATTGGACAAGGTATAGGAAACGCTGTTGGAGGTTTCTTTGGTGGTCTTCCTGGAGCTGGTGCAACAATGAGAACAGTAATAAATGTCAAATCTGGAGGTAAAACACCTATTTCAGGAATGACACATTCAATAATACTTTTATTTGTACTTGTTGCTTTTGGTCCTTTTGCTGCAGTAATTCCAAAATCATTGCTAGCAGCAATTCTACTTAAAGTTGGTTTAGATATTATTGATTGGAGGTTTTTATTCAGAGCTCACAAGTTATCAATTAAAACTGCAGGTGTAATGTATGGAGTTCTTTTGTTAACAGTTTTTTATAGTTTGATTTGGGCAGTATTAATTGGTGTATTTGTGGCGAACATGCTAACTATAGATTCAATAACTGAAACCCAATTAGAGGGGATGGATGAAGATAATCCTTTTAGCAATAATTCCGCAAACACTACTGTTTTACCCTCAGAAGAAAAAGCACTTCTGGATAGATGTGGTGGCGATGTAATGTTTTTTAGATTAAAAGGGCCTTTGAGTTTTGGAGCTGCTAAAGGAATTACAGATAGAATGGCTTTAGTACAAAACTATAAAGTACTTATTTTAGACATAACAGAAGTACCTAGACTTGGAGTAACAGCATCACTTGCTCTGGAAGATATGATGCTAGAAGCTAAAAACAATTCTAAAAAAGCATTTGTTGCGGGTGCTAATGTAAAAGTCAAAGAAAGATTATCTAAATTTGGAATTGATGGAGTAATTGTCGAAACGAGGAAAGAAGCTTTATTATCTGCGCTTGACGAGATAAATAAATAATTTATGGAAGTAAATCCAATACTACAAAATGTATTAGCGCCTCCTGTCCTATTCTTTTTAATTGGAGCAATATCTGTCTTTTTTAAGTCTGATTTAGAAATACCTGCTCCACTACCTAAACTATTTTCTTTATATCTACTTTTAGCAATTGGATTTAGAGGTGGAATAGAAATACAGAAGAGTGGGTTTTCTGATCAAGTTGTACCAACTTTAGGTGCGGCTATTCTAATGTCTTTAGTTATTCCGCTAATTGGTTTTGTAATTCTGAGGTCTAAATTTAATGTTTTCAACTCTGCTGCAATTGCGGCAGCTTACGGTTCTATAAGTGCAGTAACATTTATTTCCGCAGAAAGTTTTTTAGATAGTCAAAACATAGATTTTGATGGATTTATGGTTGGTGCTTTAGCTTTAATGGAATCTCCAGCAATTATCGTGGGCTTGTTACTTGTAAAATTTGCAGCACCTAAAAACAGGCCTAATTCGAGAAGAATGCACCTTAGTTCAATCTTGCATGAATCTCTTTTGAATGGTTCAGTTTATTTATTACTATCTAGTCTTGTAGTCGGATTCCTCATTGCATCAAGTAATCCTTCAGGGATAGAAAAAATGGAGCCTTTTACCAAAGATTTATTTTATGGTGCAGAATGTTTCTTTCTATTAGATATGGGAATAGTCGCAGCTCAAAGACTTCCTAGTTTAAAAAAAGCCGGTTCCTTTCTAATAGGGTTCGCAATTTTCATGCCATTATTTAACTCAATAATAGGTGTATTCGTAGCAAGATTTCTTTCTTTAGGACCTGGTAATGCACTCCTTTTTGTGGTTTTATGTGCAAGTGCTTCTTATTTAGCGGTTCCTGCAGCAATGAGGATGACAGTTCCTGAGGCACGATCAAGTTACTATATTTCAACAACATTAGGTTTAACTTTCCCATTTAATATCGTTCTTGGAATCCCTATATATATGAGTTTAGTAAGAACCGTTATTCCAACTATCCCTTAAAAAAATGAAAAGATTAGATTTAATTTTCAGTGAAAGAGAACTAGATGCAATCATTAAAACCTTAGAAAAGGCTGAAGTTCCTGGATATACAGTTATGAAACATGCCACAGGCAGAGGTCCTGAAAGAATTGTTACTGAAGATATGGAATTTACAGGATTAGGATCGAATGTTCATGTAATCGTTTTTTGTGAACAAGAATTAATAGATAAAATGAGAGATAATATTAGAGATGATTTAAGTTATTACGGAGGAGTTGCTTATATTTCTGAAGCAACTCCCCTTTAATTGAGAAAAAATATTTAGTACTTAAGAATGAATCCAATCTACTCTTATATTTTTTCTACTATTTAAATACCTATCAATTGACATTGCGGCGATGCATCCGTCAGAAGCTGCTACAACAGCTTGTTTAAATGGTGTATTTCTTATATCTCCGATAGCCCATACTCCATCTGAGTTTGTAGACATAAAGTCATCTACAATAACTCCTCCATCTTCTTTCAAAGCAATCTGATCCCCTAAAAAATCAGTAATTGGCTTTGAACCACTCATATAGACAAATACCCCATCTAAATTTAAATTTATGGGATTTTCTTCTTGTTTATTTTTTACGATAACCCCGTTCACCCCCATATCATCACCCAAGATTTCCAATAATCTTGTTCTACTCCAATGTTTTATGTTTGAATTATCCATTAATTCCATAGCTTCTTCATTATCTGATTTAGGATCA
>CACGHR010000033.1 GCA_902572915.1 uncultured Prochlorococcus sp.
TTATATTATGTATTTCATGATTTTTATCTAAAACTGATATGTTTAAAAATTCTTCACTAATGAGAATCTGATAATCAATCAAATCTCGTGGTTTTTTACCATTTATACTAATTATTGAATCACCTGATTCAAATCCTATTTCTTGAGCAATCGAATTAGCTTCAATACTTTCAATTTCTGCAGGATTAATTTTATAAGTAATATTGGGAACTAAAAGCTCATTCGAATCTTCTTTGTAATTAATTTCCTGCCACACAATTAAATTCCAAATATTCTTCTTTATTTTTATTCTAAACTCATATATGACTCTAAGTGTATTAAATACTTTTAAAATTAAAAATACAATTGTGAGATAGAGGCCCTTTAATTTACTAAAATATGATATTCGCAGTTTTTAAAAACTCGATTTAAATTAATTAGAATAATCTAATAAATTTTGTTCATTGGAAGAATTAATCACAAAAAATTTAGAAGTGAAAGATAAATTGAATGTTGAAATGCATAAAACAGCTGATTCATTTGAAAGTACTTTCCTATCAAGGCCAATTTCTTTAAGATTGTGGTCTTCGTTTTTTGTAATTTTACCTATTTTTCTTCAAGCGCCTTGGGTTAGATTTGAACCAATTAGTGCGCTATGTTTTACTTTTATAATCCTCTTAGGAGCATATATTTTATTTAAAAAACGATCTAAGAAATGGTTCATTGTCAGTTCTCTTTTAATTGGGGTATCAGGGAGTTGGCTTGGTGGATGTTTGTTCTGGGGATGGTTAAGTCCTTTTCCTATCCTACACATTCCTGTTGAAGCTGTAGTTCTCCCGTTAGCATTAATTGGTCTTGGTACTAATTGGAAAATTGGTGCTAGTTTTTATATCTCTTCTTTGTTTGGAACTGCGATGACTGATATCTCAATATTTTTGCTTGGAATAATGGATCAATGGAGAGAGGTCATAATGGCAGATTCGGAAAATGCACCTCGCATTCTTCAAAAAACTTCCGAAAATCTTATTCAAATAAAATCCCTATCAATTATTATTTTTGTTGCACTGATACTTTGGTTTATTTCTAAAGAAATTTTCGATTCTGCGACTATTAATACCACCAATGGTAAAGCACTCTTGGTTTCTAGTTATGTAATTCAAACGACATTAATTGTTGATGGTATTTTTATCTTTTTAGCAATTTTACAACCAACTTTTAGTGGATTGGTTTAATGTTAAGGCCTCCATTTTCGCCTGAATCTATACCAATAAATAATTGGGATGTAATTGTTGTTGGTGCTGGAGCTGCAGGGCTTATGACTTGTCTTGAATTACCTGCCAATTTAAAAGTTCTCCTTTTAAATAGGAATACCAGCAAGATATCTTCTAGTCGATGGGCACAAGGGGGAATAGCCTCTGTTGTTAGAACAGATGATTCATTCGATCTTCATGCTGATGATACTTTGAAAGCAGGAGATGGTTTATGTGATTTTCAAGCTGTAGAAATGCTTGTAAAAGAAGCCCCAGGTTGTGTCGATAGGTTGCAAAATTTAGGGATGATTTTTGATCAGAGTTCTGATAAATTGGCTACCACTTTAGAAGCAGCTCATTCTCGTAGAAGAGTCTTGCATGTTAAAGATCGAACTGGTAGAGCATTAGTTGAAGTTCTAGAAGATCATGTTGAAAACAAAAAAAATATTCTTCACTGTAGAGGTGTAAGAGTTACTGAACTTTTTATTGAAAATGAAGAATGTAAAGGAGTACAGGTTCTTGATGGAGCGAATTTATATTGGATTCAATCCAGAGCTGTTGTTTTAGCTACAGGTGGAGGCGGACATTTATTTACTAATACAACCAATCCTGCTCAATCTTCTGGAGAAGGGATTGCTCTTGCATGGAAAGCAGGCGCTGCTATTGAAGATTTAGAGTTTGTGCAATTTCATCCAACGGCTTTAAAATTTTATGGTGCACCTTGTTTCTTAATATCTGAGGCACTTAGAGGAGAGGGGGCTATTTTAGTTGATAAAAAAGGGGAAAGCCCAGTAAAAAATCTTAAAAATCGCGATTTAGCTTCTAGAGATCAAGTAAGTAGAGCAATTATGAAAAATATGTATGAAAATAATGTTGATCATGTTGGCTTAGATCTCCGGTATATTGACCCAGAGAAAATTGTAGAACGTTTTCCTACTATCGTAAGTCGATGTCAGGAATATGGTGTTAATCCTTTAAATGAGGTTATTCCAGTCGCTCCTGCAGCTCACTATTGGATGGGAGGTGTGAAAACTGATTTAAATGCATCTTCTACAAGAAAAGGATTATATGCTGTAGGAGAAGTTGCCTCTACAGGTGTTCATGGTGCTAATAGATTGGCAAGCAATTCACTTATGGAATGCCTTGTTTTTGCAAGAAAAATGTCTTCAATTGTTTTGAATGATCCTCCTAAATTTGCAAAAGGTAATAGATCATTGCAAGAGTTTGATATTCAAGATCCAAAAGAAGATCAGATTTCAAAAATTGCGGAAAAAATAGATCAATTAAGAAAACAATGTTGGTCAAATCTAGGCGTATCGCGAAATACGAAAAATATGTGTAAATTTCTACATAATATTCAAGATGATATGGATCAATTAGAAAAAAATGCTTTACTAAATAGTCTTGAAAAAATAAAGTTTCATCAAAAAGTCAAACTTAGTGAACGTTATAGGAGGGCACTGAATCTTTTACTTGATTTAAAGAATAGACAAATAACAACCATAACTTTATTAAAAGCTTGTCTATTTAGGCAAGAGAGTAGAGGAGGGCACTATAGAGATGATTTTCCAGATAAAGATAAAAATTGGGAATGCCATACTAGACAACAGTTAGATAAAAAAATTCATAAAAGATTTGTTAAAAATTAGTATCACCTTCATATCCACTCATGATTGCTAAGTCATTTAAATCTTTTACTCCACTAGATATTTCTCCGTTTATTTCCCATGAAGGAAACCCTTTAATCTCTTTCTCAATGCAAAGTTCTGTCTTACTATCTTTACCATCTTTTTCACACTCAATTATGGTGAGTTCTTTTACAGCTTCTTTACCAAATAATTGTTTTTGATCATAACAATGTGAACACCAATATGCACTATACATAAAAATCTTATTCTCAGATAAAAATTTCGCGAAATTTATTTTTTGAGAAGAACTTTTAGTTGTAACCTTTGGAGCAATCTTTTCTATAGGAACTGGATTTGAAATTTGCTCTGCATTTGCTGGATCAACTTTGTTATCCCAAACTAAACCACTTATTAGAACTAAAAAAGCTACTATAAATCCTCTAAAAATCATTGGTTCTCTATTCTCAAACTTTGCACCGATAATAGATAGTATAAATATGGATAGAGAGGAAATTCCTGAAATAATACAAAAAGGACAAATTGCCCTAATCTTAAAAATCATAATATACATCAAAAGTAAGCTAAAAACAGTAGCACCGCATGATATTAAAAAAACAAACCACCATATTATTTTGTTTAATTTTTCCTTAGGCGAAGTTATATTTATCGTAAGAAATATTGATAAAATTAATAAAGATAAGTAACTTATAAAACCTGCAAATGAAAGGGGAATTGTTATTTGATTATTTTGAAATAAAGTTCCCCATTCACTATTTAAAACTTTGTCACATCCTGTATTGAACCCACCAAAAGAACATGAAAGAGAATTAAATAATCCCCAATTTTTAAGAGTTATTGAACCAGTATCAACTACTCCAATAGAGCTAAGAATTGCGATTATGATTTTTGGCCATTTCAAATCTTTTTTATTTCTTCTGTTTAAAGTCTTAAGGGCCATACAAAATGAAAGTTTGTTATTTACATTATCTATCCTAATATTATCTTGGCATGAGAGTTATATACTAAATGCTTTTTAAATTTTTTAATTCTTATTTTTCAAGTTGTGAAACAAAATAGTCTCAAAGTTAAAGATACAAAATTTTCTAAGGTTGCATTCAGTCATGTTGGTTGTGAGAAGAATCTTGTTGATACTGAACATATGCAAGGCTTATTAGATAAAGAGGGTTATGAAGTTGACAGTAATATAGATGATGCAAATATTGTTGTGGTAAATACTTGCAGCTTTATTGAAACAGCAAGAGAGGAATCAATTAGAAAAATTCTAGAATTTACTAATCAAGGAAAAGAAGTTATTGTTGCAGGCTGTATGGCGCAACATTTTAAAGATGAACTTCTAAAAGAAATACCAGAAATTAAAGGTTTGGTTGGAACAGGAGATTATCAAAAGATAGCCAAGGTGTTGAAAGGAGTAGAAAAAGGGAAAATCGTTAATGAAGTTTCAAAAATACCGGAATTTATTGCAGATGAGGAAATACCTCGTTTTGTAGATAAAAACAAATTTGTTGCTTATCTTCGTATTGCTGAAGGCTGCAACTATAATTGCGCTTTTTGTATTATTCCTAAGTTGAGAGGTCCTCAAAGAAGTAGAACAATAGAATCTATAGTTTCAGAAGCCAAAAATCTTTCAAAGCAGGGTATTCAAGAAATCATATTAATTAGTCAAATAACAACTAATTATGGTCAAGATATTTATGGAAAACCATCATTAGCCAAACTTTTGAATGAGCTTTCTAAAGTGCCAATTCCTTGGATAAGGATACATTATGCTTATCCAACGGGTTTAACTGATGAAGTTATTAGGGCTTTCAAAGATTCAAAGAATATAGTACCTTACTTTGATTTACCGCTTCAGCATAGTCATCCAGATGTATTGAAGAGTATGAACAGACCTTGGCAGGCTTCTTTGAATGAATCAATTTTGGAGAAAATTAGAGAAGAAATTCCATCTGCTGTATTAAGAACTAGTCTCATTGTTGGATTCCCGGGAGAAAAAAAAGAACATTTTGAACATCTTCTCAAATTTTTGGATAGGCACAAATTTGATCATGTGGGAGTATTTATTTTTTCTCCTGAGGAAGGAACTGCAGCTTTTCATTTGCCAAATAAAGTTTCCCTAGAGCTTGCAGAGGCAAGAAAAGATAACGTTATTTCAGTTCAACAAAATATCTCCAAAGATAAAAATCAGTCATATGTTGGTTCAAAAATGAAGATTTTGGTAGAAAAAATATCAGATAATAACGAATTAATAGGTCGTTCCTATAATTTCGCCCCGGAAATTGACGGAACAGTAATTTTATCTGTTAAGGATAAAATTGATTTGAAAAATTATATTGGTAAATTTGTTGAAGCAAATATTTCTTTTGCCGATGAATATGATTTGTATGGAGAGAATATTAAAATTCTATAGTTTTTTTAAATTAATTTAACTGCTCTTAATAGTTTATCTAATGCGAAAGCAGCTCCAAAACCAAAACCAATAAATGCAAAATAGAAAATGATGTTCATTAATTTTTTTATTTTTATTTAATTTAACATCAGATGAAAAGATTAGATTTTTTCGTTTAATTTCTTAATCTTGGATATATGGTAATCTTTTGTATAAACATTCTTCTGCTTTTTGCAGTTCCCGGCCTAAATATAGGGCATGGTCGAATCTGGTTATTAAGTCATTTCTTTCTTCAGTGATCATTATTCCAAGTTGTTTCGAACTAATACCTTTAAAAACTTCATTACTAACTCTTTTATTTTGAGAGTCGCATTTAATTGGTTCATTTGTTTCTGGGTCAAGCGCATATCCGTCATCATTAATATTATTTAGAAAGTGCTCTAAAATTATTTTATTTTCTTCTAAATCTACTTTGATAATAAAATAACCATTTGGATCTAAATCTATATATCGGTTGGATAGGTTATTATCAATCATTGTTTTTTCATCGAAACTGTTCTTAGAATCCATTCTTAGAATTTAATAAAAAGCTATAGTACTAATATAATCTTTGGTAAAGCCGAATAATTTTTTATTTAAAGGGTATAGATTTATTTTCAAAATCAATTTCCATCTCGGTCTGTTTATTAACTTCATTTAGCCAAGGATAAATTATATTTTCCATATTTTTGTCAAACCACTTATGCATGCTAACGGTGCTTTTTGCAAAAAAACCTCTCCGTCTTTTATGTTTACCACCTGCTCCAGGATCAAACAAATGGATACTATTTTTTATTGCCCATTCAATAGGCTGGTAATAGCATAATTCAAAATGTAAATTAGATATTTCTTCTTGACTACCCCAATATCTACCCCATAAGTTGTTTTGATTTTTAACGCACATCGACATAGCAAGAATTTCATTTGAATCATGTTTTGATGCACTAAAAAGTAAAAGATTTTTTTTATTATCAACCAGTGTTTCGAAAAATGTAGATGTTAGATATTTACTTCCCCAAACTCCCCACCTAGAACAATGCTGTTCATAAAAATTATGCATTTTTTTGAGGATTTCTTGGTTGATATTATCTTCATTAAAAATTTCTACTTTAATGTCTTGTTTAGTAATTGATTTCCTCTCTTTTTTTATATTTTTTCTCTGATTAGAGTTAAATCTAGATAGAAAATCGTCGAATGTTTTTTCTCCATTACTCCTCCATTCACTGCTGGAGTTTATCCATTCATAGTATCCCAAAGATTTAAGATGGTTGCCCCAGCTTTCATCAATATATAAAAAATTACAACTTAGGATTTTGTTTGTAATCGCAAAGCTTTCGATATGGTTTATAAGTAAATTTGTAATTTCTTTCTTGTCTTTATTTTTTTTATAAAGAAATTGATATCCATTTATAGGACTATAAGGACTCATTCCAATTAATTTAGGATAATAATTTAAATTCAGCTCTTGAGCCAATCTTGCAAATGATTGGTCAAAAATGAATTCTCCATAACTATGATTTTTCAAAAAAAGTGGGGCAATTCCTAGTATTTCTTCATTTTTATAAGCAACAAAATATAGAGGCTGCCAACCTGTTTCTCTTGAAACACTTTTAGACATCTCAAGGTTTTTAATCCAAGTCCATTCATAAAATGGATTATTAATTTCATTTGCCAATTCATTCCATATCTCCTTGGAGATTTCCTTAATTGACAATTTGACTTCAACTTTATGTATTTTTTGGTTCATTTATTATTGAAACTATTTCAAATCTTTTTGTAATGAACATGGATTTCATTATTCATTAAATTTTTAATTGATTTTATTTCCCATAGCCTTTTGAGATTAAAAATCGCATTTGTTTGTTCTGGAGGGATCCATGTATATCTACCTCCAATAATTCTTGGAATTATTGTAATTTTTATATCTGTTATAAGATCCTCTTTTATAAAAGAATTTATAAGTTTTGCACCTCCTAAAAGAGCTAAATCATTTATCCCTTGTTTTTTAAGTGAAATTAAAGTTTTTTCCCATGAATCTTCGAAAAAGAGTTCTTTCTCGAATTCATTATTCGACGAATTATCAACTTTACTTGAGCTTATTAGCCATCTTTTAATTGGTTGACGAAAGTATTTCCAATTACTGTTAAATTTTTTGCTATTTGAAGCAACTATAGAAATTGGTTGGCTTTTTGATATATTTACTTCGTCATTATCAGTGAGATTTTTAACTAGGTAAGTTGATTGATGAGCTATTAAAGTACCTAAACCAAAAATGGTGGCGTCAACCATTGATAAGTTTTGATTTAATATTTTTTTATCTTCATTGCTTCCAAGATGCGATTCTCCACCTTCAGGAAATGCAATTCTCCCATCAAGACTTGATGCTATAACAATTATTACTCTTGGGATATTCAAGTTTGCGTGACTAAACTATTTTCCAATTTCAACTTCATCGAATTGGTTAACTTTTGATCAACATAAATTTCTGCAGCATTATTTGGACTCTCCTGGAGTCTTATTTTGTGTAATGTTGCACCAAGATTATGTATTGGTTTTTTAAGAATATCAGAAATATATAAGGCTATATTTTCAGCAGTTGGAACACAATTATGGAAAAATTCGATGTCTTTATTAAGAAAAGTATGATCTAGTTGTTCAACAACTAAATCGTTAATTATCTCTTGGAGGGCAGATAAGTCGCAAACCATTCCTGTTCTTTTATCAATGTCTCCTTTTACAGTTATATCGACAAGATAGTTATGACCATGTCCATTAACTCTGGCACATTTCCCATAGATTTTTTTATTTTCATCAAAGGATATCTCTTCTTTTGCAAGTCTATGAGCGGCTGCAAAATGAGTTTGAACTGTTAAAAATGCTTCCATGTTTTTTCCAGAATAATCTGCCCATAAATTTGGGTTTTCATAAAGTCTTAGACTCGTAAGAGGTAAATCATCTTTCAGACGACTCCAAATGACCTTTACTAATGCTTCAGTTGTGGGAAGTATACCTTCTTGATTATTAACATTAAATTCAGGCCAGACATCATTTAAAAAACGAAAATCTAATTGTCCAGTAACCTTATCTTTAATAGAGTGTTTTACATCAGAGAGATTGAGTACCATTCCATCAGAGTCTAGTTCTCCACCCATTGAAACAATAAGTTCATAATTATGACCATGACCTGGTGCAATACTGCACTTTCCAAAAAGAGATAAATTTTCTTCTGGGCTTTTTTCAGGAAGCCAATAACGATGACTAGAACTAAAGCAGGCACGTCGAGTTATGACGCATTCACGTCCTTTTCCATGAGATGGTTTGGATTGTGTAGAAGTCATACCTGTCTGCGATAATACTATCTTAAGGTTTTAAATACGCTTTTGTCTTTATGGAACAATCCATTATCGAAAAAACAGTTCATGCTATTAAGGGCAGAAGCATATTTTTAATAGGAATGATGGGTTCTGGTAAGTCACAAACTGGTTTGAAGCTGGCTGAATTATTGAAGTATAAATACATTGATTTAGATTCATTAATAGAGAAGTTGGCAAAAAAATCTATCAATCAAATTTTCAAGGATGAAGGAGAAGATAATTTCCGCGAATTAGAAGCAAACTGCCTTAAAGAAACTATCAAAATTCCTTCATTAGTAATCTCAACTGGAGGAGGAATAGTTACCAAATCAGAAAACTGGGGAACCTTAAGACAGGGAATAATTGCTTGGATAGATCTCGATAAAGATATAGCGATTGAAAGATTGAAAAATGAAATTGAAAATAGGCCACTTCTTCAGGGAAAGAATCTAAATGATCTATATAGGAGTATTTTTCAATCTAGAGAAAATTTGTATTCTCAAGCAGATTTAAGAATTCAAGTAAAAAAAGAAAATATTGAAGAAGTTGCTATGAAAATAATTAATGCAATTCATAAAGAAATAATCAGTTAATCTGGTTCAATTCTTACTGCAAACCATTTGATAACGTATCCTAATTTTATTTCTAATTCATAAGTGCTTTCCAATAATTCTTCAAAAAATTCCTGATCAGGATCTTCTATATTTTGATATATTGTTTGTGTTTCTGTCTTACTAAGCCAATTCTTCAACCATAAAATTGCTTCTTGCTTTGATACAATTTTTTCCTTTGAATCTGGCTCTAATAATACATAATGATCTGATGCTCTTATTAGTGGATTTGACATAATGAAAATTCTTCTTGGTTTAATTCTTTGCTTGATTTTTCAAGGAATTTTTTTAGAAAGTTCTTTTGCTCTAGTTGATTCTAACGTACGAGAGTTTTTGGAAAATCGTGTAAATCAATGGCCAGAATTATATTTGCCAAATTTTAAATTATCGGATACTTCTAAGGATTTAATTTATCCTAAATGGTTCGAGGGGAATTGGCTTGTTACTTCTCAAGATATAGTTAATGATTCAGAAGAGCCAGTTATTTATCAAGTAAATTTCTTTAAGAATGATTCAGATTTAATTGTTGGTAATCGTGCAAAAAATTCTGAATCTATTGGAAAAGCAATATTTGGTGAAACCTTAATCAAGGTTGTAAATGATCCTCAATCTATTAATAATCAAATTACTTATTTAAAAGATGATTTTTATATTGATTCAAGAATTACAGGGAGAAATCAGATCCAAGATGATGATATTTTTTTCGCAGATGAGCTAGTTATACAAACAGCACATAAGCCAGGTGCTTCAAGGATTAACCAGGTAGAGACCATTAGTAAATTTCAAAAATGTTCCGAAGAAATATTGAAAGTTGATAATCCAATAAAACCATCAATTTGTGGAGTGCAATATATTGCTTCTTATGGTTCAAAAGTTGGTGATCCTTCTATCCATGCTATCAAAACAAATAAATATAAATTGAAGTTTGAATTTATTGAAAGTTAGCACTAAAAAGATATTCTTCTAAGTTGTTCCTCCAAATGAAAAGATTTTCTAAATAAGGGTTGTTTATGTATTCTTGGCTCCCCTCTCCTGAAAGAATTGGCCCTGCAGACTTTGGAAATTTAATAAGGGATAATTGAGCAGCAATTGAAATATCTGCAATTGATAAACTATCTCCAACTAAATATTTCTTGTTGATCAAGGATTTTGATAAAGCTTCCAGTAATTTTTGGAGTTCTAAATTATCTTTAGAAGAAAAAACTACATTAGAAATTTTACTAAGATTTTCAAAAGGTAATTTATCAACAATACTTTTAACTGAAGAAGGTATTTCATCTGGAAGTAATGCAGTTCTTAGCTGTGGATTTTCTATTGCAGATTTTATTAAAGCTTTTCTACAAGTTGTAGCCATTGTAGTATCTGCCCAGTCTTCAATTAGTTTGCATTGTGCAAATAATATTGGATCCTCCGGAAAAAGTGGATTGTTTTCATTTTTTTTATCTATATATTCGCAAATAGTTGAAGAGTCATTAATAACTTGATCATTACTATCGACTATTACAGGAACTTGTTTTTGACCTGATAATTTAAAGATTTCAAATTGGCCTATTCCAGGTGTTACTTCTTCAACTCGATATTGTAGTTTTTTTGCATGAAGAGCCATTCTTGTTTTTAAACAAAAAGCACTATGCC
>CACGHR010000034.1 GCA_902572915.1 uncultured Prochlorococcus sp.
TTGGCCAATGATGGTACTACAAAGTTATTACTTTCTACAAGTGATAATGAGAGCATTGAGTGTGTTGGCATACCAACTGAAAAAAGACTTACTGCTTGTCTTTCTAGTCAAGTAGGATGCCCAATGGATTGCAAATTTTGCGCAACTGGAAAGGAGGGTTTAAAAAGGTCTTTAAAAGCAAGTGAGATATTAGATCAAATCTTGTTTATTGAAAATGAAATGAATAGAAAAGTGACTAATATTGTTTTCATGGGAATGGGCGAGCCATTATTGAATATTGATGAATTGCTTTTGTCAATAAGATCCATAAATGAGGATTTTCAGATTAGTCAGAGAAAAATAACCGTAAGCACAGTTGCTGTCCCAAAAATGATGAGTAAATTATCAAAAAAATCTTTTCAAATTTTAGGTAACTGTCAATTTACACTAGCAATAAGCCTACATGCGTCAAACCAAAAAACAAGAGAAAAGATAATACCAAGTGCAAAAAACTACGGGATAAAAAATATAATTGAAGACTCCAAGAAATATGTAAGAGATACTGGTCGGAGGATAAGTTTTGAATATTTAATGCTTAATGGTGTTAATGACAAATTAGAACATGCTAATGAATTGAGTAATTTGCTAAAAGGTTTCCAATGCCACGTAAATTTAATACAGTATAACCAAATTGATGAGGTTGAATTTAAACGAGCATCTTACAAAAATCTTCAATTATTTCAATCTAGACTTTCCAATAATGGCATCGCGGTTAGCTTGCGAAAAAGTAGAGGTCTAGATAAAAATGCTGCATGTGGTCAGTTAAGACAAAATGCAAGAATTAAATAATAATATCTAGGGAAAATTTTTTAAAAGTATATTTAAAAGGTTATTATTGACTTAACTAATTTTGAATCTTTGGGTTTTATTAAGACTAAAATTTTACCTTTCGCTATCGTCGCACTTTTTGGGATTGCTTTCTTTGCAGTTAGTGCAAGAATTTGGTTGCCAGGAGATATGATGTCGCCTGCACCCATTAATTAATATTTTTATTTTTTGAAAATGACAAAAAGTGAGGATCCTAAAAAAGAAAGCCTAGCTGAAATTGCAGTTGATCCAGATGTTTTGGCAAGAGAATTGGCTTTAGAGATAGAAATAGATCCTCTAGAGCAAATTGATGAAGATGCTTTTTCAAAAGGTTTAAACATGACTGAAGAATGCAATCAAGCCTTAAAAATGCTAGAAGGTAATAGAGAAGAACGAATACAGGGCTTAAGAATATTTTGTGAATATAGAGACAAAAGATCTTTTCCTCTTTTGTTACCATTACTCGATCAACCCTGTCCTGTTGAGAGAATGAGTGCCGTATACGCTTTAGGTCGTAATCCATGTCCTACCGCGGTTAAGAAACTTGTCAGTCTTTTAGAGACTGATGATAATGCTTATGTTAGAAGGGCGACTGCATGGAGCTTAGCCAATTATGATGACCAAATTGTTTTAAAGCCCTTAATAAGAGCTTTAAAGAATGATGTAGCTGCGGTCAGGTTATGGTCATCTAGTTCTTTAGCTGAAATTGGAAATGTTTCTTTAGAAAACGCTCAAATTGCAGCAGAACAGCTTTTGATAAGTCTAAAAATAGATAATGAATCAGGAGTAAGAAGTAATTGCATTTGGTCATTGTGTAGGTTGTACGAAAAATTAAATAATATATTTCAAGAAAGTTTCGTTGATGAATGTACCAAGATAGCTCTTTTCGATAAAGAGCCATCAGTTATGGAAGAAGCAAAAACAGCCCTGGATTCAATGGGTATGCAAGGTTTTTATAATTAAAAAACTTAAATTTTTTTACCAGAATGCTAACTAAACAATTAATTTATTAGATATTCAATATAAAAATTAAAATTAATTAACTTGTACCAACTGAAACAAAAAATTTTCGTTATTCTATATAAAGTATAAGTACTTAATATTTGAATTTAATGCCTCAAAGAACATTGAGATTCAAAATTCATCAAGACGGAAGAGTTGAAGAAACTGTTGAGGGATTCACTGGTAATTCATGCAATGAAGCTACAAAAAATCTTGAAGAAGCTTTAGGTGAAGTAACAGTCAAGAATAAATCATCTGATGCTTTCATCTCTAACCAAAATGAAAACTTAAAACAACTAAATAACGAATCTAATGTCACATTTTAGTACGATTAAAACCCAGCTCAAAGAAGCAGAGCCATTAATTAAGGCTCTTAATCATTTTGGTTATAGTATTAATCAAGAAGAAAAGTTTGTAAAAGGATATAAAGGTCAATTTACAGCCGTTGATATAAGTATGCATTTGCCTGGTGATACCCAAGTTGGATTTAAATGGGATAACAATTCTAATGCATATGAATTAGTTACTGACCTTGATCTATGGAAATTTGAGATTCCAGTAGAAAGATTTATCTCAAAAGTTACACAAATGTATGCTTACCAAACAATTATTTCTAAAACGAAAGAAGATGGATATCAAATCGTAGAGCAAAAAAAAATAAAAATGATGGTTCTATTGAATTGGTTTTAACTAAGTGGGAAAACTAATGTCAAGATATGGATTTTACGGATCCATTTCATAATACTGAAGAAAATATAGAGATTACAGGCTATGAGCCCGTTTTAGGTGGCCAATTAGCTGAAAAAGCCGTATGGGTTGATGAAGCTAGGTGTATTGGTTGTCAGTACTGTGTTCACGTCGCTTCGAACACTTTCACTGTTGATGAATTTCATGGTAGAAGTCGAGCTATTAGGCAAGATGGGGATAGTTCTGATGTTATACAAGAAGCAATAGATACATGCCCTGTTGATTGTATTCATTGGGTCAAATTTGAAGAATTAGATGATCTAGAAAATAGTCTTGATAGAGATATGTTTCAATCATTTGGAAAGCCACCGAGAATGAATAAGCACTAATATCAAAGAGATGCAATATCGTAGATTTGGTAGAACCAATCTGAAGATTCCTGTTTTATCTTTAGGTGGTATGAGATTTCAAAAAAGTTGGGATCAATTAGATTTTTCTGAGGTTTCATACGAAGAACAAAATAAAGTAGAAAATATATTAAATCTTGCAACACAATATGGCTTAAGTCATGTAGAAACTGCCAAGTACTATGGAACTTCTGAGGTGCAATTAGGGATGTGTTTTAGGAATACTAAAAAAATTCCAAATATAATTCAAACAAAGATTCCACCAAATAGTGATCCGGAAATTTTTGAGAGAGATGTTAGGACAAGTATTGAAAAATTGAAAGTTAAAAAAATTGATTTGTTAGCAATACATGGTATTAATACTGCTGAACATTTACATCAGGCTATTCGAGATGGAGGTTGCATTGATATTTTGAGGAATTTTCAAAAAGAAAATTTAATTGGATCTATAGGATTTTCAACCCATGGAAAATCTTCACTTATTGAAAAGGCCATATCAACAAACTTATTTGATTATGTAAATTTGCACTGGTATTTCATTAATCAGGAAAATACAAAGGTTATTAATTTAGCCAATAAGCATGATCTTGGGGTTTTCATAATAAGTCCCACTGATAAAGGGGGACATCTTCATACTCCCACAATAAAAATGTTGGAATTTTGTAAACCACTTCATCCCATAGTTTTTAATGATCTTTTTTGCTTAAGAAATCAAAATGTCCATACTTTGAGTGTGGGTATTGCAAAAGAGACAGATTTTGCTCTGCATTTAGAAGCTGTATCGTTGTTATCAGAATCTGAGAAGTATGTGCCTAAGATAATAAACAGATTAAGGCAGGAATCAATTAATTCCTTAGGTTTAGAGTGGCATCAAAATTGGAATAGAAATTTACCAAGTTGGGAATATACGCCCGGAAATATTAATATTCCTGTTCTGCTTTGGCTTTCAAATTTAATCGATTGGTTGGGTATGGAAGGATATGCAAGAGCTAGATATCAACTGCTTGGTAATGGAAGCCACTGGTTCCCAGGATTCAACGCAAATTCACTAGATGTAGATGTTTCTGAAGGACAATTATTGAAAGTATTAGAAGGTCATATAAATCCAAAAAAAGTTATAAGAAAATTGAGAAATTTAAAAGAAAAGTTTGGAGATAAGAATGCTAAAAGATTATCAAAAAAATAATTTTATAATGGATTTTTTTCAGGTTTGCCAACTTTTCTTGGGTAAATTTCAGGGCATAATCTTTTTTGTTGAATAAGAATAATATTTCGGGTGCCTTTATTTCTTGGCAATAGTATCTCTTTTTTATCTTTAACTTTACCTTCTAATATTTCTAAAGTTTTATCTAGATTTGTGCTTTCTTCATTCGTCCATTTGCCACAATATAAAACTCCAAACCCTCCTTTTTTTAACATTGGTAGTATATATTCTGAAACTGTTGATGGATTACTCACCGCTCTAGTGGTAGCTATATTGAAACTATTTCTCATCAAGGATTGATGGGCTAAGTTTTCAATACGATCATTGATTACATGAATATTATTTCTGAAGTTGATTGATTTAATTAAGATTTTTAATGCATCTGTTTTCTTTTTTGAAGAATCAATCAGGTATATCTCTGATCTAGGATGAGTTATGGCATAAGCCAAACCAGGGAAGCCACAGCCAGAACCAATATCTAAAAATTTTTTATTATCAAAGTTAATATTGGGAATTATTTTAAATGGCCAAATGCTGTCAAAAACTTGAGATACCCAATAATCATCTCCATCAATTAATCTAGTGAGATTGGTTTTTTTATTTAATTCTTTAATTTTAATTTGTAACTCTTGAAAAATATTTATTTCTTCTTTAGTTATTAAGGAAAAAATTTCTTCGGGAATGTTTTGTTTTGTCATATCGTTATAAATATAAATTTCTACCTTTCATTAAATACATTATATTTAGTCAAAATTTATTAGAATTATAATATTAATAAAAGATTATTTTGAAATCGGAAACTTCCTATTACAAAATTTTAGGTGTAAAGGAAAATGCATCAAATCATGAATTAAGAAAGGCATTTTGTAAACTTTCCATTGAGTTACATCCTGATACAACCTCATTAGAAATAGACGTTGCTAAAAGTAAATTCCAAGAAGTTTTAGAGGCCTATGAAAATTTAAATAATACTAATTTGAGGAAAATATATGATGAGAAAATAAAAGAAAAATCTAAAAGTAAAACAAATTCTAAATCTTTAAATAATTTAATAATCGATTCACATAATCAAAATTTAATAGGTAATAGAAGACCTTTTTCCAATGGAGAATTGTTTTCGTTATTTCTTTTAATTATCATCATTTCTATAAGTTTAATTTTTTCAATTTTTATTGCTTCTTTTACTGGAAAAGAATTAGATACAATACCCCTTTGGTTAATAAAATAATTATTTAAAAAAGTCTGTGAATCCTTCTAAAAAACCTATCAATCAAAATTCACTTCAATCATTGGAATTGTGGCTAACTGATTTAGGTGCTGTGAAAGATATTAATAATCCATCTAAATGGTATCTACTACTTTCAAATTGGAATGCAACTATTATTTTTGAACAAGAAGATTTAAGTGTTACCTGGGGAAGTGGAGGAAAAGAAACTAAAAGGCTATTTTCTTATTGTATAAATAGAGAAGATGTGGAGAATGCAATACTTCAGGGACCTTAAATTTTTATCTATAGATTTTCTAAGATTTGTCTAATTATCCAGTAACTTTTTTCTAATTGATCATCAGTTATACATAGAGGGGGCAAAAGGTAAATAACATTACCGAGGGGCCTAATAAATAAACCTTGCTCCATCGCTAGACTCTTGATTTCTTTACCAATATTATTAAAATAACCCCTTTTATTACCAATTTCTAAGTCGAAGGCAGCAATGGTACCAGATACTCTTATCTTTTTTATGTAAGGTGATTTTTTAAATTTAATTAAATGAGATAAATGTTTTTCTTCAAGTAAAAGGTATTTGTGCGGTTCTTTTTCTAATAAATCAAGGCTAGCGTTTGCTGCAGCACAACCTAAAGGATTAGCAGTAAAACTATGTCCATGCCAAAAAGTTTTTCTTGGAGAATCATCAATAAAGGATTGAAAAATTTTTTCTTTACATAAAGTTATTCCCATTGGTAAAAATCCACCAGTTAAGCCTTTTGAAATACTTATTAAATCTGGAATGATTTTTGCTTTTTGAAAGGCGAAAAGACTTCCACATCTTCCAAATCCAGTTAATACTTCATCGGCAATTAACAAAGAATTATTATTTTTTATAGTTTCAGAAACTTTTTTAATAAATTGAGGCCTTACCATATTCATTCCTCCTGCTCCTTGAACAAGTGGCTCAAGGATAACTGCTACTGTCGGAGTTTTAAGAAGAGTTTCTAATTTTTGGATCGCTTCATTTTCTTTGTTTTTTACTTCTTCATCATTCATCCAAGTTGAAGGCCATGGGACTCTCCTCACTGGAAACATAAGATTATCGAAATTTTCATTAAAAATATTTCTTTCACCTAAAGCCATTGCTCCAAATGTATCGCCATGATATGCGCCATCAAAAGCTACTATTTGAGTTCTTGTCTCTCCTCTATTTTGCCATGATTGGAAGGCAATTTTTAAAGCGACTTCCACAGCAGTAGAACCGTTATCAGAAAAGAATAATCTTTCTAATTTTGTTAATTCACTAAGTCTTTCCGCCAATTTTTTTGCCTGTGGATGTAAGAAATCAGCAAATATAACTTGCTCAAGTTTTTTTGACTGATCGAAAATGGCATCCGCAATATATTCGTTACTATGACCATGAAGAGTTACCCACCAACTACTAATTGCATCTATTAGCTCTTTTTTAGGATCTTTAGTAAATAGGAGGGCATCTTTACCATGAGTTACTTCTATTTGTGGTTTGCTTTTATTGATTTGTGTAAAAGGTGGCCAAATATTTGGGTGCCAATCTTGATTTGGAGTTTTTGAATCCAAAGATTTCATCTAACTTATTTTTGAGTTTAAAAGTGAGATCAACTTATTCTTGATTTCTAGTTCTTTCCATAGTATATCTAAATTATTTGAGTTCATTTTTTTGATGTAAGGAAATTCAGCAATTAATGGAATACCACTAAACTCAACTAGAGTTTTTGGATTATCTAGGTGTTTTTCACCATTGACTACTAAACCTAAAATCTCAATATTTCTACGTTTTAAGGCTTCAATACTAAGCAAGGTATGGTTAAGAGTGCCAAGTGAGCTCTTACATATAAGTATGACCGGAAGATTCCATTGTTTTATTTGATCTATTTGCAAAAAATTGCGTGTTATTGGAACCATTAATCCGCCTGCAGTTTCTACAATTAATGAGTCTTCCACTTTTGGCAATCTCAACATTTCAAAGTTAATAGTTTTTTGATCTATTTCAGCAGCCCAATGAGGAGATAGAGGTTTTGTAAAGATATAAGCTTCTTTGATGATTTTCTCTTTACTTACTTGTGCAAGTTTTTCAACAGTTTGACTATCAGTTTGTGATTCAATACCACTTTGAATAGGCTTCCAATAAAAGGAATTTAATCCTTTAACGAAAAAAGAGCTTATTAAAGTTTTCCCAATATCAGTATCTGTTCCACAAATTATAAATTTGAAAATATTATTTTGACTACTCATAATTTCTTAATGATTTGAATCTCAATTTGCCATGAAAGGTTCACTTTATTATTGTAATTCTTTGGCCAAAACTTTTGAATTTCCTTTAACTCTTTCACTGTTTTGCGTTTACAATTTGTTGATTGTGCTCCCACATTTTTAATGCTTCTAAAAAGCTTATATACATCTTCAAAATTTTCAAGATAATTAAACTGTTCTGAATAATGTATTTCAGTAGATTTGAAATCTTTTAATAATTCTTTAGAGCAAAGGAAATTAAGACCACTGTATTCAATATCAATTTTTTTACAAGTATCTTTCCATTCAGGAAAACAATCTTTTGTTGGATATGAAATGATTAAATAACCTCCAGGTTTTAATTTGCTAAACCAATTTTTTATTATCTTTTCTGGGTTGTTTAACCAATGTATGCAAAAGTTAGATGTTAAGAGAGAACAGTTATTTATTTCAGGAGGTAAATCATTATTCAAATCCCATAAAATTTTTTTTCTAGATAATTTATTCTCAAGAAGCATTTTCTTGCTGAAATCAATTCTGGATACTTTTTGGGAAGAAAATTTTTTTTCTATTTCATCTGCTAATAGTCCTGGTCCTGATCCTAGATCTATCCATTCACCTTTTTTTTGGGGATTTAATTCTTTGATAAATTGAACTATCTTTTTTGCAAAAAATTTCTGAATATTTGAATGCTCTAAATATCGATATGCAGCATCATTGAAATTATTTTTTATTTTCTCATTCCACTTTGTATTATCCATATCAATCATTAATTGTATTAAGTAAGATCTTGTATAAATTTAAATTATTCAAGCAATGACCTTGCTGAGCTAATTTAATTAAAATTGGCTTCCTATTAAGTGTTTTATTTAAGGAATCTAAAAAGTTATTATTTGATTCGTTGTCAAGAATCAAATCATTTTCTGATTTTATAAAAATAATTTTGCAATCTTTTCTTAAAAATACTGGAAAATCTCTATTGATGTAAAGTTGCTTTAAATCACTTAAAAGAAGAGTTTTATTTAAACTCTCTAAACTTTTATAAAAGATATTTTTAAAACTATTATTCATATGATTTGGCATAAATGATCTATGTATAAATTCTTTCAACATATCCTTAGATTCATCTTTTATGATTTTTGTTTCCATTCTTTTTAGAGACCTCAAAATAAAGTTTCTCTTATGACTTAAAGGAAGAAAATTATTAAAAGAATTTATAAGAACAATATGAGTTGCTTCTTTAAAAATTTTTTTTTGCATTAAATGAAAACCAAATGAATGGCATAAAGTCATTCTGATTTCTTTTTTAGATTCGCTTTTAATCCATTTTGCTTGATAATTATTTGTCGAAAAATAGCCTCTTTCATTATCTTGCCAATGCCAATTATTATTTAAAAAATCAAATTTATAATCATCCCAGAAATATTTATTTAGTCCCCACCCATGTTGAGTAATAATTTGTTTCATTTAAACTCTTTTAATATTGCAATAAAATTCTTTAGCAGATTAAAATCTAAGTTTCTTCGTATTGTTATTCTGATTCTTGATTGCCCCACTGGAACAGTGGGAGGTCTTATCGCAATTGCTAAAAACCCATTTTCTTCGAGATATTTTTGTAGATAAATTGCCTTCTCTTCTTGGCCAACAATAATTGATAAAATGTGAGAATCTCCCTGAACTGGAAAACTAAAATTTTTAATAATTTCATCTTTCCATATCTTCGCAGAAGATAAAAGATCATTTCCCCATTCTTTATTTTCTAAAATTTTTTTTAAACCTTCTAGCGCTCCAGCAGCTAAAGATGGCGCAAGAGCGGTTGTGTACCTAAATGCACCACTTGTTTGGATAAGATATTCACCAATTTCTGAATCAGAACCTATGAAAGCTCCACCGCTTCCAAATGCTTTACCAAAAGTTCCAGTAATCATAGTTATATCTGAACGGCAATTAAAACTTAAACCCCTGCCTTCAGGGCCCAAAATCCCAATTGCATGGGCTTCGTCAACTAATAATTGAACACTATTTTTTTTACAAATTTCCGTTATTTCTCTTAGCGGAGCAATTGATCCCTCCATGCTATAAAGAGATTCGACAACAACTAAAATGGAATTTTTTGTGGGGTTAGATTTAATAATTTTTTCTTCTAAATCTTTTAAATTATTGTGTGAAAAGCGAACCAGTTTTGCTTGAGCAGCTTTAACTCCAACCAATAAAGAGTTATGGATCAATTTATCTGCTATTACGATACTATTTCTGTTTGCCAAAGCCTGGATAGCGGCTATATTTGCTTGAAATCCGCTTGGAAAAAGTAATACTTTCTCTTGATCAAGCCACTTGGCAAGTTCTGTTTCTAATAATTTATGTATTGGTCGCGAACCTGTAATAAACCTAGAGCTTC
>CACGHR010000035.1 GCA_902572915.1 uncultured Prochlorococcus sp.
CATGGACGAAAGCCAGGGGAGCGAAAGGGATTAGATACCCCTGTAGTCCTGGCCGTAAACGATGAACACTAGGTGTCGGGGGAATCGACCCCTTCGGTGTCGTAGCTAACGCGTTAAGTGTTCCGCCTGGGGAGTACGCACGCAAGTGTGAAACTCAAAGGAATTGACGGGGGCCCGCACAAGCGGTGGAGTATGTGGTTTAATTCGATGCAACGCGAAGAACCTTACCAGGGTTTGACATCCTGCGAACCTCTTAGAAATTTGAGGGTGCCTTCGGGAATGCAGTGACAGGTGGTGCATGGCTGTCGTCAGCTCGTGTCGTGAGATGTTGGGTTAAGTCCCGCAACGAGCGCAACCCACGTTTTTAGTTGCCAGCATTTAGTTGGGCACTCTAGAAAGACCGCCGGTGATAAACCGGAGGAAGGTGTGGATGACGTCAAGTCATCATGCCCCTTACACCCTGGGCTACACACGTACTACAATGCTACGGACAAAGGGCAGCAAACTCGCGAGAGCTAGCAAATCCCATAAACCGTGGCTCAGTTCAGATCGTAGGCTGCAACTCGCCTACGTGAAGTAGGAATCGCTAGTAATCGCAGGTCAGCATACTGCGGTGAATACGTTCCCGGGCCTTGTACACACCGCCCGTCACACCATGGAAGTTGGCCATGCCCGAAGTCGTTACTCCAACCCTTGTGGAGGAGGACGCCGAAGGTGGGGCTAATGACTGGGGTGAAGTCGTAACAAGGTAGCCGTACCGGAAGGTGCGGCTGGATCACCTCCTAACAGGGAGACAACAAAATGTTAAATATTAATTTTGTCACCTTAGGTCGATCGGTACCTCACATCCCTAAATTTATTTAAGGATTTTATTTCCTAAGTTTTTTCTAGGTCACACCCATTTATTTTCCTGGGCCATTAGCTCAGGTGGTTAGAGCGCACCCCTGATAAGGGTGAGGTCCCTGGTTCAAGTCCAGGATGGCCCATATCTCTATGTTGGGGGTATAGCTCAGTTGGTAGAGCGCCTGCTTTGCAAGCAGGATGTCAGCGGTTCGAGTCCGCTTACCTCCACTGATTACCACCTCTTCCATAATTTTTAGAAGGGAAATTTTTGAGTTGTGATCAAATTCTGAACGAATCTAGCTTCCTAATCAAATTTATTAAGATGCTGGACTCATTGAATTAATTTCATTGATTTCAGAGAACCTTGACAACTGCATAGATTATTTTTAAAGACAATAAGCATCTTTAATGATGCAGATTTATTATTTGTGCGAATGCATTAATAACAATTCTATTAAGCTGATGCTTCAATTTTTGAAGTTATTGGTCAAGCTACAAAGGGCTCACGGAGGATACCTAGGCACACAGAGGCGATGAAGGACGTGGTTACCTGCGATAAGTCTCGGGGAGTTGGAAGCACACTTTGATCCGGGAATTTCCGAATGGGGCAACCCCATGTACGGCCAACTGAATATATAGGTTGGTGCGAGCTAACCCAGCGAACTGAAACATCTTAGTAGCTGGAGGAAGAGAAAGTAAATAACGACTCCCTCAGTAGCGGCGAGCGAACGGGGAATAGCCCAAACCGATAGTCTTGACTATCGGGGTTGTGGGACAGCAATATGGATCAACAAGTCTAGAAGAAACGTTTGAATGGCGTGCCACAGAGGGTGAAAGCCCCGTAATCGAAAGATAAGTTGACCTAGCTGTATCCCGAGTAGCACGGAGCACGTGGAATTCCGTGTGAATCTGCGAGGACCACCTCGTAAGGCTAAGTACTACTGTGTGACCGATAGTGAAACAGTACCGCGAGGGAAAGGTGAAAAGAACCCCGGGAGGGGAGTGAAATAGAACATGAAACCGTGAGCTTACAAGCAATGGGAGCCCGACTAATCGGGTGACCGTGTGCCTGTTGAAGAATGAGCCGGCGACTTATAGGCACTGGCGGGTTAAACCGGAAATGGTGGAGCCACAGCGAAAGCGAGTCTTAATAGGGCGTTTGTCAGTGTTTATAGACCCGAACCCTGGTGATCTAACCATGGCCAGGATGAAGCTTGGGTGATACCAAGTGGAGGTCCGAACCGACTGAAGTTGAAAATTCAGCGGATGAGCTGTGGTTAGGGGTGAAATGCCAATCGAACCAGGAGCTAGCTGGTTCTCCCCGAAATACGTTGAGGCGTAGCGTCTAGTGCTCCAGCAGGGGGGTAAAGCAACCATTTCGGTGCGGGCTGCGAAAGCGGTACCAAATCGATATGAACTCTGAATACCCTGTGTGTAACTAGGCAGTCAGACTGTGGGGGATAAGCTCCATAGTCAAGAGGGAAACAGCCCAGACCGCCAGCTAAGGTCCCAAAATTAACGCTAAGTGATAAAGGAGGTGGGATTGCCCAGACAACCAGGAGGTTTGCCTAGAAGCAGCCATCCTCGAAGGAGTGCGTAATAGCTCACTGGTCGAGCGATCCTGCGCCGAAAATGAACGGGGCTAAGCGTTATACCGAAGCTGCGGATAAATTTATTTATGGTAGGGGAGCGTTCTATGTAGGGTGAAGCGTTAGCGTAAGCGGACGTGGACAGCATAGAAGTGAGAATGTCGGCTTGAGTAGCGAAAACATGGGTGAGAATCCCATGCCCCGAAACCCTAAGGGTTCCTCCGGCAGGCTCGTCCGCGGAGGGTTAGTCTGGACCTAAGGCGAGGCCGAAAGGCGTAGTCGATGGATAACAGGTCAATATTCCTGTACCAGATGTGTTTTGAGAAGGGGGACGGAGAAGGCTAACCAGGCCAGATGTTGGTTACTGGTTCAAGCGTTCGAGGCTTTGAGAGATGGAGAAAACATCTTGAGCTAAGGCGTGAGTACGAGCTGCTACGGCAGCGAAGTTGGTGATGTCATGCTTCCAAGAAAAGCCCTATACTCGTTAAGACACAAATGCCAGTACCCGAAACCGACACAGGTGGGGTGGTAGAGAATACCGAGGGGCGCGAGATAACTCTCTCTAAGGAACTCGGCAAAATGGCCCCGTAACTTCGGGAGAAGGGGTGCCAGCGAGAGCTGGTCGCAGTGAAGAGGCGCAAGCGACTGTTTACCAAAAACACAGGTCTCCGCTAAGTCGCAAGACGATGTATGGGGGCTGACACCTGCCCAGTGCCGGAAGGTTAAGGAAGCTGGTTAGCTTTTAGTGAAGCTGGCGACTGAAGCCCCGGTGAACGGCGGCCGTAACTATAACGGTCCTAAGGTAGCGAAATTCCTTGTCGGGTAAGTTCCGACCCGCACGAAAGGTGTAACGATTTGCGCGCTGTCTCGGAGAGAGGCTCGGCGAAATAGAATTGTCTGTGAAGATGCGGACTACATACACCCGGACAGAAAGACCCTATGAAGCTTTACTGTAGTTTGATATTGTGCTCGGGCTCTGAATGCGCAGAATAGGTGGGAGACGTTGAAATAGTGCTTGTGGGTACTATTGAGTCATCGGTGAGATACCACTCTTTTAGAGCTAGGGTTCTAACGCTTACCCGTTATCCGGGAAGCGGACAGTATCTGATGGGCAGTTTGACTGGGGCGGTCGCCTCCTAAAAGGTAACGGAGGCGCACAAAGGTTCCCTCAGGCTGGTTGGAAATCAGTCGTTGAGTGCAAAAGCAGAAGGGAGCTTGACTGTGAGACCTACAAGTCGAACAGGGACGAAAGTCGGTTTTAGTGATCCGACGGTTCTGCGTGGAAGGGCCGTCGCTCAACGGATAAAAGTTACTCTAGGGATAACAGGCTGATCTCCCCCAAGAGTTCACATCGACGGGGAGGTTTGGCACCTCGATGTCGGCTCATCGCAACCTGGGGCTGAAGTCGGTCCCAAGGGTTGGGCTGTTCGCCCATTAAAGCGGTACGCGAGCTGGGTTCAGAACGTCGTGAGACAGTTCGGTCCATATCCGGTGTATGCGCAGGAATATTGAGAGGATTTCTCCCTAGTACGAGAGGACCGGGAGGAACGCACCTCTGGTGTGCCAGTTATCGTGCCAACGGTAAACGCTGGGTAGCCATGTGCGGAGTGGATAACCGCTGAAAGCATCTAAGTGGGAAGCCCACCTCAAGATGAGTATTGCCATGGCTTAAGCCAGTAAGGTCACGGGAAGAACACCCGTTGATAGGCTCTACGTGGAAGCTTGGTAACAAGTGCAGCGGAGGAGTACTAATAGACCGAGGGCTTGACCAAATAAACTTAATTTATTGTTTTTAATTTATATAATTTTCTATGCAGTTCTCAAGGTTCACATTATCCTGGTGTTCATGGCGATGTGGAACCACTCCGATCCATCTCGAACTCGGTTGTGAAACGCATCAGCGGCGAAAATATTTAGGGGGTAGCCCCTTGAGAAAATAGCTCGATGCCAGGTAAAAATATTTAAAAGGGCTTACTCTTCATGAGTAAGCCCTTTTTTATTTTTGACATTTAGGACACCAATGGGTACTTCTTCCAGTAATTTTTTGCTTTTCAATTAAATTTCCACATTTACGGCATTCTTTACCCGTTCTCCTATAGACATTTGTCTGTAAACCAAAATTACCATTCTCTCCCTCCAAGTCCCTAAAATCACTAAATGTCGTCCCGCCAGAACCTATACTCTTTTTTAAAATAGTTACAATTGATTTCTTAAGCTTGTTTAATTCATACTTCTTTATTGTTCGAGCTTCCCTAAAAGGTGAGATGCCAGCAGAATACAAACTTTCATCAGCATAAATATTCCCTATACCTGCAACTATTGTTTGATCCAATAAAATAGCTTTTATAGATTTAGTTCTTTTGGATATAACTTTCTTAAGGTAATTTGCATTAAAATCCTTAGAGAATGGTTCTGGTCCTAGTGAACCTAATCCTTTGATTATTTTGTAAGGCGATAAACTTTCCTTGATCCACCACATTTGACCAAAACTTCTTACGTCAATGTATCTAAGCTCATTATTGTTTTTATCAAAAAATCTTATTCTCGTATGTTTGCAGGGCTGTGTAAAGTTGTCAATAAATTTAAAATATCCAGTCATTCTTAAATGAACTACAAGAAATCCATTATTTTTTGAGAAGTTTTCTAGAGGAAATTGAATATTTTCATTCTCAATTTTTTTTAGTTCAGCTATTAAATATTTTCCTCTTCTATCCCATTTGTATATAAGTGAATCTTGAAGTCCTTTAATAAATTCTTCCTTTTTAGTAGGGAAAGCAACAGTTGAGTCCCTATATACTTCTATTTTTTTAATAATAAACTTATTAAGTTTTTGCTCTAAACCCCTGCGAACAGTTTCTACTTCCGGTAATTCAGGCAATTATTTAGGCTTTCTCTAATTCACTTTCAGCAAAATTATTTGTATTTGCTCCACCATCAGTCCCGCTAATCCCGGCATAATTAACTTTATCGAATCTGACCACACAGTTATATTTAATACCTGAGGTATCAACTGAAGCAACTTTACCTATTTCATTGTACCAATATGATTCTGGTCTTTTTACTCTTACTAGATCTCCTCTTGAAATTGCCATTACTATTAATTTAACTTTTTGTAGAATAACCCATCACTATTATTCTTAGACGAATTATTCACACATATTAATCAAAAGTTTTAACAAAAATCATTTATTAAATTATTTTCGAATTCTTCTTTAACAGGCTTACTTCCCATCCATTTCCTGCCAGGTATTCTTACATCTAATTCATTTGTATCACAATTGATTGAAAGAATCAGTTTTTTATTTTCTTGATTTAGTACGTTTAAAACTTTTCTACCTTTAAAATCTTCATATGATTTACTTTGGATAATTATAGGACCATAAATTTTTTTATCTAACCCAAGTAAGTCATTATTTTTTTTATTTCTAATTATTTGATAGTTTTCTGAACTAATTGGGTTATTTTTGCTTAACAGGAGCTTTTGACCAACTTTTATTGAATTAGGATTATTGAGATTATTAATATCTACTAGATCGATTACTTTTAAATTATATTTGTTTGATATCTCAGTAAGATTTTCACCAATTTGAACTATATGAAAATTATTTATTAAATCTGATTGTTTTGTAAGATTTTTAGTAGATTCGGAGATAATAAGATTTTGGCCAACAAAGATATAATTTTCATCTTTTAAGTTATTCAACTTAATAATTAATTCTTTATTTATTGAATAGAATTTTGAAATACTTGATATTGTATCTCCACTTTTTACAATATGAATTTTTTTTATTTCAGTTTTTTCTTCATTAATTGATTCTTTTCTAGTAATATTCTCAATTTTATTTTTTTCTGAAAATATCTTTTCTTCTGATTTTATCAATGAGTGATTAAAAAAATTTATAAATATGGCAATTACTAAAAATACAAATTTCATAAAACTCACTATTTATTTAAAGATAATCTTTAAATTTAAAATCGCTAGGTTTTTGAAAACAATTTAAGTAATTTAAAGCTGAAAAATAAACTTTAAAAATTTCTTGACTCTTTCGTAGGGAGGATACCGCAGATTTGTATCAAATAAAAAACCTTTAAAAGTAATAGATTTTTGATTTGAAAAATTTCGAAACCCTTCTTCTCCATGAAATTTACCAATACCACTTTGCCCAACGCCTCCAAAGGGTAAATTTGGAATAAGGACTGGTAACATCACATCATTTATACAAATTGTTCCTGAGCTGGTTACTTTTGAAATATGATTATGGATTTTTTTATTGCCTCCAAATAAGTAGATTGCCAACGGTTTTGATGTTTGTCTAATCTGTTTTAAAGCTGATTCTTTATCATTAATTCCAATTACTGGGAGTAGTGAACTAAATAGTTCTTTCTGCAAAATATCTTTTTCATTTAATTTACATTTCAAAATTGTAGGAGATATTTTCAACTTTTTTTTACTAAAAGTCCCCCCAAATAAAATTCTTTTTTCTTTTTTATATTGTTTTAAAATTTCTACAGTTAATGTAAATTGCTTTTTCTCTAATTTTGATAAGTTTTCGGAAATAATTGGATTATCTCCGTAAAAACTTACTATGCATTTCTTTAATTTTTCTACAAAAATAGTTTCAATTTCTTTGTCAACAAAGATATGATTCGGAGCCATGCAGGATTGACCAGAATTAAAAAATTTTCCCCAAACAATTCTTTTAGCAGCAACATCTAAATTTGCATTTTTGAAAATAATTACAGGATTTGTTCCGCTTAACTCAAGAGTTAATGGAGTTAAGTTTTTTGAAGCTAATTTCATTATAAATTTTCCAGTTTCAGTACTTCCTGTAAAAAAAATGTGGTCAAAATTTTGTTCAATTAATTGTATAGATTGTTTATAGTCACCCTCTACTGTCATTAGGACATCTTTACGGAAATATTTGGAAGTAAGCTTTTTAATAAGTTTTGAAGTCGCAGGACATTTCTCTGATGGTTTTATAACTGCTGTATTTCCTGCTGAGAAAATATTTACCAATGGCTTTAAAACATAAAGTAATGGATAATTATAAGGACCAAGAATTAAGACGCACCCAAGAGGCTCATAAATAACTTTGGAGGATGATGGAAATAGATAAAAAGGTGTATCAATTTTTTTTGGTCGCATCCAAGAATTGAGTTTCTTTTTTATGAGTGAAATTTCTTCTTTCACTAAAAGGATTTCTGAAAGCCCTTCAATTTCAGATTTACCTAAATCAACAAAAAGTGATTTTATTATTTCTTTTTTATTTTCATCCAAAAGTTTAGAAACTATATTGAGATGTTGGATCCGCCATTTTATATTTTCCGTTTTACCAGTGAGAACTGTATTTTTTAATTTTTTAATGTCTTCTAAATGAAATTTATCAGAAATTTTCATTTTATTCCCATGAATAGTATTAAATATATCAGAGGATAAATAGTACATAAGTAAGATTTTTATCCACTTAAATCAAAGTGAATGATTTATAAAAAATAATCAAATTTATTAAGATTGTCTTTAAAAAATTCAAATTTTTCTTGGTTAGTATATTTTCATGAGGGAAAAATTTTCAATTAGATTGATATCTATAAATGAAATACCAGAAGTCACAAACTGGGCAAGGTTAGAAGGATTTTCTCCTGGAATGGATGACGTATCAATTTATAGAAATACAGATAAACAAGGTGTATGGGTAGCTTGTCTCGACAATAATCCTATAGGTTCTATTGCGTGTATAAAATATAATTCCTCGTATGGTTTTATAGGTTTATTTATCGTTAAAAAAGAATTCCGAAATAATGGATATGGAGTGAGATTATGGAAACATGCCCTCGAATATTTAAAAAATGTTGATTGTATTGGTCTTGAGGCTGCCCCAGATAGATTGAATGATTACGCAAAGTGGGGGTTTAGAAAATCTTCTATTACAAATCGATGGAAATTAAATGGTTTTCAAGATTTGCCATTGAGAAATTTCTATAAAGATCAATTTAATTCTTTTAAAGTTGTACCGGGTAATAAAATTTCCTCTGAAGCGGTCTTAATTTATGATGATCAAAGAGAACCTAGTCCCAGACCGCATTTTCTAAATGACTGGTTGAAAAATTCTCATGGTAATGTCAGTTCAATTGTCGATGATAATGGGATGTGCCATGGATTTGGGAGAATAAGACCTTGTGTATTGGAGGATAATGAGCAAGGCTGGAGAATCGGACCTCTTTTGGCGGATACTCCACCACTTGCTGAATTGTTAATAAGGGAGTTAGTTGGTGATTTAGATGCCCAAATCTTATTGGATTGCTCTAATCTGAATCCATATGCAAATTATCTTTTATCAAGTTTGGGATTTGAGGAAATATCAAAAACTTACAGAATGTATAAAGGCATTCAACCTCCCTGCCCAATGAATCAAGTATACGGACTCGCCTGCTTGGAACTGGGGTAATTACCTTTAAAGCGAGCATTTTGCCTATTGTTTTTTTTTGTAATACTGAAGGAAGTTTGTTTGATTATCTATAAGCTTAACTTTCAGAGGGTTTCAAAATTTTTTCTACAATATCCGCGTTGATTATAGTGATCTCTCCATTATCAATATTGGCAACTTGAAACAAGGTCCATGAATTTGGATTTCTAGCTCCTCCAATACAGTCGATAACTTGACCGACCCAATAATTTTTATTCTTTTCGTTAGTATTTTCGCAATTTTCTTTTTTAATTGCGACATAATCACCAGGCCTAACGAAAAGAAACTCAGGAGTTGCTGAGCTCACAATAAATAACTTACTATAGTACGTATATACTATAGTAAGTTATCAGTTTTGTTGTCGAACTTTGAGTTATTTAGCAAACTAGGGGTAATTCAAAAATAAAATGGAATCAACTACAATTGCTATATTTTCAACATTATTGGGGTTAATTTTAGCTTTAACTGACGCTTACATAGAAAGAAATATTCCTGGATAATGCTTCCAATTCATTTCTTAAATCAAATAAGCTTTAAGCTGGTCTAATATGTCGGCACGGTTGGAAACTAATTTCGTAAAAACTAAGTATATCAACCCCCCCATTGCAAGTCTTCCGTTAATTTTCTCTAACTGCTTAAGTTTTCTAAACACATTACTTTTGCGATTAAACAAAATTTAAAGGGTGTAGAAAATAAAAAAGTATTGATTACTTCAAAATTAATAAAAATTTCAAAAATTTATAGAATTACTATTTCAGATACGATTTAAATTTAAAGCCAGGCTTCTTTCATCTCAATATAAAGTCTCTCGCTCTCAGCAGAATTAATTTTGTTGTCTGGATAGGATTGTTGCTGTTGCTGTTGCTGCTGTTGAGTTGAGTTAGTATTAGGATTTTGGACTTCGCTCATTAGAGGA
>CACGHR010000036.1 GCA_902572915.1 uncultured Prochlorococcus sp.
TAATCAAGACGATTATAATTAACTTATCCAAGATTGGTTAAGTAAATACTATATTACTAGAAGATGTTTCTTGATAATTTTTCCATAAGTTTTTTCAAATGTTAAAAGCAGGTATTATTGGATTACCAAATGTTGGAAAATCAACTCTATTTAATGCACTTGTAGAAAATGCTAAGGCCCAAGCAGCTAATTTTCCCTTTTGTACTATAGAACCTAATAAAGGCATAGTTTCAGTCCCAGATCAAAGGTTGCAAGAGTTAGGTAATTTAAGTTCTAGCCAAAATATTATCCCAACAAAAATTGAATTTGTAGATATCGCAGGACTAGTAAAGGGGGCTAGTAAAGGCGAAGGTTTGGGAAACAAATTTTTATCAAATATTAGGGAGGTTGATGCAATAGTTCATGTTGTAAGGTGCTTTGAAGATAGTGATGTAATTCATGTTTCTGGAAAGGTAGATCCCTTGGATGATATTGAGATAATTAATCTGGAATTGAATTTAGCTGATTTGTCTCAACTCCAAAAAAGAAGGGAAAGAATTAAAAAACAGGTTAGAACTAGTAAAGAGGCAGTAAAAGAAGACACCTTACTAGAAAAAATTGAAGAAGAGCTAGAGAAAGGCCTTTCAGTTAGATCAATATCTTTGAGTGAAGAAGAAAATTCAATAATTAAGCAACTAGGCTTCCTTACTGCTAAACCAATTATTTACGCAACAAATTTGAATGAAAATGATTTAGCTGAAGGTAATGATTTCTCCTCACAAGTTCAGAGTTTTGCAAGCAATGAAAATACAGAATGTATAAAAATATCAGCGCAAGTCGAATCCGAATTAATAGAGTTAGATTCAGAAGATAAAAAAGACTACCTCATGGGTTTAGGAGTAGAAGAAGGGGGATTAAGTTCTTTAATTAGATCAACATATAAATTATTGGGATTAAAAACTTATTTCACTACCGGAGAAAAGGAGACAAAAGCATGGACAATAAAAGATGGGATGACTGCGCCACAGGCAGCAGGAGTAATTCATACTGATTTTGAAAAAGGATTTATAAGAGCTCAGACTATTTCATATCAAAATTTAGTTGATTCAGGTTCAATTGCCAATGCAAAAACTAAAGGTCTTTTAAGAAGTGAAGGTAAGGAATATATTGTTAAAGAGGGTGATGTAATGGAGTTCCTATTTAATGTTTAGTAATTCTCTTAAGGCTTACTATTTTGCTTTTTGAATTTAAATTCAAAAAATGAAATTAATAAAATTAAGATACATCCTAAGCAACTTCCTAATAACCCAAAAACAATGGTTGTAAAGCCATCATCGTAGCCATATTGTAATTGTGGTAAGTGAGGGGGTATTGGCATTATTTTTCAACAGAATTTTCAATATCTTCCAGTAAATGTTTAGTTGATCTACTAAAACCATTAGTTTTTAAATAGTTTTGAGCCTCTCTGAATTTTTCAGCTACTCTTTTTGCATAAGGAGTATTCATGGAATTTTGAGCCATTTTGAAAATGCGACTCACTTTATAATCTGATTTATGTAAACCCTTGATAAGTATTCAAAAATACAAGAATATAAAAATAGGATTTTTTACTTATTAAAGAATTTATTGTGAAAAGTTCTTGATTTTCCAAAATAAAGTTTTTTCAAATTAGAAAAAGTGACAATGACAAATCTCTTATTAATTTTCTTGCTGATTGTTTTTTTTGTACTTTTATTTCCAATTTTTTTTTTATTCAAAACGAAACAAAAGGTCAGCAAAAAAAAACAACAATTAGTCCACCTTATGTACCTTTCTTAAAAGAACAAGAATTTAATCCTGATATAAATACAGATAATTGGGATTTACACAAATTTAGATTAGATAAATTTAGAAGATCACAATATAAGGGATTAACTTTTTTTGTAAGTTCAGAAAATAGAATTTACTATCTTTCTGAAGAAGGAAAAAAAGTTTATTGCTAACAGGAGAATTTAATTTTATAAATAGGAAAAGCCGATAGAAATTAATAATATAAAATGAAGTATTTATTTTTATTATCAAAAAAGTTCTACAGGTTTATTGAATGGGAGTGGAATACCTTAAAAAATCTAAGAAGAACAAAAAGAAATAATTTTTTTAAGAGGATCATTTGCTTTATTTAGTTTATTATCAGTTCTTTTTTTAATATTTTCGCCACTTATTGCTTTTGGTATGCTATTTGGAGAGGGATTAACATTTAGTATTTTTTGTATTTGGATATGGATTTTAAATTTAAAGTTTTTTTGAAAATGTATTAATAATTTCACGAGATTATTTAAAATTAAGAATATAAAAAAATTCACCTTATGCCAAAAATATTCAAACAAAATAAGTTCGTGTTGTTGGTAGCAAATATATTAATAATTTTACTCTGGGTAACTATATCTTCTTTTTTGCTGAATTTATTTCAAAGTAAAAATGCCCCATTTTATATAGATAAAATTTCCGATTTAATCAGATTCCTCCCTCCTATTTGGGTCTCATGGTTCCTATGGATAAAAAGAGGTGGTTTAAAAAGATAAATAACAAAAGTATTTTTACATATTTACTATAAAAATAAATCAGTTAAAATCTATGAGCTTACTTGAAATTTTCATGTAAGAATTAGGTAATCGAGAGATTGTTTTAGCTAAGAAACAATCTCTTTTTTTTTATTTTTTCTCATTAAAAAATGCCTGTCAGTATCCCTATTGACAAACATTTGTGACGATCAATTTTTTAAAAATTAAACAGGTAATCTATTATCAATTTCCACCACTCCAGAATCCATAAGACGGCCAATTTTAATAACTAAAGCCATATCTAACCTTGAGAATTCGGATTGATGGTTTGTTATCCAATCAAGTTCTGAAAGGGTTATTATTCCTAAAGTATTTACTTTAAGAAAAAGTAAGCCTAAATTCATTTTAAAAAATTCCTGGGATAATCCAGCCGAATAAGCCATAATTTACAACTAATGCAAATAAGCCCATCATTGCCATTCTTCCATTAGTTCTCTCAGCGTTTTGCCAAAAAGTTGTTTTTGAATTTTCCATTTTTAAATAGTAAGTTTTAAACGAAACCAGGAATTATTTGTCCTGTAGTTAGATAGGCTCCAACCGCAGCAATTAGTCCAATCATTGCGAATCTGCCGTTAAGAGTTTCAGCAACAACTTTTTCTTTTTCAATTGTTTTGGCTTTTGTGTTTGTGTTTTTCATTTGATTAGAAGATGAATAGTTTAAATTTTCGTTTTGAAATTGCTTGGTAAAATAAGCAACGAGGATGGCTGTAAAGAATACAATTACGGCTAAAAAACCTGAAAGTGGACTCATTAAAAAATGCCAGGAATAATTTGTCCAGTTGAAACGTAAGCACCTACTAATGCAACAAGGCCAATCATTGCCCAACGACCATTAACTTTTTCTGCATTTTGCGGGTAGCTGTCGTATGAAACAGACTCATCTATGTAAGGACGTGTTTCAGTAGGAAACATATTCTGTCTGCCGCCTGATTCAGTAGTAACGTTTGAATTAGCCATTGAAGTTATGTAATTGTTAAATAATGTAACACTACTATTAACAAATGTAAAGTATTAAGCCGTATTTAAGTTATTTCCAAGATATTTACTACATAAATGCAACATAAACGTGACATATACTTTTAAATAGTTGTTTTTTAGGCTTGCTTCGCTTTGCAGATTGGCTCGAAAACTATTAAGAGTTCAATTCGTTGTTTAAGTATTTATTTTTAAATCTTTAGAAAGATATCAATTTGGTAGAAAAAACTACAACATTCTGAAATTTTAATAATTAATTTTTAGATATATTTTATTTCACTTTATTATGGAATTCGCAAAAAAAATCATGACCGAAAAAGCTGAAAAGCTTAATGGTAAAGCTGCAATGCTTGGAATGTTTGCTCTTGTAGGAGCTTATTATTTTACTGGTCAAATTCTTCCAGGAATTTTCTAGTAGAAATCCTTTTTAATTTTTTTCAGGGCTTTATCAAGCCCTTTTTTACTGGATGAGTATATTATTCCATTTTTTTAATTATCTAATAATTCAAATAATTTATTTATTAAAAGCTTTCTTTTGAAAAAAGTTTTATCAATATATTTGTTATTCTCTTCTTTTAAAATTTCCTGAGCATTTGAGCCCAATCCTTTAAAGACAAATTCTTTATCTTCTTTAATCCACTTATTTATCATTCCTCCCGTTGTCTCTACATGGAATTGTAATCCGTAAGCAAAATTACCAATCCTAAAAAACTGTTCCTTACAACGTGCACTACTAGCAATGAGTACTGCTTTGTTAGGTAATAAAATCCTATCTCCATGCCAATGAAGTACATGAAAAGGGTCTTCAAACAGTGCTTTAAAGTCTTTATTCGATTTGTCTATAAAAATCTGAGACCATCCAATTTCTGGCAATGCTTTTGGAGGTGATCCATATTTAAGAATTTCTACATCTCCTCCAGCAGCACTCGCAAGCAATTGAGCACCTAAGCAAACACCGATTATAGGTCTCTCATTTTCTAATTCTTTTTTTATAAATTCTCTTTCTAACTTAAGCCATGGATATCTGTCGCTTCCAATATCCTTAACTCCCATTGGACCACCCATGATTAAAATTAAGTCACCTTTTTTTGTTTGCGGTAGAGCATTTTTATTATCTAAACGAATTATTTTAATTTTTAAATCTCTTTCTCTAGCAAATTTTTCAAAAAGACCTGGTCCCTCTATTTCTAAATGCTGCAAAACTAATAGGCGTCTTATTCCCTTCATTCACTTGCTATTATTTCAGCTGATTCAGAACAGACATTAACGCTAAACCACTTTATTGCCGACCAAGTATCTTCTTGGAATGTACCTGCTGCAATACTTACAAAACAATCATTTTCATACCAACTTCGATAACTAGGAGTTACTCCCGTTCCTTTTAATCTGTTTTCTAAGCCTTTTCCATATTTTTTAATCACAAGATTTATAGCTTCATTCTCAATTTCTCTTTGCTTTTCATCAGCAAAACCTCTTAGTGGTATAAAAAAAATAATTGATGCAATAAGTAAACGTATCATTGAGTCTTTTTTTTTATATGTAGCAAATTTCATATCGATTAATTAGTTTTTTAAAATCATCAACTCTATTTTGTCCATTTTTTAATGGTCTTGAGGAGTCAAGAACGGCTGCACAGCATAATTGCCAACAAGATTTTTCATCTAGTCCTAATTTCTTGCATATATCTTTTGGAGCTTTGATAACTGTATTTATTTCTGCGATATGTTGTGCAGTTTCCCATAATTCTCCTTCAAGAAAGTCAAGTTCAATACTTGATAATAATTTTGTAGCAACGTAATCCTTAATTAGCTCAGTTAAATCCACAATATTTTGTTGAAGTAGAAGAAGTTAAATCATCTTTTAGTATTGGTATAGCAAGATAAAAAAAAAGTAGCTAGTTTGAACCTTATAAATAGGGCTTTTTCTTGGCAGGGGTCCTTATCCATAATTGTGAGCCACTTCTGTCCATCCTTTTTGGTGAAGTTCGTGCCACTTTTCCCAGGCTGAGTCTATGTTGTGTTTTTCAGAGGATTTGTACCCTCCAGGTTCTCCAAGGTGATTTGTGTAGAAAAGATGAGTATGAATTTTTGAATTAGGTTCAAGAGAATTTTTGCATTCTTCGAAAAAGATAATTCTGCTGCTTTCAGGATTTAGTAGACATCCGTTGGGTTTGTTCTTGCTACAACCAAATGAGTACTTAGGCTCCATTCTTTACCTTTAATTGGCTGGTTGACTGTTGATACGTTTGTACTATAAATTATACCCTCCTTGTTTTGCTGTCAATCCTTTTAAGGTTAAGTACTTATTTACTAATAATTATTTTGTTTTTTAATAAATAAGATAATTTCTTTAAGCTTATGAATTACAGGGAAGATCTAGAAATCAAACTACAAAAAGTAACACTTGCAATGCAGGAAGTTGTAGATGATATCCATAAAAATGATCCTGAGAAGCAAAGAATAATTTCCAAACTTATTGAATTTAAAGAAGCAATTATTTCAAAGGGAATTGAACTTAACATTGAATTAGAGGCAGCCTAGAAATATTGAATATCTCATGAATGTTTAATAACTTTTAGAATAATATTATTAACAAAGAAGTGTTATTTATCAAATGCAGCCTGGGACTTTTGAATTATTGATCCTAGTATTTATTTTTTTAGGTCTTCAAGCCTGGTGGATTATCCCAATAGTTATTAAAAATAATAAATTAAATAAGAGAGGTAAGGATTTAAGAGAAGAAATTAAGCAATTAGAAAAGTTATATAAAAAATAAATTAGTTATTATTTTTGCAAAATACCTATTATTAATAAAAATAAATATCTAATGAAATTAAAAAAAATTATTCCATTTTGCTTCATTTTTTTGGGACTTTAGCTTTACCACAACCTTCTTTTGCTGAAGAAAAGATTGAAGTTATACCTATTATTCAAAGTTCAAAAGGACTTAGTGGTAAAAATTTTAATTATCTCGAGGGTAAGCCTGAATTAAGACTCTTAAAAGTAAAGATTCCAGTTGGCTTGAAAACTCCAATTAATACTCATCCTTACCCAATGTTGATTCATGTCACCAGAGGAAGATTAAAACATGTGCGGGTGAAGAAATTAATTTCTTTAAAGCGGGTGATGCATTTATAGAAAGTAATAATGGGAGGGGCCCACTATGTGAAAAATGTTGGGAAGAAGCCGGCCATACTTCATGTGGGAGTTGTATCATTAGTTGGAATGCCTACGGCCATAAATGAATAAAATTTTCTCTAAGTTATTCAATCTGCATTTTTAGGATTCACCTTTTAAGAAGAACAACTGTAATGAGATACTCCTCCATAGTTAAAATACTGGCTTGGCTTTAGTCGATTATATTTTTGATCTATTTCTGGGGGTTGTTCTATATATGGATTGCTAAAGACATCCTGTAGCTCTTTTATTTTTTTGTAATTTCCCTTTTCAGCTTCTTCATATGCAGTAACGACAATCCATTCGCGCCAAGTATAGACTGGATTAAGGGATTTCATTGATGCCGATTTTGCTTTAATATTTCCCTCTTTCTTCAAGACTGATTGCCAGTTTTCAAGCCATACTTCCCACCTATTATTGAGCTCGTCATTAATTGGTAAATAGAAACAGTCTTTTAAAGAATCTAAGTTATCAGGGATTTCAGAGAGTTTACGGAACAAAATTGTATAGTCTGCTTTCGAAATGACCATGAGATTAAAAAATTCATTTATTAGAGTTTCGTTGTGATGTTCTAAACCAAGCTTGTTTGCCCACATTTTCATCAATTCCTTATTCATTAATTCAGAAAAGTCTTTTTCGATTTGTTTTAGCTTTTCAAGATTGTGTTTGCTTTCTGAGAGTAACGGATTAAGAGAGGAACAGAATGTTTTAAAGTTGATTGCCGCTGCAGAAGGCTGGTTAAAAAATGAGAAATGTTCACCTCCACCTGTCCATGGTTGAAATCTTGGATCAAATAATTCACAGAATCCAAACGGTCCATAGTCCAAGGTATAACCTCCAGCAGCACAATTATCACTATTAAAATTACCCTGGCAATAACCAACTCTCATCCAGTTGGCTATAAGTGATATAAGTCTTGATCTGTATAAAGAAGCCAGTTTTATTAATTTACTTTCAATTGAAATCTCATATTCAATGTCATCTTTATAGTTTCTATCTATTAGGTGTTGAACTATCATCTTTAGTTCATTAAGGGCCTCATTATGAGAATTATTGCGAACTCGTCTAGCGAAAAGTTCAATCTGGCCAATACGTAAAAAAGATGGAGCGACTCTCGTAGTAATAGCAGCTTGATTATCAATCATAATGTCGGGCTCAAAATACCTGGAGCCCTTGGAATACCATGGTCTCCTAACTATTTCTGATCGTGAGGCATAAAGAGTTAAAGATCTTGAAGTAGGGATTCCCAAGGCGTCCATAAATTCCTGTGCAAGAAATTCTCTAACGCTTGACCGTAAGACAGCCCTACCATCTGCCCCACGACAGTAGGGAGTAGGACCTCCTCCTTTAAGTTGCATCTCCATTCTTTTCCCATTGAATAAACCTTCAAATACAGAAATTGCTCTACCATCGCCATAACCATTGCCAGTCCCAAAGGGACATTGTTGGTTATATTCAGTCCCATAGATTGATAATGCATAACCAGTTGCCCAACCAACAGGACGCATTGGATACTTGGCGACAGAAATATCACCAGAGAAAAAACGACAAAAATTTTGGTCTTTTGCAAGATCTGAACTTAGACCCAGTTCTTTAAAAAGTTTTTTGCTGTGCAAAATATATTCTGGTTCTTGTATCGCTGTTGGAGTAACTGGTACATAATGTCCTGAATATACTGAACGTGGTTTATGATCATTTCCATCTTTTGTTGATTGAGGGTCTGCTTTGAGTTTATCCATTAAAGAATAATCTGCTAATTGAGAAAACTCATAAAAGGTTTTCGTTCTTTGGTCTTCTAATGACTCAGATTGACTCAACATAGATTTTTGGTTCTAAACCTATCCTCTAGTATTATATTGAGATAAATAATCTTTAAGAAAAATTATTCCTATTTTTACTTCTTTATCCAACTATGTAAGTAAAAAATAAATACTTACAAGTAGACCAAACGCAATAAGCGGGGGACAAATCCATTTAATCATGAACTTAAAATATCTAGTTGTTTTAAGACCAACTTTAGAAACATTTAGTTCTGATTCTAATTTGCTTGGAACAACCCAACCCATAAAGAAAGTAACTAAAAATCCCCCTGCAATAAGTAAAATATCTGTTATTGAAATTATTGTCCCTAAAAATTTCTCATACAAAGCTGAGGGAATACCTAGTAAAAATACAAATATGGTGACAATATAAACAGATTTACTTCTTGTATATCCAAATTTATCCATTAAAGAGGAAACTGGTACTTCCAATAAAGAAACAGAAGAAGTAATTGCAGCAATATAAACTAATCCAAAAAAAGCTATTGCTACTATTTTACCTACTAATTCATAGGAGCCTAAACCTGTTGGAATTGAAACAAATAATGTTGAAATTGTTTTTTCATTTATCGCATCACTTAATCCAAAAGTCATAACAATTGGGAAAGTAATAAGGCCAGCCATTAATCCGACGAGAGTATCTAGTGAAGCAACTCCAAAACTTAGTTTAGGAAGATTACTTTTTTTATTTAGATAGGAAGCATAAGCTACCATAATTCCAATACCTAAACTTAATGAAAAGAAAGCTTGAGCAAAGGCGTTATATATAGTTTCCGGATTTCTTAATTCATTAAAATCAAATTTTAGTAAAAAAGTTTTATATCCTTCCCATGCCCCAGAAAGAGAAGCAGCCCAAAAAACAAGAACTAAAAGAGTTATGAAAAGTAGCGGCATAAAGAAGCTAGTTACTTTTTCGATACCTTTTTTTATCCCTGATGAAACTACAAAAGCAGTCAGAACAAGACTCAACAAATGTCCTAAAAGAACATTGCTGCCTGTGCTGATTGATCCAAATAATGCTTTTGCTTCAATTTCATTTTTTGGTAATTCAAAAAATAATGAATGAAAAAAAGTATCTGCCGTCCAACCCATTATTACTGAGTAAAAAGAGAGAATTAATAATGGAGCTATAAAATAAATTATTCCAAGTGGATACCAATTGGTACCTGCCAATTTGACTGGTGCACGTAATGAACTTTCCATAGCATT
>CACGHR010000037.1 GCA_902572915.1 uncultured Prochlorococcus sp.
ACACTTTTTGAATGGTGTTACCCAGAATTAGCTGCGGTTTATAAAAAATCAGCTAAAGAATATCCAAAATTGAATGATCAAGGAGAACTTAATCCTATTACAGATAACTAAATTTATTCAGAATTTTGACTATCAAAAATTTCTTCAAGATCCTCTCCTATAAAAGAAAGACCTAAAACTAAAAAAAACATTGCCAAACCTGGGAACAAAGCCGTCCACCATATACCAGTAGGTAAAGCGGCAAGAGCAAGATTTAAATCACTTCCCCACTCTGGGACATCTGCAGGAACACCAAGTCCTAAAAATCCTAAACTTCCCAATACCAAAACAGCATCCGCAGCATTTAGGGTAATTAGAATAGGCAATGGTGTTATTACATTTGGAAGAATATATTTAAAAATAATTGTTTTAACATCAGCTCCTGAAACTTGAGCTGCCTCTACATAAGTTTCGGATTTAATCGATATTGTCTGATTTCTGATTAATCTAAAATATTGAGGAGAGTAAACAATACACAATGCCAAAGCTGCGTTAAGGATACCCTTACCCAATACAAAAGCCACAACAACTGAAAGCAAAATTACAGGTATCGAAAAAATAGTATCCATTATAAGTGATAAGCATTTATCAAAAAAACCACCAAAATATCCACTTAATAATCCCAATGGCAAACCCAAACTTAATGAAAAAAGAATAGCTAAGAATACAACTTCTATCGCTAATGATGATCCTTGCAAAGTTCTTAAGCAAACATCTCTTCCTAGTCTATCTGTGCCACAAAAATGATTAAGCGAAGGAGGGGCAAAGATGTCATTGCTTAGCATTGAAATTGAATAACCAAAAAAATTATTGGCCTCTAAAAATTTCATAATTAAAACAACAAGAAGATAAAAAAGTACAATTAAAAATCCAGCTTTTCTGATATTCGCGCCAACACGATTAAATGAGTTAATATCCAAAATCTTTTTTTACAGATATTACTGAAATATACCTAATTCTTTTAAAAATAAATAGCTATGAATTTTAAATTAAAAGAAATTACTGATTTAATTTCAGGACTGCCATAAAAGCTTCTTGAGGGACTTCAACTTTACCCATTGCCTTCATCCTCTTTTTACCTTTGGCTTGTTTCTTTAAAAGTTTCTTTTTCCTAGAAATATCTCCTCCATAACATTTAGATAAAACATCTTTTCGCAAAGCACTTATACTTTCACTTGCAATAATCCTGCTACCGATTGATGCTTGAATAGGTATTTTAAATTGTTGTTTTGGAATAAGTTCTTTTAATTTCTCAACTAAACTTCTGCCAATTCCATAAGCCTTATCTTTATGAACAATAGAAGTTAATGGATCTGCTCTTTCTGAATTTATCAGGACATCTAATCTAACAAGGTCATTCTTTCTATAGCCAATCAAATGATATTCCATTGATGCATAACCTTGGGTTCTACTTTTCATTTGATCAAAGAAATCTGTAACAACTTCTGCTAGTGGAATTTCATAAATCAAGGTAACTCGATCTGTTGTTATGTATTTCATATCTATAAATACTCCCCTTCTTTCCTGACATAAACCCATTAATGTTCCATTAAATTCATTGGGAGCATAAATTTCCATTTTCACATAAGGCTCTTCTATTGATTCTCTAAGTTGTGGATCAGGAATTGTAGAAGGATTATCTATAAAGATATGTTCCTGCTGATTTAAATTAACCTTATAAATAACTGATGGTGCCGTTACGATTAAATCCAAGTCATATTCTCTTTCTAATCTTTCTTGAACAATCTCCATATGAAGAAGTCCTAGGAATCCGCACCTAAATCCAAAGCCCATTGCGCTACTTGTTTCGGGCTCATACTTTAGAGCTGCATCAGATAATTGTAATTTTTCAAGAGATACTCTCAAATCTGGAAATTGATCAGCATCAGTAGGGAATAATCCACAAAAAACCATCGGATTTGCTGTCTTATAACCAGGCAAAGGTTCATTGGCAGGCGAATTTAAAAGGGTAATAGTATCTCCCACTCTCGCATCAGCAACAGATTTTATAGAAGCAGCTAAATAACCAACTTCTCCTGCATGTAATTCCTCAACTTGCTGCTGATCAGGTGCCATTATTCCTATTTCATCAAGTTCATAATTTTTTTTACTTGCCATTAATAATATCTTTTCTCTCTTATTAAGAGACCCAGATATCACCCTGAAATAAACAATGACTCCTCTATAGGGATCATAATAAGAATCGAAAATTAGAGCCTTAGTGGGTAATTTCATTTCATCTTGAGGCGGAGGTATTCTTCTAACAATTGCATCCAAAATATCTTTAATACCAACTCCAGTTTTTGCTGAACAATTTATTGCATTAGATGTATCAAGTCCAATAATTTCTTCTATTTCTTTTTTTATTTTTTCAGGATCAGCTCCTGGTAAATCTACTTTATTTAAAACAGGAATTATTTCAAGATTATTTTCAAGGGCAAGATAAACATTAGCTAGAGTTTGAGCCTCTACTCCTTGACTTGCATCAACGACAAGTAAAGCGCCTTCACAAGCCTGCAAAGATCTACTAACCTCATAAGAAAAATCAACATGCCCAGGAGTATCTATTAAGTTTAAGACATATTCTTGAGAATCTTCAGCTTTATATTTCATCCTAGCTGCCTGTAACTTGATAGTAATTCCTCTCTCTCTTTCAAGATCCATACTATCCAAATATTGTTCTTGCATATCCCTTTGCTGGACAGTACCAGTATCTTGGAGCAACCTATCGGCAAGTGTAGATTTACCATGGTCAATATGAGCGATTATGCAGAAATTTCTTATTTTTGAAACAGATATATCAGTCATTTAAAAAGAAAAATTCTCCTCTTATTGCATCTTGGTTAATATTAGCTAATTAGAATTATGGATGGAAACCTAAAATCGAATTATTTCTTTTTTTGATGTCTTTTATTGAGGTGCTCTCATTTTCAGAGACAGCTAAATCTGGATAAATTAAGTTATGTATTTTTTTATTTAGATTCCTCTTATCATTTAAAAATAAAACTGATTTTTCTAGAACCATAACCATAATTGAAACTGCAGTACTTGCTCCAGGAGAAGCTCCTAGCAATGCAGATAAGGATCCATCAGATGAATTGACAATCTCTGTTCCAAATTTCAAAGAACCACCAAGATCAGTTTTTTTTATTATTTGGACCCTTTGACCAGCATTCTTTAAATACCAATTAGAGGGATTAGCTGATGGCATCATTTTTTTTAAATTCTCAACTCTTGAGTTATGGTCCTTTAGTGATTGTGATAAAAGATAATTAATTAAATCATTATTTTTAAAACCAACATCTAACATTGAAAGAATATTATTCCTTTTAATTGAACTAAATAAATCAAAGTATGATCCTTGTTTTAGGAATTTTGTTGTAAATCCAGCAAAAGGTCCATATAAAAGAAGTTTCCTTCCATCAATCCATCTAGTATCTAGATGAGGAACAGACATTGGCGGCGCTCCAATATCAGCCTTACCGTAAACTTTTGAGTTATGTTTTTCTGTAAGAACTTCTTCCTCGCAAATAAGCCATTTCCCACTAACAGGAAATCCTCCATAATTCTTAGCTTCTGGAATTTTCGACTTTTGCAAATAATTAATTGTTTTTCCACCTGCGCCGAGAAATACATAGGCTGTTCTAATTGAATTTTTTCTACCTTCTGAACTAATTTCTAATTCCCATGTTTTTTTATCAATTTTCTTTAAATCTACTAATTCTGTTTTATATCTAATTTCAACATTTTTGTTTGAAGAAAGTAATGACAAATACTCTTTGGTAAGAGCCTCAAAATTAATATCTGTTCCTCTAACTATTCTGGTGGAAGCAATTTCAATCAAAGGATTCCTATCTTTTGTAATTAGAGGAGCCCATGATGAAATTTCATCAAAAGATGTAGAAAATTCCATATCGACAAATTCAGGATTTTCAGTCATTTTCTGAAATCTTTTTTTTAAAAAAGATATATTATCCTGACCAGAAACAAAGCTAATATGAGGGATAAATTTTAAAAACTTTTTAATATCAATTTTTCCCGCTTTATATAATGAAGCCCATAATGACATAGATTTTTCAAAAGAACGATTTATTGCAAGCGCTTTATCTATTTCTATATTTCCTTTTTCATCTAAAGGTGTATAGTTTAATTCACAATTAGCCGCATGTCCTGTACCTGCATTATTAAAAGCACCAGTACTTTCATTCCCAGGAGAATCTAATTTTTCTATAATCAGCATCTTTATCTCTGGTAAAACTTCTGAAATTAGGAGGGCTAAAGTACTACTCATTATCCCTGCCCCAACTAAGACAGCATCAAAGTAGTTATTATCAGTGGGATTTTTTATTACAGTCACAACATAAAATTATCTTTTTTGCAATTAATCAAATTTCTTTCTAGGCTTATTATAAAGTTAATTCAAAATTATGAGTACTGAAACACTCTCACTGACAAATGAAAATGTAGAAAAAGTCCTTGACGAGCTCAGACCTTTTTTAATATCTGATGGAGGTAATGTAGAAATTGCAGAGATAGATGGTCCAATTGTTAAAGTCAGACTTCAAGGAGCATGTGGTAGTTGCCCAAGTAGTACTATGACTTTAAAAATGGGCATTGAAAGAAAGTTAAAAGAAATGATTCCTGAAATAAGCGAAGTTGTTCAGGTTTTATAAAAATTTTTAACTGCAAATATATTACTTAGTTTCTAATTCCTTCAACAAAGATGATTCCATATCAAGGCAATCTATTGGAAGTCCTTGACCAATAGCGATTAAAAGAGGTGCAAGAATTCCTAGAGTAAAAACTAAATTTGATTGACTTACATCATACTGACTCAAAGTAAAAGTGATCAAATAAATAATTAAAAAATACGCATGTAAGGAAAAAAATTCTTTTGGCTTTAAGACTGGCCACCTCAAAGTATTTCCCAAGAAATATAAAAAACCTGTCATAAAAAATAGTTACATTAAGATTAAACCAAATATAAACATAATCCTTTTTAGAGACTATTAATAGAAAAATTTACCTAAGATAATAATTAAAAAATCATTAAATCTTCATTTCTATTTGTAAAAGCTAGACATCTCTAGAAAAATACGCTTATAATAATTTGGTAGCAATTGCTACTTTTTCGTTCACTCTCTCTTGAGAGCGCAGTCCGAGTCATACCATGGAACGGGGGATGACCGTGTTGTCACATCGAAACATGACTACTTTAACTTACAGAGGTAAAAACTACGTTCAAAACAAAGAAGCTGCTAAAAAGCAACTTGTTGAACTTACCTACAGAAGAAACGTATACACCAACAGAATGGATGACGCTTCTTCAAGTAATGAAAAAGCAGAATTAAATTATAGAGGTGTTAATTACACTAAATAATTTAATTAAACAAATTAAAAGCCCTTTTTTCAGGGGCTTTTTTTTTGGCTATATTTATCGAGAGTCCTTTTAAAAATATGTCTGAAAGTTGCTGTAATACAAACACATCGAATAAAGCATCTAATCAATTCGATCATAAAGATGCGATTCAAGAAAGATATGGTTCAGCCGCTCTAGAAAAAGAAAGTTGTCTTTGTACACCAGTTGGGTTTAATCCCGTTTTACTTGAAGCAATTCCTCAAGAGGTTATAGAAAGAGACTATGGGTGTGGTAATCCAACAAAATATGTTCAAAAAAATGATATAGTCTTAGATCTTGGAAGTGGTAGCGGCAAAAATGCTTTTATTTGTGCCCAAATTGTTGGGAAAGAAGGGAAAGTTATTGGAGTTGATCAGAATGCTGACATGCTTTCTTTATCTAGATCAGCCTCTAAAGAAGTTACAAAAAATATAGGTTTCAATAATACAGAATTTCTTGAGGGATCAATTGAAAAACTTGATGAATTAGATAAAGATTTAAATCCATTAATCGCCGATAAATCAGTTGATATTATTCTAAGTAATTGCGTTTTAAACTTGGTAAGTCCAGAATCTAGAAGTAACCTTCTAAGAAATATAAAAAGAGTTTTAAACGATAATGGAAGAATTGCAATTAGCGATATTGTCTCCAACAAAAAAGTTCCTTTAAGATTACAAAATGATCATGACCTATGGACAGGATGTATTAGTGGAGCATGGTATGAGCCAGACTTTATAAGTGATTTTAAAGAACTAGGATTTAAAAACTTAGAATTTGCAGAAAGGAGTGCTGAACCTTGGAAAGTAATTGAGGATATAGAATTTAGAACAGTAACTTTAGTAGGCAATATTTAAAAATTTAAGAGTTTAAAAATATAATGTAAATTTCCATGAGAAATAATCTAAGAGATCAAATACCAGCATTAAAAAATAAGTATTATTTCAACTATGGAGGTCAAGGGCCATTACCAAAATCTTCTCTAGAAGCAATAGTTAAAACTTGGGAAATTATCCAAGATTTAGGACCATTTACCAATGATATGTGGCCTTTTATTTACAAAGAAATATTGACCACAAAAAGAATCATTGCACAAAAATTAGGTGTCAATTCAAAGAATGTAGCTTTAACCGAGAATATCTCTTCCGGTATGATTTTGCCCTTTTGGGGAATAAAAGTAGAAGAGGGAGAAGAGTTGTTAATAAGTGACTGTGAACATCCTGGAGTAGTAGCTGCAAGTAGAGAATTTTGCAGAAGAAATAAATTAATATTCAAAATTTTGCCAATCCAAAAAATTAAAAATCTAAACGATGAAAATATAATTTTAGAGATTTTAAAAAATCTAAATAGTAAGACTAAGATCCTAATTATTTCTCATATTTTATGGAACTTTGGATATAAAATTCCTTTAAAACAAATTTCTATCGAATTAAAAAATAATCGAGAAAACTCTTATCTTCTTGTAGATGGTGCTCAAACCTTTGGGCACATAAAAATTGAAGAAGAAGTTTTTTATTCTGATTTATATTCAATAACTTCTCATAAATGGGCATGTGGTCCTGAAGGACTTGGAGCCATTTATGTCTCAGATAGATTTATTCATGAAACAGATCCAACAATAATTGGTTGGAAATCATTAAAAAAAGAACAAGGAATTTATGAGCCTTCAGATAATCTTTTTCATGATGACGCAAGGAAGTTTGAAGTAGCTACCTCTTGTATTCCCTTACTTGCAGGGCTGCGTAATTCTTTAGATCTCTTGGATAAAGACTGCCATGAAAAAGAAAAAAACAAAAATATCAGAAAATTAAGTGGAAAACTTTGGGACAAATTAAATCAATTAAAGGGTGTTGAATTAGTTTTAGAAAAAAAATATTTAAATGGGATTGTTAGTTTTAATATCGAAAATATTAAAGATAAGGATAAATTTGTAAAGAAACTTGGAGAAAAGAAAATTTGGATTAGAGTTTTAGAAGATCCAAAATGGTTTAGAGCATGCGTACATCAAATGACTACAGAAGCTGAGATTGATTTACTTGCCAGAGAAATAAAAAAATATTGACTTAAAGATCTATTGATATAAGGAAAAAATATAGTTTACCAAGGTATCTCCGAATTGTCCCATGCAATAAATTTCCCTGTAGATTCTGGTGATTGATTGTTAATAATATTGATCAAGAATTGGGAGGATTTTTCTTTACTAAATAATTTATGTTCTGGAACAAATTTATGAAAAGGTCTAGATAAATCAGTATCTACTGTTCCTGGATGAAGCAATGTGATAGTAGCCTTTGGGAAACGTCTAGCCCATTCAATACTTAAAGATTTAAAAAACTGATTTTGCGCAGATTTTGCAGCTCTATATGAATACCAACCTCCAGTTTGATTATCTCCAATACTACCCACTCTTGCACTTATACTTGCAAAATTAAAATCAAAATCTTTTGGTATAAATTCTTCAATCGCTTTAGCTAATAAAATAGGAGAAAAGGCATTTATTGAAAAACTTTCCATCATATTTTTTTTATCAAGATGTTGTAATCTTTTTTCTGGTTGAAGAGAATCACTATGAAGTCTTCCTGTAGCATTAACAACTAGCCTTAATTTTGAAGGATGATTTGATATTTTATTTTTCAGCTGCAAAAGGGATTGAGAATCCTCTATATCTAATTCCCAAAAAGAATTAAATTCACTTTTTCTTCCACACAAAACAACATCTAAATCTTTTTCACTTTCATTCAGATCTTTAGCTAGTTGTGTTCCAATTCCACCTGCGCCTACAACTAAGGCTAAGCCTTTCATTACATTAAAAATAACTTTATTGATTCTAAGAAACTTTTCTTGTGATTTGCGTAAAGATCTTTCTTATTTGATTAGGAAATTTTATTGAGATTTATTTTTTTCTTTTAATAGTTTATAAGCTATTTTTCTATCATCAAAATTAATAACTTTATCATTAAGAATTTGATAATCTTCATGTCCTTTTCCTGCAATTAAAACAATATCTTCTTTATTTGCAAATTTAATAGATTCATTTATTGCTTTAAATCTATCAATCTCAATTGTTATTTTTTCTCTTTTTTTTATACCCATCAAAATATCATTTACTATCTTTTGGGGTTCTTCTGATCTTGGATTATCTGAAGTTATAAAAAGTTGATCAGATAACTCTTCAGCTATTGATCCCATTAAAGGCCTTTTACTACGGTCTCGATCTCCGCCACAGCCAAAAACAGTTATGAGTTTCCCTTCACAAAGTTTTTTAATTGATTGCAAAACTTTTTTTAATCCATCAGGAGTGTGGGCATAATCAACAATTACTGTTGGAAGTGATCTTAAAACGACATCATTATCAATTTGTATTTTCTCCATTCTCCCAGGAGCACCAGGGAAAGATTGTATTGACTTTGATAGATCTTTTAAAGAAAAATTAAGTTTATACAAAATTGTTATTGCTTGAATCGCATTCATTAAATTAAATTCGCCAACAAGTGGAACAAAAAGTTGAATTTTTTCCCTAGGTGTATGAAAAATACAGGTGGAGCCACTTTCAGTAAATTTTTTATCTGTTACGAAAAAAAAATCATCATTTTCAAATTCACTTTCAGTAATCTTTGTAGAGACTAATGAAGATCTCTTTTCAAGATCAGATGATAATTTAGATACCCAATGGTCATCATGATTTAATACACAAATTCCATCTTTTTCTTTTAAGTAAGGTGGGAAAAATAATTTTCTTTTTGTTTGAAAATATGATTCCATACCTGAGTGATAATCAAGATGATCCTGAGTTAAATTAGTAAAAATAGCCGCCTCAAATTCGCATCCTGATATCCTGTTTTGAGCAATAGAATGAGAACTTACCTCTAATATCGCGAATTCAGAATCTGCCTCAAAAGCAGCATTTAATTTCTTTTGAAGTTTATCGGCGAAATCAGTTGTATGAGAAGCCACTTCTGAGAAGCCAGGCCATCTATTGAGCAAGGTCCCAAATAATGCAGTCTTTTTCCCTAATTTTTTTTAAAAGATATTCCAATAAAAAAGTAATTGTCGTTTTTCCATTTGTACCGGTAACACCAATAAGTTTAAGTTTTCTTGAA
>CACGHR010000038.1 GCA_902572915.1 uncultured Prochlorococcus sp.
GATGTTAGTGAAAACTTATCGCCTTTTTTTATTTTTACTGGACCATCTTTGAATCTTCCTAATCTAATTTTAGGTCCTTGAAGATCTTGTAAAATACCTATATCAATATCTAACTTTTTTGATACCTCTCTAATAGTTTTAATTCTCTCCGCATGATCTTTATGATCTCCATGTGAGAAATTTAATCTGAATGTAGTTACTCCAGCTTTAATTAAATCTGCAATTATCTCATTGGATTGTGTTGCAGGACCAATTGTTGCTACGATTTTTGTTCTTCTTTTTAAATCAATATTCGACATATATAAATAATATTGCTAGATATAAATAAATTTACCACACCTAAAGTTAGTTGTTTAAGACATGGATTTTAAAACTTATCAGAAAAAAGCAAGAGAAACAGCTAAATACCCAAATTTAGGGTCAAATAATATTTATCCTACTCTTGGTTTGGTTGGTGAAGCTGGTGAAGTTGCAGAAAAAGTTAAAAAGGTAATTAGGGACAAAAAAGGAGTTTTTGATGATGAATCAATATTAGGAATTAAAAAAGAATTAGGAGATGTTTTATGGTATATATCGAATCTTTGCACAGAGTTAAACCTCGATTTGGAGGATGTCGCATCACTAAATTTAGAAAAATTAAAAAAAAGATCAGCTAAAAATATGATATCAGGATCAGGTGATGATAGATAAATAATGCTTTATTAAAATAATTTACATGTAAGATAAATTATAAAATTGGCTTTGGAGGAAATTTAAGAGTAAAAAAGCAAGTATTGAGGATATATCCAAACCACCTATTGGAGGTATTACTCCTCTAAAAATATTTAAATATGGATCTGTAATTGAACATAGTGCTGATAATATACCATTACTCCAGTCAATACTTGGGAACCAGGTTAATAGAACTCTTATGATCAATAAAAAAGAGTAGATTCTCAGTGTATCACCAAGAATACCAAAGATTAATTTTAAAATGTCTGCGTTCATAGGTTTATATTAACATTTACTTTTTGTGGCTGCCTATGTGAGAAAGATATTCATTACTTACCGCAAAGGTTTGAAAAAACTTTTCTGATAATGACAACCAATATGATCTACCATCTTTTTGCTTTCGTTTAACAATTAGCTTTTTGTCTAATAATTCCTTGATATGATCATATGCTCCTGAACCTCGAAGAACTATAAGATCTGATTGGAGGATCTTTTTTTTGATCGCAATTGTTGCCAAAGTTCTTAATTCGGATGTTTTTAAATCAGAAGGAAGTAAATCATCAACGAATTCATTAAGACTAGATTTTAGTTCGAGAGAAAAACTGTTATTATTTTCATTTAATTCAATAGCTGATTTTGGATTAGTGTATTTATTTTTTAGATCATTAATGGCATCATTTATTGAGTTGATATCAGAATTAGTAATTTCTGACAGATCCTTTTTTGTTATGGGTCTACCTTTCAAATATAGAACAGCTTCAACTTTAGTAACTAGATCTATATCAGATATTGGCATGGTATTCAGATCAGATTGATTGATTTTTTATTACCGAAATCTTACCTAAGATACCTTAAATTAATCTGATGCACCAAGGAATAATTTATATGTATCGTTTTGAGTCTCGTCCCAGAATTTATAGCCAAGAATTCTTACAAATTTATTCCAATCTAAAATTTCATTTCTATCTATTAAAACTCCAATAACTATTTTCCCTACATCAGCACCATAATTCCTATAGTGAAATACGCTTATAGACCAATTAGATTTCATATTATTTAAGAAATTTATTAATGCTCCAGGTCTTTCAGGAAACTCAAATCTGTATAAAAGCTCAACAAAGTTACTATTATCCACCTGTTTAAAATTCGCTGGTAATCTTCCACCTACCATATGTCTGAGATGATTTTTAGATAATTCATCATCACTTATGTCAATAAATGGATATGCCGAGTTTCTAAATTCATTTAAAAGATTATTTTTATCATTTAACCCATAGACTTGAACTCCTACAAAGATCTGGGCATTTTTAGAATTTGACATCCTATAGCTAAATTCAGTTAAATTTCTATTATTAAGTAACTTACAAAAATCAATTAAACTTCCAGCACGTTCAGGAATTTCAACAGCCATCATTACTTCTCTACACTCTCCAAGTTCTGCTCTTTCTGCAACAAATCTAAGCCTCTCAAAGTTCATATTCGCACCACATGCAATCGCAACCATTTTTCTATTTGAATGATTAGAATTTAAAATATCTTTTTTCATTCCTGCAATTGATAACGCTCCTGCTGGTTCTAGTATTGATCTAGTATCCTCAAAAACATCTTTTATAGCAGCACATATTTCATCAGTATTAACCCTAATCATCTTATCTATATATTTTCTAGCGATATCAAAAGTATTTTTACCAATTTTTTTTACTGCTACTCCATCTGCAAATTGACCGACGGAGGATAATTCCACAATTTTTGATTCTTCCAACGATTTTGTCATAGCGTCTGCATCTTCAGGTTCTACGCCAATTATTTTTACTTCAGGCCATATTTTTTTAATGTAAGAGGATATTCCTGATATTAATCCACCACCACCCACAGCAATATAAATTGCATAAGGTTTGTCCTTTAATTGCTGTTCAAGTTCAATAGCTATAGTTCCTTGTCCTGCTATTACATCTGGATCGTCAAATGGATGTATAAAGCATAAATTTCTTTCTTGGCTAATCCTTATTGCCTCTTTGTATGTTTCATCATAATTGTCACCATATAATATAACTTTTGCTTTCAAATTTTTTACGGCATTAACTTTCACTAGAGGTGTTGTAATGGGCATTAATATAGTTGCTTGGCAATCCAGCTTAAGAGCACTAAGTGCAACCCCTTGAGCATGATTGCCAGCACTTGAAGTGATAACTCCCTGAGCAAGCTGTGATTCAGAGAGCTTACTCATTTTGTTATATGCACCCCTTATTTTGAATGAAAATACATCTTGAAGATCTTCTCTTTTTAGAAAAACTTCATTATTAAGTTTATTACTCAAATTATGAGCTTTCTCTAATGGTGTTTTTTTTGCTACTTCATAGACTTCAGCTTGAAGTATTTTTTCAAAATAATCATTCATATATATATTTTTAGCATTAATTATTAATCTAATAAAACATTACATGATCTATTTCAAAAAAAATACTCATTTTGCACCTCGACGTTTTAGATTAGGTAGATACCAATTTTTTTTCAATGCTTTTAAGTGAGTTAAGTCATCCAAATGAACTACATGGCTTAACAGTTTCACAATTAGAGGAAATTGCCTGTCAAATTAGAGAAAGACATCTTCAGGTAGTTTCTACTAGTGGTGGACATCTTGGACCTGGATTAGGTGTAGTTGAGTTGACATTGGCTTTATATCAAACACTTGATCTTGATTTCGATAAAGTTGTTTGGGATGTAGGACATCAAGGTTATCCTCACAAATTAATAACAGGGCGCTTCAGTCAATTTGATTCCCTTAGGCAACAAAATGGTGTAGCTGGATATCTTAAAAGAAGTGAAAGTAAATTTGATCATTTTGGTGCTGGACATGCAAGCACTTCTATTTCTGCTGCTTTAGGAATGGCAATGGCAAGAGACAGAAAAGGTGAGAATTATAAATGTGTGGCTATTATTGGAGATGGAGCGTTAACTGGAGGAATGGCATTAGAAGCTATAAATCATGCAGGTCACTTACCAAATACTCCTTTAGTTGTAGTATTAAACGATAATGATATGTCTATTTCACCTCCAGTTGGAGCCCTTTCATCTTACTTAAATAAGGTAAGAGTTAGTCCCCCTTTGCAATTTTTATCCGATAGTGTTCAAGAAAGTGTAAAAAATATTCCCTTAATTGGTAAGGATTTTCCAGAAGAACTAAAAAATATTAAAGGAAGCGTTAGACGACTAGCGGTACCAAAGGTTGGTGCTGTTTTTGAAGAACTTGGATTTACTTACATGGGTCCAATAGACGGTCATGATATTGGAAATTTAGTTAATACTTTTAACGCTGCTCATAAACTTAAAAAACCTGTACTCGTTCATGTAGTCACTACAAAAGGGAAGGGTTACCCTTATGCAGAAGCTGATCAGGTTGGATATCATGCACAGTCCGCATTTGATCTGACAACTGGGAAATCTATTCCATCAAGGAAACCTAAGCCCGTTAGTTATAGTAAAATATTTGGCCAAACCTTATTGAAAATATGTGAACAAGATAGCAAGGTGGTTGGCATTACAGCTGCAATGGCTACAGGTACTGGTTTAGATATATTGCAAAAAAATATCCCAGATCAATATATCGATGTAGGAATAGCAGAACAACATGCAGTTACTCTTGCGGCAGGAATGTCGTGCGATGGTCTTAAACCTGTTGTAGCTATTTATAGTACTTTTCTTCAACGTGCTTTCGATCAATTAATTCATGATGTAGGGATACAAAATTTACCTGTATCGTTCGTACTTGATAGGGCTGGCATAGTTGGAGCTGACGGTCCTACGCATCAAGGTCAATATGACATTAGTTATATGAGATCTATTCCTAACTTTATACTAATGGCTCCAAAAGATGAGGCTGAATTACAGAGAATGTTAATAACATCAATTAACCACAAAGGACCAACAGCTCTAAGAATACCAAGAGGTTCTGGATTAGGAGTGGCTGTAATGGATGAGGGTTGGGAACCTTTAAATATTGGCGAAGCTGAAATACTCGAAGAAGGAGAAGATGTTTTAATTATTGCTTATGGTTCTATGGTCGCATCAGCTATTGAAACATCTGAGATACTGAAAAGTAATAACATTAATGCATGTATTGTTAATGCAAGATTTGTGAAACCTATCGATAAAAATCTTATTATGCCATTAGCAAGTAGGATTCAAAAAGTAGTAACGATGGAAGAGGGAACCTTAATCGGTGGATTTGGTTCAGCAATAGTTGAATTATTTAACGATAATGAACTAAGCATTCCTGTGTACAGAATAGGTATACCTGATGTTTTAGTTGATCATGCTTCACCTGATCAGAGTAAAGAAAAATTAGGTCTTATGCCTGATCAGATGGCAAATAAAATAATTAAGAAATTTAAGTTTAATAATTAAAAATTTAATAAATAAATTTTTATAAAACACCACGTGATGCTAATCCTAGGATTGCTCCAATTCCAAAAATATGACCTAAGCAATTAGCACCTACAACTGAGGCGTGACTTAACCCACCATAAAATTTTGAATTAGGGATTTCAAAACCTTCATTAGGTTTTCTAATAGTTGCTCTAGCAATTGCGTAAGCAAAAACATTACATGCAATCATTACAATGGCACACTTTGGTGACCATTCAAATGTTGCTGGAGCAGAAGCAGCTGCAAATAATGTAGTAAACATAAAAAGTTCGTTATTTTTATATATTCTCTAATACTTTTACCTAAAAAACACAAAATTGTTAAAGGTCTTAAGAGTTGTTTACTTCTAATTTACTTAACATCCTTATAAAACCAAACAATATGACAAAATCGCTTAGGGTTAAGAAGGATTCTGCTGAACCATGCAGAAAATCAACTTCAACAAGAGTTTTATCGTAGTAATTTAAGGTGAAGATAGAAATTACTATTGTTATAAACACAAATAAAACTGTTAAGGAATAACCTGTTTTTACAAATTTATTCAAAGATTTAATTTTATATAAGTAAAACAAAAAGATTGCATATGGAAATATAGATGCTGCGAACAATGCTGTATTGTCAATTGAAGCTAATTTTTCTATAAATTTTATAAATGAATCATTCATAAGTCTCTTTCTTTTTAAAAATAGTAAATGATGCTAGGGCTAATGTTGAATTTCCAATAAATGTAAATATCCCTTGAAGTGTAACTAATCCATACAATACATCTTGATTATCATAAATATGCCAAGTTATAGCGCACATGGCTCCTATTAAATTTGGGACCATAGCTAAGCTTAACCAAAAAAATAAATTATATTTTTCATATGTAGAAATTTTGTATATGACAAAGATTGTAAATATCCATTCAATAACAGAAGAGATATGTATTAACCAAGTTCCAAATGATAGTTCGTGCAAAATATTAAATTTTTTTCTTTAGTACGTTAAGTACTTCCTTAGCATGGTTTATAGGTAGAACACTTATCCACCTATAAGAGATTTTCCCTCCTGGAGAAATTAAAAAAGTATTTCTATCTGAAAATGGAGGAATCCAAGAACCATATTTATCGCTAATAATTCCTTCAGGATCAGATAATAAAGTGTAGTTTATGGATTTCTCGCTGCAAAAACTTTCATGAGAATCTTGATTATCAGCACTAATACCAACAATTTCGGCATTATATTTTGAAAAATCTTTTTTCAATTCAGAAAAACCTTTAGCTTCAATAGTGCAACCTGCAGTAAAGTCCTTTGGATAAAAATACATAACAAGCCACTTACCTTGGAAATCATTTAATTCCCATATTTTTTTTGATTTTATGTTTTTATTAAAACCTTCTAATTGAAAGCTTGGAGCAATATCCCCTATTTCTGGAGCAAAGTCAAAAGCTATTGCTGAATTAAAATTAAATAAAAGAATTAATGGTATTAATATACTTACAACTAAATTTCTCATCAAATTTAGAATTTTTTTAAATCAACTCCATTTGATTTGGCAAATTTATCTAATCCCACTTTTTGTATTGATTTTAGTGCTTTGGTACTAATTTTTATATTTACCCATTTTTTACCTTCTTCCCACCAAAGTCTCCTTTTTTGAAGATTAACTTGTTGCAATTTTTTTGTACGAATATGTGAGTGACTTACAGCCATCCCATTATTAGCTTTTGCTCCAGTCAGTTCGCAAACTCTTGACATATTTTTGGTTATATCTACAAAAATTTTAACACACGACTCAATTTGTTGAATTAAGCAATTCTGAAATTAATTCGGCGTTATTATTTTGTAAATTAATAATCTGTTCTTGATCTAATCCACCAACAGATAGTTTAGCCATATCGTAAACATGATTTGCAATTTTAGATGCCAATGGATTTTCTATAGGGTCTTTTTTACCAATAATTATTTTATTGCTTGTAATTTTATTAAGACCAATAATTAGAGGATGTTCTTTGTTAATTAAAAGCACATGATATTCAGGTAAGCCAGGCATCTTTTGTTCCATATAAGCACCCATATCATTAATTCTTCTCATTTGCTCTGGAAGTAAGATCATCGCAGGTGGTGCACCTTTACTTGAAAGTGACTGAACTTTAACTGTTACTTTCTCATTGTTAAGTGCTTTTACAATCGTATCTCTAAGATTTTCTGTATTAGATTTGCCATCTTTATCTACAATTTCTTTAGATTCTTTATCTTCTAGATCATTTATTTCTGAATCAACTCTTTGAAACTGAAAATCTTCGTTTTTACTTTCTAACCAAGGAAGAAATTGTGCATCAATTAAGGGGTCTGATTTAATAACTTCTTTGTTATCAGATAAGCAGATATTTAATGCGCTTGACTGAGCAATCGAATCTGAACAGTAAATTATTTTCTTAGAATCATTTATATTATTTCTTTCTTTGTAATTTGCCAGAGTAGTGAAATATTTATCATTTGATTTGATAAGTGACTTATTTTCAATATCTTTAGTTACGTCTTTCTCCGAATTTATAATTGTTTCAAAAATTATACTGTTATCAACTAAATCAGCAAATTTTTCATCTTCGATAGCACCAATTTTAATAAAAGCAGAGATAGAATCCCAAATTTCTGCATAAAATTCTGGAGAATTTTTTATCAAATCCTTCAGTTTATTGGCGATTTTTTTTGAAATAAATGATGATATAGATCTTACTTTTCTATCTGTTTGTAATGCACTTCTACTAACATTTAGTGGTATATCTGTAGAGTCAATTACTCCTCTTAGAGGTAAAAGATATTTTGGTACAATCTCTTTAATTGAATCGCTTACGAATACTTGATTACAAAATAGTTTAATTTCTCCCTTTTCCCAATCTGCTCTACCTGACAACTTAGGGAAATACAATATCCCTTGTATGTCATATGGATAATCAGTATTTAGATGAATCCATAAGAGTGGATCTCCCTGAAAAGGATAAAGGTATTTATACAACTCAATATAATCTTCATCTTTTAATTCACTAGGTTGTTTTCTCCAAGGAGGATTTTTCTTATTAATTGTCTCACCTTCTAATAAGACATCTATTGGCATAAAATCACAATATTTTTTTATTAATGATTTAATCCTTTCAGGTTCAATAAACTCTTTTTCTTCGTCAAGTAGGTGAAGAATTACATCTGTGCCAATGGTCTCTCTTTCTGACTCCTCTAACGTAAAATTTGGCGATCCATCACAAGACCATTTGAAAGCTTTTGATTCTCCAATTGCTGATTTAGTTAATATATCAACTTTATCTGCCACCATGAAACTTGAATAAAAACCAAGTCCAAAATGCCCTATAAATTCATCATTATCTTTTTTGTATTTTGTTAGAAATTCTTCTGCGCTAGAGAATGCTACTTGGTTTATATACTTCTTAATTTCTTCATCGTTCATTCCAATTCCATTATCAGAAATTGTTAGTGTATTTTTTTCACGATCAATTGATATTTTTACTTGAGCTTCTTCCGTATTTTCGCAGTCGCCTGCCATAGATGCCATTCTTCTTTTACTTATTGCGTCAACACCATTACTAACAAGTTCTCTTAAAAAGATTTCATGGTCAGAATAGACTGCTTTCTTGATAATTGGGAAAATATTTTCAGTATTAATACGAATTTCACCTTTTTCCATTTAAAAAAAATCAAACATATTAAATACTATTTCCTAAAAACTAGTTAATCAAGTTTAATTAGGAGTATTGTCCGAACAATATATGAATTTAAAAACCTAAATATATTTTTTTAAGGGCTTATTTAACCCACAAAATCTCACTACAATTGTTTTCTTTCATTATTTGATTGGCTTTAGATAAATCTTTGCATGGATTTAAATGTAAGACGGCAATATTTCCTCTTTTATGTTGTTCTTTTTG
>CACGHR010000039.1 GCA_902572915.1 uncultured Prochlorococcus sp.
GATCATTTGAAGCATTGCTCCGCTTATCCCTAAAGCATCCACTGCTCCAATCCCTAGGAGAACGAAACCCATATGACTCACTGAGCTACATGCAATTCTCCTTTTGACATTATCTTGTGCAAATGCATTTAGTGCTCCGTAAATTATATTAATGATTCCAAGAATAATTAATGCAGGTGCAATTTGTAGATGTACTTCAGGAAGTATTTGAACATTGAATCTTAAGAGAGCGTAGCCTCCCATTTTTAAAAGTATTCCGGCGAGTAACATTGAAACTGGTGCATTAGCCTCTCCATGCGCATCTGGCAACCAAGTATGTAATGGGAAGATAGGAAGTTTTACTCCAAAACCAATTAAAAATCCCAAATAAGATAATAAGGCTAAGCTACCTGTTACATGTTTATTGGTTAAATCGGTAATATTTAATGTAAAGGTATCACCACTCAATGCAATTGCTAAACCACTTATGAGTATTAATAAAGAGGCTAAAGCCGTATAAAGAATGAATTTAGTGGCAGCATATAATTTCTTTTTTCCTCCCCAAATTGCAATAAGAAGATATACCGGAACCAATTCAAGTTCCCAGGCTAAGAAAAATAATAGGAAATCTTGAGAAAGAAAAACTAGAGCCTGTGCTGATGCTTGGACTAATAAAAGAGCAAAATATAAATTAGATTTTTTCTTAATTTTCCAACTTGCAGCAGCTGATAAAAATGTAATTAACCCACTCAAGGCTACTAAAGGAGCGGATAATCCATCAACACCAAGAGACCATTCTAATCCTATTGAAGGTAACCAAGAAGCTCTCTCTACCAGTTGCAAAGTGCTATCTGTAGTATTAAATTTCTGGAAAAGGACGCCGATTATTAGTAAAAAATCTATAAATAAAAAACTTAATGAGATATTTCTAGGGAGTTTATTATCTTCTCCTTCCTTAGAACTTAAGAAAGGCATTATTAATGCCCCAATTAAAGGTAGTAAAACAATAGATGATAGCCAAGGAAAAGATTCTAAATTCATTTATGTAATGAATAATTTTTTTATTCTAGTTGAAGTTGTACTAGCTTGAGACTATAACATTAAAAATGCCTAAGTAAAACTACTTACCAGAGATAGTGCTAAATTGGCTGCCTGTTGTTTGAAGGTTTAAGAATGGTGCTCTACTAGCTACACCTGCCTTCTCCCATGCTTTTACCATGGCTTGACTAACATTTTTACCATTCTCTTCCTTGCACAAAGCTAAGATACTTGGTCCAGCCCCACTTATTGCACAACCAAGTGCACCTGCATGTAATGCAGCATCTTTGACTTCTAGTCCACCTTTAATAAGTTTCCATCTGTAGGGTTCATGTAGCTTATCAAACATTCCCTCTTTTATTAGTTCTTCATTTCCTACTTTTAAGCCATTTAGTAACAAAGTAAGTGCCCCCATATTTGTTACTGCATCAGATATAGGTACATTCTTGGGCATAACCTTTCTCGCTTCACTTGTGCTTAAACGAATCGCAGGTATTGCTACAACAGCTTTAATGGAATCGTGCCATTCACATCTAATGATTCTCCATCTTTGAGAGGACGACCTGGCTGTCAAACAGAGCCCGCCTAGGAGAGAGGGAACTACATTATCAGGATGACCCTCTATATCAATGGCAAGTTCAAGGAGTTTTTCTTTGGGCAATGGAGAGTTCATTATCGCATTTGCTCCGATTAGTCCAGCAACTATTGCTGTAGCACTACTTCCAAGTCCGCGTGCAGGTGGCACTGCTAATTTAACTCTTGCTTCAAGTGCAAAAGGATTCATATTTGCGCTCTCCCATACTTTCTGAGCAGCTCTAAAAACTAAGTTTTCAGGTCCTCCTCTTAAATGATTACCATCTGTACTTTCCATTATTAAATCAAATCTACCTCCACCACCTTCAATTCTTTTAAAAATAAACTCATTATATAAATCTAATGCTGCGCCAAGACAATCGAATCCGGGCCCTAAATTAGCAGTTGTGGAAGGTACAGTTACCCTTATTTTTTTACCTACTTCAGGAATAGCCATTTTTTTACTGAGTTTTTTAAAAGCATTTTTGCTCTGCAGGCTGCACTAAAAAGTCCAAACTCTTCATCTAAAATTACTCTCATAGGTATTGTTTTAAGAATATCTTTTAATCTTCCCTTATCGAAAAATTGTTTCATAAATAAAACTGATTTAAAGTTTTTGAAATGTTTTGGTGCGGTCCCTCCAGAAATCCATAATCCGCCAAAGCATAATTCTTGAAGAGCAATGTCTCCCAATAAAGAGGCATAAGCTCCTAACCATATCCTCTCAACTTCAATCATTAACTGATCCCCTTCTTTAGAAAAATGGCAAATTTTTTCAGGTAGTTCTTTTCTTGAACTATCAGAAATTTTAATTTCTTTTAAATATTTTTGTAGAGGATGGTTTTGGGCATCAGGTTTGCTTAGTCTCCATTCGGCAATTCTTGATAAACCAGTACCGCTAACAATTCTTTCGCAAGATATCCTCTCAACTTTTAAGTAATTTTTAAGCCAATTCCTTAATTCCCATTCTAATTTTGACTTTGGGGAGAATTCAACATGACCTCCTTCACTAGCTAAAACTTTTACTTCACTTCCTGATATTATGCCTCTTGCAATACCCAAACCAGTTCCTGCTCCAACAATGGCATGTAAATCATTATTTACACCTTCAGAATGCATCCCATTTTGAATAATAGAATATTGATTTTTCTTTAAGAAAGGTATTCCATAAATTTGCACTGCGAAATCATTTATTAGTTCGCAGCTTTTAAAATTAAATTTATTCTGTAATGCATTTCCAGAAATATCCCATGACAAGTTAATTATTTTTGCGTTGTTATTAGATAAAGGACCAGCTACGGCAAAACATGCAGAAGAAGGATGAGTAATGTTTTTGCATTGATTTTTAAGAAAATCTTCTAGAATTAGTTCAAAAGAATCCCACTCATAAGATAAATATTTCTTTTTGAAAATTAACTTGGGAGAATCATCATTTATATCTTTTTTAAATATTCCCAATAGAACCTTGGTCCCGCCTAAATCACAAGCTAGAAAATTCATCTATTTGAAATTATTCTGTTCTACCTTTTTTTTGTATTAATTCATCCATTAATTTGTATAGATTAGGTAAATCGAAAATTCCTAAATTTGTTCCATCCAAAGCTCTTAAGGCGACTGAATCAATTTCCTCTTCTTTATCTCCAATAACTGCAATCAAAGGAACTCTCCCAAGAGTTGCCTCCCTTATTTTATATCCTATTTTTTCATTCCTTATATCAACTTTTGATCGGTATCCTTTGATATTCAAAAATTGATTAAATTCTTGACATTTTTCTATATTTCTATCAGTAATACTTAATAATATTATTTGATAAGGAGCAAGCCATATTGGAAATTTCGCCTCATATTGTTCAATTAAGATTCCGATAAATCTTTCAAAGGATCCTAAAATTGCTCTATGAAGCATTACTGGATTTCTTTTTTCATTATTTATATCTACAAAAGTTGCATCAAGTCTCATTGGCATTGAAAAATCAACTTGAATAGTTCCACATTGCCAAACTCTATTAAGACAGTCTTTTAATGAGAACTCAATTTTGGGACCATAAAAAGCTCCTTCTCCCGGTTGTAGTTCCCATTTCAAATTTTTATCGTTCAATGCTTTGGTAAGAGCCTCTTCTGATTTATCCCAAATATCATCGCTGCCTACTCTTTTTTCAGGACGAGTAGATAATTTGATAATAATTTCATCAAAACCAAAAGTTTTATAAACCTCGAAAACAAGATCTATAAAAGTTGATACCTCTTCTTGAATTTGCTCTTCTGTGCAGAATATATGTGCATCATCTTGTGTGAAATTTCTTACTCGCATTAGGCCGTGCAATGCTCCTGAAGGTTCATTTCTATGGCATGAACCAAATTCAGCAAGACGAATAGGTAAATCCTTATAACTTTTTAAACCTTGATTAAATACTTGAACATGGCATGGACAGTTCATCGGTTTTATTGCATAGGTTCTATTTTCTGAGGAGGTTGTGAACATATCATCTCTAAACTTTTCCCAATGTCCTGATTTCTCCCAAAGTGACCTGTCAACGGCTTGTGGAGTTCTTATCTCTTGATAGTTATTTTTCTTAAGTATTTCTCTTATATACTTCATAAGCACTTGGTAGATTGTCCATCCATCAGGTTGCCAAAAAATCATTCCTGGAGATTCTTCTGATATATAAAAAAGGGAATGTTTTTTTCCAAGTTTTCTATGATCTCTTTTTTCGGCTTCTTCAATTCTCGTCAAATATTCATTGAGTTCTTTCTCTTTTGCCCATGCAGTTCCATATATTCTTTGTAATGATTCATTCTCACTATTACCTCTCCAATATGAACCTGATAATTTAAGTAATTTAAAGTGTCTAAGATGTCTTGTGTTTGGGACGTGAGGTCCCCTACACATATCAATATATTCTTCATGCTTATATAAATTTATGAGCCCTTTATCCTCAATCTCTTCAATAATTTTTAATTTAAAAGTTTCATCTCTTTCTTTAAAAGTTTTAATAGCTTCTTTTTTAGAAACTTGCAAAATCTCAACATCATAATTTGTTTTTATTAATTTATTAATTCGTTCTTCAATTTTGTTTAAGTCATCAGGCGTAAATCTATATTCTGAAAAAATATCGTAGTAAAATCCATCTTCAATTACAGGACCTATGGCCATTTTTATATTTGGGTAAATTTGTTTAACTGCATGACCAATAAGATGTGCAAAAGAATGTCTAATTATCTCAACTCCCTCTTTGTCTTTTGAGGTGATTATTACGACTTCGGCGTCCTTTTCTATAGGAAGAGTTGCATCAATAAGAACATTATTTACTTTCCCAGCAATTGTTGCTTTGGCTAATCCAGCGCCTATACTCTGAGCAATTTCTAGAATCGTTACAGATTTTTCGAAAACCTTTTTTGAACCATCAGGTAATGTAATTACTGGCATAATTTATTTCTCCATTTCAAAAAATCCAAGTTTAGATTTAACTCTTTTTAGTGTTTGATTTGCTAAATCTTCAGCTTTTTCTTTCCCTTCTTTAAGAATATTATTTAATTGATATGGATCATTAATTAAGACTTTATATTTTTCCTGAATAGGTTCTAAAGATTCTATGAGTTGTTCCGTAATTAATTGTTTAAATGTCCCCCATCCAGTCTCGGAGAATTCATTTTCGCATTGAGAAATTTCTTTGCCAGATAATATTGAATAAATCATCAGAAGATTTTTAGATTCAGCTCTTTCAGGATTATTAAATTCTATTCCAATATAACTGTCACTTTTTGCTCTCTTTATTTTCTTAGTGATTATTTCAGGAGTATCTAACAAATTGATCCTACTGCCTTCGTTCGGATCACTTTTACTCATCTTTTTTGAACCATCAATTAAACTCATTATTTTTGAACCATTCTTCATGATTATTGGCTGAGGGATTTTTAAAATATTTTTATCTTTACTAAATTTGGCATTAATTCTTTGTTGTGCAATATCCCTGGCAAGTTCAAGATGTTGTTTTTGATCTTCCCCTACTGGTACGAAGTCTGCGTCGTATAGAAGAATATCTGCAGCCATGAGGATTGGATAGTCAAACAATCCAATTGATACATTGTTCCCTTGTTGTATGGATTTTTCTTTAAATTGAATCATTCTTTCCATCCAATTCATAGGTGTCATGCAATTTAATATCCAACAAAGTTCTGCATGTGCAGAAATCTGACTTTGGACAAAAATTGAACATATTTGGGGGTTTATTCCACAAGCAATGTACAAAGCTGCTGTAGAGAGAGTGTTCTTAGATAACTCGTCGGGATTATATGTGGCAGTTATTGCATGCAAATCAACTACACATAGAAAAGTTTCATATTGATCTTGAAGTGTGACCCAATTATTGATTGCTCCAAGCCAATTTCCTATATGTAAATCACCAGTTGGTTGAACTCCCGAAAGAATCCTTTTTTTATTTGCCATCCTCTTCTACTTCGCTAGATTGTATTTCTTCATTCGATATACTTTTAACAGGTCTTGCAAAAGGGTCAGGAGCTGTTTTTGCGTTTTCTTCAATAGAGTTTTGAGGTTGTCTATTGGTAGAAGAGTTTTTATTATTTTTTGCATATTCTGTTATGGATTTGATTAGTTTTTCGTCTTTGATCATTTCGCTTAGTGTTCTAACTGAGAAACCAAGAACTGCGACAGTAGATCTTAGTTGAAATGTTTCTTGTATCGATTTAACCGCTTTCATTTCGTTATCGCTCAATCTTATTCGAAATCCACCTCCATCTCGTCTGCCAACAGATCTATCTCTGAAATTAGATCTTTCATTATTAGAACGACCTCTGAAATTTTCTTGTCTAGGATTATTGCTGAAATTTGAATTAGACATCTTGATGTTTCTTAATTATTTAAATAGTCTATTAACTTAGCATCTAGCTATGCAAAAAGTCTTTTTAAAAGTCTTAAATTCTTATCTATTAATTTAACGAGTTATGTAATTTTGCTTTTTTTCATCCACAACTTGCATTAAAATGGAATTAGAGAAATAATGCATCGTGTTTGATATTAGTAAAGACAACCTTTTGAAAGTTTTAATAAAGTTTCCCAAAAAAAATTTTCTAATTATTTTGTTTTTGTTAGGTTTAGGAGAGTGGTTCGTTAGTGACTTAATTAATTTTGCAGGAGGATCAATAGGATTTTTTGTTTTGTGTTTGGGAGGATATTTTTATTTGAAGAATGACAAGCCTAAATTTAATGAGCCAAGCAGCTTAGATGGTTGGATAAACCTTTGTAATGAAGATTTAAATTTTTTTGAAGAACTTGAAGCAACAAACGATTTAGAGAAACAGAATTCAAAAAGACAAAAAACACTTGAATTAATTATTAATAAATCTGATAAAGAAAAGATAAGTTGCATTGGACAGAAAGAATATGACATTAGTCAAGTTGTTTTGAGGAGTCTTTTTAAAGCAGATAAGTTTGACTTTGATTTGTACGAAAAACTGCCTAAATATAATTCTTCTGAAAGTTTTCCAAAAAAGGCTTTGAATAGCGATGCAATTCTGTATTTTATAAATTTACCTTTGTCGGCAAATGATTTTTTGTGGCTGGAAAAATTTCCAAAAAATATGCCAATTTGGTTAGTTGCTCTAACTTCTAACGAAATAGAAGGCAAAAATCAGATAGAGGAACTTAAGTCTCAAATTTCAAGTGATTTAATTAATAAAATAATTTCTTTTGATGTAAGTAAAAATGAAATAGCAAATATACCTTTTTCTTTAAGGAAGTTTTTTATAAGTTCAACAAAAAATATTGAAAATACAAAAAAAAGGCTCTTGAAAGAACTACATGTTTGTTGGCAATCTGAAATTGAGGGAATAAGAAGAATGCAGTTAAATGGAATACAAAGAAAAAATCAAATTCTTGTAGCTACTTCTGTTTTCTTATCCCCTATCCCATCAATTGATGTTATGGCAATGACAGTGTTAAATTCTTTAATGATTAAAGAAATTAAGTCTATATGGGGATGTAATTGGTCTCCAGAAATTTTAGATAAAGTATCTAAAGAGATTTTAAAGGCAGCACTTGCCCAAGGAGTTATTGAATGGAGTGGACAGACTCTAATTGGGATAACAAAATTACATGGCCCAAATTGGCTTGTCTCTGGAACATTTCAGGCTGTAAGTGCTGCTTATTTAACAAGAGTATTATCAACTTCTTTGGCAGATTTTATGGCAATAACAAAAGGAGTAGAAGAACCTGATTTGGATTTTATAAAGAAAAATTCTGAGAAAATTGTTGAAAAAGCTTTTGAAAAAGAAAAAATAAATTGGAAAGGATTTATTTTTGATCTTAGAAAATCACTTTTGAAACTATCTTTTGTTTCATGATCTGAGGATGAATTTAAAATATGAGAAAAAAAATTCTTTTTTTAAGTTTATTATTTTTAATTTCGATTACTTCAGGATCCTGTAAGCAGATATCAAGAGAAAATGAAAATAAAGAAGTAATAATAACAAGTTTTACTGTTTTGGCGGACATAATTAATAATGTCACTAAAGATGATTTTTTGGTTAGATCAATAACTAAACCTGGAGTTGAAGTTCATGGTTACCAACCATCTCCGAGCGACTTGGTAAAAGCCTCTAGCGCTTTTGTTTTTGTTGATAATGGATTTGGATTTGAATTATGGGCAGAAAAATTTGTTTCTAATTTAAAAATAAAAAGAATTACTATTGCTGAAGATTTAGATCCAATATTTATTAATGAAGATCTTTATAAAGGGAAACCTAACCCACATGCCTGGATTTCCCCGAAAAGAGGAATGCTTTACGTGGATATTCTCGTGAAATCTTTATCAGAATTGAGGCCATCCAAAAGAGAATTATTTGAAGAAAATGGAAAAATCTATAAAGATAAACTTTCTAAATTAGATAAAGAATTCTCACTTTTTATTAATAACTTAGATGAAGATAGGAAGTATCTAGTAAGTTGTGAAGGTGCATTTTCATACCTTGCCAGTGATTATGGACTAAAGGAAGTTTATTTATGGCCAGTTAATGCTGAAAGTCAAATTACACCAAAAAGAATGGCAAGAACAATTTACATAGTAAAAAATAAAAATATACCAACTGTATTTTGTGAAACTACCGT
>CACGHR010000040.1 GCA_902572915.1 uncultured Prochlorococcus sp.
TTTGTTTATGCATCTAAAAACTTAGATGCGAAGGGGGTTTTTGAGTGGATGATGGAGAAACCTAATGATTGGATAGGTAAAAAATAATACTTTAACAATTATAATTTTTTTTAATTAAATTTTAAATTTTCTAAATTACTTATATCAAAATCATAAACCTGACAATTATTTTTTATATCATTAACTATTGAATTTTTTAGTTGTGAATAATCTATCAAATTATTGAGTTTATTATTTCTAAATTCCTTATTAGTCTCTCCAACAGCAAAGGCCAAAGCTCCTTCATTAGAAATGCCGAATTTGGTAGTGTTGCAATAAGTTCTAGTAAATTTATTAGAAATCTTTTTAGTATACTTTTCGATAGTTTTTGAGGAAGTATCTAATGAGTAAACTGGGCTATTAAACATAAAAAACAAAGTTAAAATAAATATCGTAAAAACTCTTTTGATCATAATATTAAATAAATTGCAGATTTAATATAATTGAGAATTTAACTATGATGACAATGTTTTATTAAAATTTATAGAAACTAAAAATTTACATACCATAGAATTTATTTAATATCTTTGAATATAAAAACTACCTAAATGAATATTTTTTTGTTTGAATATTTTTTGTAATTTTTTAAAAATGCCATACTGTTTTTGGCATTATGTAAAATCCATCTTAATAATTAACAGATATCAAATAATTAAATTCAATAATTTAAGTAAATTAATTATTAAATATATGGATTGGGCTATGGAAATGTATTTAAACATGAATTATTCTTTAATTATGAAATAAACAAAAATTAAATATGGCATTACCAGAACTTATATATGCTCCTATTGATGGAGGGACAATACATAGATATGAAATTAGTGGCGGCAAGAGAAAATTCTTAAGATTCATAGGTTGTTATCTCGGCCAGTGCAATTTTCACAAAAATATTGATGATGCTATTGATTACATAAAAAATTTGAAAGAATCTCAAAAGATACAAGAAACATGAAATAAAGATACATAAATAAGAGAGGGACTCAATATTTTTCAAGAACTAAATAATTATTGCTACAAATGATAGAGAATTTTCGTTTTATAAGAAATTGATTATTTACTTGGGTTATAGTTCCGAAAGATAAACAGTCAATTAAAAAAAAGAAATTAATTTATGGAAAACAGACAAATTAATTTTTTTAAATCAAAAGACTTTAATACCGTTCTTAAGCCATTTAAAAAAGGAACGGTAGTAAAAATTGACTCGTTTGATATTAGAGAAAATCAAAAAGAATTAAAAATAGGTTTATTTGGTTGGTATGCAATTTGTCCCTCAAAAGAACTAAAAAAAAATAAGCTTCATTATTTTTCACTTTATGATGAGCCCCTTGTTCTTTATAGAGATGAAAATGAAAATGTTAGGTGCATTAAAAATATTTGTCCACATAGAGGGGCCTCCTTTTTTGGAGGAACATTATCAGATGGAGTAATAACCTGTCCATATCATGGAGCTAAGTTCTCATCTGGGGGAAGTTGCCAAAATCTCGATAGAATAACATGTAGCCACATAGTTGATAATAACTACGATAACTACGCCAAAAGAATTCATTTATCTCAATACAAAACTTCAGAAAAAAAATGGATATATTTTTATACATTTTTCTAAAAAATCTGAGACTGATTTAAATAATATAAGTGAAGATACACCTATAAGTAACTACGAGTTATATAAAAATGGCTTTTCACATAAGGATTTTGCCTTTGAGGAGGTATTAGTTGACTTCAAATGTGATTGGTCAAGGATTATTGAAAATCACCTAGATATACTTCATATCTTTTGGGTTCATGGCGATACAATCCCTGATAAAGATGTAAATAAAAACGTTCTAGTTAGTTTTAACCAGAAAATTAATATTAATCCCAAATACATTGAAAGTATCTATTATTATAAGAAGGACCCTACAAAAGAATTTATCAGGATAAAATACATACCACCAGGAAGGATATTAATTTACAAAGGCGATCCTTCCTCATCAAGATATTTACAAGTTTTAGATCACATTCCTCTAGGGAACAACAAAGCAAGAGTAATAGTGAGACACTACAGGAAATTTCTACAAAATAAACTACTTAATAACCTCTTATTATTTAAAGAGACTCAAAGAAAAATTTTTTATAAGATATTTAATGAGGATTATATGATTTTAAAAACACAAACATATAATCACGATATGGGATTTATAAGTAAGGATGAAATAAAATTATTGGGAGAAGATAGGATAATAAATTATTTTTGGAAATGGTACAAAAAGTCTGAAGATAAAGATGAACCATGGAAAAATATTAAAAAAACCCAAAATCTTGATGTATATGACAAAGTGATTTTGAAATATCCACCTGAGATAAAGAAGTTAGAAACTATAAATAATTTTGATATTATAAGAAAAACATTAGTACGATTTGCTGCGCCGCTGATATTTTTTATGTTAATAATATAAATTTATGAAGAAAGTAAATAGACCTTCATGGTTGAATTGGCTTTATCTTTTTATATTTATTTTAAGCTCTATTCAACTGATTATATTTTGGAGCAATAAGTTTTAGTGGTTAATAACTTTTGGTTTGAGGCAAAAAATATAAATTGTTTTAAAAATGGCTTTAGAGTAATTAAAGATCTAAATTTAAAGATAGCCTATTCAGAGAATGTAATATTAATTGGACCAAATGGTTCAGGTAAATCATCTTTAATAGAAGTAATTAATAGAAACATATACCCAGTAATAACTAATGAATCAAAACTGAAAATATTTGACAATGAACTCATAAATTTATGGGAACTAAGAAAAAGAATAAGTACTGTAAATAATGATATTAAAAATAGAGTAAATCCTAATCTAAAAGTTTTTGATTTAATTTTAAGTGGACTATTTGGAAGATATTGCTACATCCCAAATAAATCTGAAAGAGATCTGTATAAGGTTGAAAATATCATGAAAAATATGCAAATATCAAATTTATCTAATAAGAATTTTTCCTATTTATCAGATGGAGAAAAACAAATTTCTCTTATTGCAAGAGCGTTAATCAAAAAACCTGATATATTAATTTTAGATGAGCCAATTGCAAATTTAGATTATAAATCAAAGTTTTTTGTAATTGATAAGATTAATGAATTATCAAAATTAAACACCAAAATATTATGCGTAACCCATAATATTTCAATGATAACAACAATTTATGATCGTGTAATAATGTTAAAAGGTGGCGAAATAATCGCTGATGGTTATCAAAATAAGGTTATAAATAGTGAAAATCTTAATAGATTATATGGAATTAATGTAGAAGTAGTTAAAAATAATGGATTTTGGACCATAAACAGATTAACTAGATAAAATAATAATAATAAAGATAGCTATTCCAATAGCAGGAAAAATTATTTTTTTCCTATTTAACAATGAAGAGGATTTATTTTTAAATATAGAAGAACCACATTTAGAACAAACTATTTTTCCACCCAAAGATCGATCTGAAACAAATGAAGAACTTCCACAATTAAAACAGACTCTATTTACGCTCATCTAAAATAAAAAAATTTTAATAATTCTATTTAAATTATATTCTGTAGAACGTTGTAAAGAAAAGCTTCAAAATATTTTATGAGAATGAGAATCTGTTGCAATAAGCATTTTTATGGTGCATAATTGATAATAATTCTCATTATCATATTTAATTAAATGAATTTCCATAGTTATGGAGAATCTCCTTCAAAATCAGTAAGAATAATAACTGGACAATCCGTTTTAATAGACCCTTCATCTAGACCAAAAGGGACATGCTTAGAAGTTGAAAGTGGAATAGCAAGAGTTTATTGTCCATGCGAAGAAACAGAAGGTATGACACTCGCATTTTTACAATCGGGGGATCAATTAAGAACGGACCTTTTGTGTAGTGAAGGTGTCTGCGTTGAAGCACTTACAGATTTATCTTTTCATAGCAATGTAAATATCGATGAAAATATTGGTTTCGATGCAGTTAATGAGTGGACTTTGCAACTACTTAGAATAAGGCACCTGGGGAATGCGGAACAAAGATTACAAGCTTTATTTTCAATACTTGTAAATCGTCTAGGAAGAAGATGTGGTCAATGGTGTGAACTACCTTTTAGGTTAACTCATGAAAGGATAGGTGAATTAATCGGCTCAACACGCGTAACATCAACAAGACTAATTTCAAAATTAAGATCATCTGAGTTATTAATAGCTCCAATTGGAACTCAAACAGTAAGTGTTGCGCCTTCTTTTATTGAAACATCACCACTATAGAAACATGAAGGAATCACAATCAATAACTAACAACTTGTTAATGGAAGTTGATGTATTGTCTAATAGACTAAAAAATATTAAGCAATCATTTAAAACTACTCATAATAAAGCATTAAAAGAGAGGTTATTTTCTGAAAACAAAAATATTTTTAAAAGAGTAAATGAGATTTATAAAATAGCTGAGCTCTTAAATAAAAATACTAATGAAAAAATTAATTTTTCTAATTTACTAGTTGAATTAACCAAAAGGATATTAAATGAAAATAAATTTGAAAGTAATTTATTTTTTCTTTAAGTCACTATCTATCAATAAGATTGCAGAAGGTTGATTAGACGCAAACCTAACTTTGCCAAGTATGTTTGCAAATTCATCTTCTGCTTTTGTTTGTGCCTCTACAATTGGATCTAAAAATACGTTGGTTCTTGTATCTGAGATTCTTTCTGAAATGGAATAAAGTTGCTGTAGAGATGAAGTTAAGTCAGCTTCCATATTGAAAGAAAAAGAAATTAAATCTTCAATTGAATCCCATGTTTGAACTGGCGCAGGAAGTTCATCTAATTTTACGCTTTGTCCTCTTGAAATTAAATAATCTGCAAATTTTTGAGCATGTTCCATTTCACCTTGTGATTCACTTAAAAAATGTGAAGCAAAACCATTTAAATCCCGCTCCTGAAACCAGAGATATATAGAAAAATATTGAACATTAGCATATCTTTCCATAGTTAGATGTTCAAAAATATTATCCAACAAACTCTTATCAATTGGTTGTGCAACAGCTCTTCCAGATGGACCAAAATTAATTAATTTTTTTGTCTTTAAATTATTCTCATTCATTATTCATAAAAGAAACTATTTAAATAATACAACATTTTGTATAAATTAGTAATTAATTAATCCTTTAAATTAAATTAAATAATATGATAATGAAAATCAATCGCAATACTATAAATGAATTTTGAGTACAGTTTTTCTGAACTGCTATTAACTAATAAAATATATTTAAGTAAAAAAAAGAAATGTAAAAAGAAAAAATGCTCTAATTGGAAGGGGGGCAAGTGTAATTGCCTATAATTAAAGTTTATATATATACCTTATGTGCACCAGGATATAAAAAATAATAACTATTTTTATTTATATAAAGAGAACATTTATCACCATTATTTAGGAGATTATTAATATTAGTTCTAACCCTCAAAATGTTTTCATTAATAGAAACTTTATAGATAAGAAATTCTCCAAGAAATTCTTTTGATATTACATTCGCATTACCAGATTCTGATTTTTCAATTGAAAGAAATTTAGGCGAAATTGACATTCTTTTGATATGAGCATTGTCTGATAACCCTGAACTATTTATTTCACCTAAACATGAAACAAATGAATTACCAATTTTTTTGAGATTAAGAATATTATTTCCCAAAATAAAACTACTAACAAAAATAGTCTTAGGCTTATTTAGAAGATTAATTGGTGTATCAATTTGATGAATTTCACCTTCATTCATAACGGCAACTTTATCGCAAATCGCCATAGCTTCTTCAGGATCATGAGTAACCATTAATCCACTTGCGTTACAACCTCTTAGAATATTTGGAAGTTCACTTCTCAGTTTAAGTTTGACATGCATATCAAGACTACAAAAGGGTTCATCTAATAAAATAAAATTTGTCCCAGGAGCAAGAGCTCTAGCAATTGCGAGTCTTTGTTTTTGGCCTCCAGACAATTCATGAGGGTACCTGCCAACAAAACTATCAAGACCAACAACGTTTAATAAATAGTCAACTCTAGATCTATCTTTTTTGTTTTTCAAACCAAACATTACATTTTCCAGAACAGTTAAGTGAGGGAAAAGTGCGTAATCTTGAAAAACCATCCCAATATTTCTTTTTTCAGGGCTAAGAATTTTTTTTCTACTAGAAATTTCCTTATCATTTAAAGAAATCCTTCCTCTAGATGGATATTCGAACCCTGCGATTAATCTCAAAAGAGTTGTTTTTCCGCAACCAGAAGGGCCTAATAATCCTAATAATTCTCCTTTTTTAATTTTTATGTTAATTTCATTTAATATCCAATTTGAATATTCTTGCTTATCATATTTATGATGCAGATCATCAATTATTAACGCATCATTTTTCACAAAATTCTTCTTATTTAAATATATTAAATTAGCAGAAAATATTTACTTAAAATATCTCTTGTATAATTTTATACACCATTCATTTGTTAAATTTTAATGAGAAAATCTGAAAGAGCAGAAATAATACGCAAGGAGCTAAAAAAGCTATATCCATCGCCTCCAATACCCCTTGATCATACAAATGCATATACACTTCTAGTCGCCGTAGTTTTAAGTGCTCAATCAACAGATAAGAAGGTTAATGAATTAACAAAAAGCTTATTTAAGGTTGCAGATAATCCAGAAAACATGATGCAGCTAGGTGTTAATGGCATTTACAAATACATAAAGTTTTTAGGTCTATCTAATCAAAAATCAAAGAACATTTATAACTTATCTAAATTATTGATTGAGAAGCATAATGGCACTGTCCCAGATTCTTTTGAGAAACTTGAATCTCTTCCAGGTGTAGGTCATAAAACAGCATCAGTTGTAATGTCTCAAGTGTTTAAAATACCCTCATTCCCAGTAGATACTCACATACACAGGTTGGCACAAAGATGGGGGCTATCAAATGGAGATAGCGTAGTTCAAACAGAAAAAGACCTAAAAAAAATATTTCCTGTTAATGATTGGAATACCTTACATTTGCAAATAATCTTTTATGGCAGAGAATACTGTACAGCAAGAGGTTGTGATGGAACAAAATGTTATCTATGTCGCACTCTTTATCCCAAAAGAAAAAAGAAATTTATATGTAAAAAGCCTTAAGAAATTTATATAATATTTAAATTAGTTTTTTAATCATGAAAATAGCAATTACTGGTGCATCGGGGAAAACAGGTTATAGAATTTCCGAAGAAGCAGTTAAGAAAGGATATAAAGTAAGGCAAATCATCAGAAAGAATTCAAAAGTCCCAGCAGGATTAGAGCGTTTAGAAACAATTAGGGTTTCATTAGACAAAAAAGAAGAACTTGATGAAGCTTTAAAAGATATTGATGCTTTGATAATTGCGACTGGAGCGAGAGCATCATTAGATTTAACTGGGCCTGCAAAGGTTGATGCATTAGGTGTATACAGGCAATTAGAGAGTTGCAAAAGAGTTGGTATTAAAAGAGTTATTTTAATTAGTTCCCTTTGTACTGGTAAATTATTTCACCCATTAAACTTATTTGGTTTAATTCTTATTTGGAAGAAATTAGGTGAAAACTTTCTACGCAATTCAAATTTTGAATGGACTATTATTAGGCCTGGAGGATTAAAGGAAAATGAAGATATTAAATCAGAAAATATAAATTATTCAAAAGAGGATACTCAAATTAATGGATCAATCCCAAGAAGATTAGTTGCGCAATGTTGTATAGATTCTTTAAAAAACAAAGAATCCATAAATAAATTAATAGAAGTCACAAGCTCGAATGATAATAAAAAGATATCTTTTAAAAAAGCTATGCAAATGATTTAAAAGATGTAAATATATAAATTAAAACTATGAAAATAAATCCCAAAATTGACGCATTACAATTAATGCTTACTGATTTAAGAACTAGAAATGAGCCAATAAGACATAAAGCTGCATTTAAAGGTTGTCAACCAGAATTTCAAAGTCTTGTATCAAGATTAATAAAGCAGTTAGAGGACGAATTAGTTGCTGAAAAGCTTACTAATCGTGATAGTTAAAAAATTTAGATTACTTAAATGAATTTAAGTTATCCAATTTTGCTTGTTCTGAGAGTTCATCATATCCTCCAAAAAATTTATTATCCAAAAATATTTGAGGGAAAGTATTATGGCTACTTTGAGACATAATTTTTTGGAAGCTCTCGTCATTGTCTATTAGAGTAACTTCATGAGGGATAGATAAAGAATTAAGCAGCCTAATTGCTCTTTTAGACCAAGGACAATCCTTTAAAATATATGCTTTTACACGTGATTCATTAGTGATTAAATCATGATTTGAGATATTAATAATTTTCTGTTCAAAAGAAAGTAATAATATATCTGTACCTTTTTTTACAATACATCCCTCCTCAAGATGCCCGCCAAACACATTACATCCCTCATCTGCAAAACTCAAATGTAAATGAACATCTCCTTTATTAAAATGTCCGTTTAAAGAAACTATCTCTAGATTTCCTTCAAATTTATTTATCTCTTGATTACCTGGGCATTGAATACAAACTGTTCTAAGATTACCAACCACTCCAGAAACATACCCATATAAATTATTCGAT
>CACGHR010000041.1 GCA_902572915.1 uncultured Prochlorococcus sp.
TTCTTTCTTCTAATAGATCAAGAAAAAAGTGGTTAAATTCATCTATTGGAATGAATTCATCTGATTTATTAATGCAAATAATTATTCCCGAATTTGATGGAAGAATTACTACCTGTCCTTCAGCATTTAAAGAAATAATTTCAAAAAAAAATACACTATATAGTGAAATAACTAGTTACAAAGCTGATCAAGTAGGTATTCAATGGATTTCAAAATTTGCAACAAATTATGTGAAACTTCAGAAACTTAATAATTTTGATAAAAGAATTTGTTTAGTAATAAGTAATTATCCAGTAAAGAACGGAAGAATCGGTAATGGCGTTGGTCTAAATACACCATCTTCAATAATAAATATTCTTAATTGGTTAAAAGAAGAAGGTTATGACCTTGGATCTTGTAATTATCCTCAAGATTCTTCGGAATTAATGTCAATGCTTATAAAAACTAGAACTAATGATATTGAATCTCAAAATAATAAACCATTAGATTACTTACCACTTAATGAATATTTAAAATATTGGAATTATTTAGAACTTGATCCCAAAAATATTATTATAAATCGCTGGGGTAAACCATCTGATGCGATCGATCTAGAAAATAAAGGCTTCTCAATAAATGGTCTTAGATTTGGAAAAATAACATTATTGATTCAACCTCAACGAGGTTATGACGTTTTCACTGATAGAGATATTCATTCTCCCGATCTTCCACCTCCCCATAGATATTTAGCACAATATTTTTGGATTGAAAAAGTTTTTAATGCAAATGCTATGTGCCATGTTGGTAAACATGGGACTGTTGAATGGTTACCTGGCAAATCTATAGGTCTCAGTAATAAATGTTTTCCAAATATTATTTGTCCAGCAATACCAAACATATATCCCTTTATCGTAAATGATCCTGGAGAAGGATCCCAAGCTAAAAGAAGGACTGCTGCCACAATTATTGATCATTTAACCCCCCCTTTGGATAGGTCAGAATTATATGGAAAATACTCAATATTAGAAAATTATTTAGACGAATATTTTGAAGCAAAATTATTAAATTCTAATAGGATTGAAATAATAGAAAAATCCATTTTTGAATTAATTAAAAAAGATTTTAGCGAAATTACTTTAAAGAATAGAAATAATCAAATAGAAGAAATTGATTCCTTTCTTTGCAAAATTAAAGAATCTCAAATTAGGACAGGTTTGCATATTTTTGGCAATAGGCAGAATGACATTAATGAAATAAATTTATTCTTGTGTATTGCTAGAGTACCAAATGCCAACCGAATTGGTGTTATTCAATATATAGCAAAACATTTAAAACTTGATTTGAATCCTTGGACAAATCAATATGATCAAATTTTAAGTGAAAAGGATAAAAAAATATTATTGACTTTTTCCAACAAAAACATTCTAAACTTTAGAATGGCTATTGATTTTTTGGAACAACAAGCAAAGTATTTAATATATTTGTTTTTTTACAAAAAGAATACCAATATAAAAAATCTAGAAAAATATAAAAATCAAAAAATAATAAACTATTTCTTTAATGAAAAAAAACATAATAAGTATTTTTTATTATTAAAAAAAGAGATTCTATATCCAATCATTAATTCTTCATATAATGAGAAATTATCATTTATTAATTCATTAAATGGACAATATGTAAAAAGTGGTCCATCTGGAGCCCCTACGAGAGGTAAAACTGAAGCTTTACCCACTGGTAAAAATTTCTTTTCAGTTGATTCGAGAGGACTACCAACTGAATCAGCATGGAGTGTTGGTTGTCAATCTGCTGCACAAATACTGGATTTATACAAACAAGATAATGGAGAAGATTTAAAAAATATAGCAATATCTGTATGGGCAACATCCACAATGCGAAATGGTGGTGAAGACATTTGTCAAATACTATATTTTTTAGGAGTAAAGCCTATTTGGGATGGGCCTTCAAGAAGAGTAGTAGATCTAGAAATCATTCCTTTATCTGTTCTCGAAAGACCAAGGGTTGATGTTACTTTAAGGATTTCAGGAATGTTTAGAGATGCATTTCCACAGTTAGTTAAATTAACTTCTAAAGCATTAAATCTTGTTTCTAATCTTAATGAGGATGACAAATTTAACCCTCTTGCTGGGGCATCAAAGGATGGTGATTCAATTAATCGTATATTTGGGTCAGCTCCAGGTTCATATGGAGCTGGTCTGCAAGAACTAATTTCAAATTCTAATTGGGAAAATATTGATGATTTTGGAGAATCTTTTCTTAATTGGAGTAAGTGGATTTATAGTGATAATCTTGAACCTATAGAGGATAAAAAATCATTAGAAAATGCTCTTAAAAAATGTACAGTTAGTTGTTCATAACCAAGATAATAAGGAACATGATATTTTAGATTCTGATGATTATTATCAGTTTCAGGGTGGATTATCTTCAGCAGTAAAAAAATTGAGCGGTAAATTACCTGAAATGTATCATGGAGATTTATCTAAATTTGGATTATCTAAAATTTCAAAATTACAAGATGAAATTAATAAAGTTGTTATATCAAGAATACTTAACCCTAAATGGATAAATGGAATGAAGAATAATGGTTATAAAGGAGCGTTTGAATTTTCAGCTACACTAGATTACTTATATGCTTTTGATGCTTCTACTGAAGTAGTCTCAGATTGGTGTTATGAGGAAGTTTATAAATCATGGTTATGTGATCTTGATCTTAGGAATTTCTTTCTAAAGAATAATCCATGGGCTTTAAGAGATATTGCACAAAGATTTCTTGAAATTGTCAATAGAAAAATGTGGAGTAATTGTTCATCAGATGTCATTGAAAATTTAAAGAACATAATTATTAATACTGATTCAATAATTGAAAAAAACGAATTCTGAATTATCTGCCTAATAGCGAAAGTCCATGACTATCTGTTCCACATGTTTTTAGCATTGAATATTTATCTGTTAACTTATCTATTTCTGAACAGACAAATAAACTAGGATTCCATACTTCATTAAGTTCATAATCATACCAAACCTCTATTCCATCAATACCTTGTATCTTGGCCTCTGGTATTAATTTATAAAAGGGAATCCTGTACCTCGCTGGATGTGCAAGAAATGATAAACCACCAGCTAAATTTATTGCTTTAATAACTGATTTAATATTTAAATCATTACCTATTGGAGATTCTCCAAGGATGTAGGGATTTAGGTATCTACTTTTTATATCTATTCCCAATCCAATTACATGTACTAAACATCCTAGAATCAAACAATTAATTTCTATTCCCGAAATTAATTTAAAAGAATCTTTAGGATAATTTTTGAGCAAATTATTTTTTTTTATATATTCATGAGCTTTAGTTGTATGATGATCGGTTATTGATAAAAATTTCAAGTTATTTTTATAAGCTTGTTCTAAAAGTTCATACGGTTCTAGACTGCCATCACTAAATTTTGTATGACAGTGAAAATTAATATTTTTAGGACAACTATATTTATTGATATTAGAAGTTAATTTTATTAAGTCTTCCTTATTCATTACTTAATGAATTCTCATTTTTCTTTCTAATCTTTGCATATAATTGTATTGAAGCCAACATGAAAATAATTAGTCCAACTACACTCCATGTAGCAACACTAGTTGGAAAATTATTTTTAAAAATAACTAAAAGTACAATTATAAATAATAATAAAGTAGGCAATTCATTTAATAATCTTAGGTTTTTTGCTGAAATGGTTGAAGTACCATTTTGTAATGAATACATTATTTTGTAACAATAAGAATGATAAATTACTAATCCTAAAACAAAAGAAATTTTAATTTGCAACCATTTCTCACTTAACCAACTTGGTTGCATGATAATCATGCATATAGCCATACTTAAAGCTAATATCATCCCAGGAGTTGTGATTATATTCGCCAGCCTTTTTTCCATCAAGGTGTATTGTTTATTAAAGGCAATTTTTAATTCATTATCCATATTTTTAGATTCTTCATGATATATAAAAAGTCTTACTAAATAAAAAAGTCCCGAAAACCAAACGATTACACCAATAATGTGAAGTGATTTAAACCAGAGATATGCTTCAGCTGCCAAATTACTAGATTAATTTATAAATATATATTTAAATATAGTTATATTTAACAATATCAAGAAATCTATTTTTCAAAAATTAATTAATATTTATAACTCGTGAAAATATTCAAATATATCATTTACCGAATTTTTTCCAAGTCCTTTAACTTTTGATAAATCCTCTTTACTAGCTATTCTTATCGCGTCTATTGATTTAAAATGCTCAAGCAATTCTCTTATTCTTGATGGACCTAATCCACTAATTTGAGACAATTGTGATCTATTCATTCTCTTAGATCTTTTGTCTCTATGAAAAGATAATGCAAATCTATGTGCTTCATCTCTTACCCTTCTTAATAGGAGAACTCCTTTTTGATTTTGATCAGTTTCAAGAGACTTAGTAAAGCCTGGAATAAATATTTCTTCATTTTTTTTTGCCAATGAACATATGGTAACTTCTTCCTCAAGATTTAATTCTTTTAATGCTTTAATAGCTGCATTTAACTGCCCTTTACCACCGTCAATCATTATTAAATCAGGCCAATCTGATAGAAGTTCATTTTCTAATTTACTATTAGTTTTTTCATTTAATGTTGAAAAATCCCCTCCGCTTTTTTTAAATATTGACCATTTTCTAAACCTTCTATGTATTACTTCATATATCGAAGCAAAATCATCACTATGTCCTGCAAAAACATTTGGATCTTTGATTTTATATTTCCTATAATGCTGTTTAGAAGGAATCCCATCAATAAAAACGACTTGTGATGCTACAGGGTCACTACCTTGAATATGGCTTATATCATAGCCTTCAATTCTTTTAGGTTGTTCGCTTAATTCAAGTATTTGGGCAAGATCCTCAATTGATGATTCATTATCTTGTATCCCATTTAATATTCTATCTAATTCCAATTTCGAATTTTTTAAAACCATCTCTACAGTTTCATGTTTTTTATTTCTTTTTGGGATTAAGATTTTTACTTTCTTTTTTCTAAGCTCCGTTAACCAATCCTCTATGGTTGCTTGTTTTGGAAGGTTATATTGAATAAGAATTTCTGATGGTATTTCTACTCCTTCAACATTCATATAATGCTCTTCTAATACTTTTTGAAGAATAAAATTTTCATCTTCATTATTTAATTTATGACTATATCCAATTCTCCCAATGAGCTTACCAGATCTCATTTGAAAAATTTGTATACTAGCTACATTTTTATCTGAAACTATTCCAAAGATATCTCTATTAATTGAAGAATCTGGTATAGATATTTTTTGCGATTCAGTTAATAATTTTAAACCTGAAATTTGGTCCCTTATTTTTGCTGCATTCTCATAATCTAAATCATTTGAAAATTGCAACATTTTTTTTTGTAAAAATATTTCTAAGTCATCATTTCTTCCCTGAAATATCATAGATACTTGTTTCATTATTTTTTTATAATCGTCAGATGATATAACTTCTTGGCAAACACCTGGACATCTTCCTATTGAATAATTCAAACAAGTTCTATCTTTATAGACTGGCCTAGGTCTTTGTCTAAGTGGAAATATTTTTTTTATTGTAAATAATGTTCTCCTTAATAATCCGACGTCAACATAAGGTCCATAATATCTATCTAAATTATTTCTATTTCTTCTTCTTCTAGTAATAAATATTCGAGGATATTTTTCACTCCAAGTTATGCAAAGATATGGATATTTCTTATCATCCTTTAAAAGAATATTAAAGTATGGTTTGTTTGTTTTAATTAAATTTGACTCTAAATTTAATGCTTCATATTCACTATCTGTGACTATAATTTCTATTTCAGTTATTTGACGAACCATCAAACTTAATCGGGGAGTTAAATCAGAATAATTATTGAAATAACTACTTACTCTACTACGCAGTTTTTTAGATTTACCAATATAAAGTAAGTTATTATCTATATCTTTAAAAAGATAACAACCAGATGATTTTGGAATTTCGGATAGTCTTGATTTTAATAACTCCTTATTATTAATTAATTTATATTCAATTTTAAAATTATATTTGTTATTTATTGTTTCTATAGAGGAATTACTCATTTATAATGGTTAACCTCCATAATTCCAGCCAGTTGAAGATAAATTTAGTGAGTCAACGTCGTTATTCAAATAAGCAGATTGAACCTCTCCTACAAAAACTGTATGGTCTCCATGAATAACACTTCCAACAACATTACATTCCACTCCACCAACACTATCAACTAAAATAGGCAATCCAAGCTCACCTAAATTAAATTCAACAGATTCAAATCTACCTCCTAATGCTTTTTGGGGTTTAAAGAAAACAGCTGCTAGATCCTTTTGATCACTTTTGAGCACATTTAATGAGAACTTATTGGTGGACTTTATTATTTCATGACTAGACCCTTCAGCTCTAACTGCCATTACAACTAATGGGGGGGGTGAAGGAACCTTGAGTAACCCAACTTGCAGTAAATCCATTCACTTCATTTTTAACCTCGTCTCTAACGCCACAAATAAATAATCCGTGAGGTATTTTTCTTAATAAGATTTTTTTTGCTTCTAGATTTAATGTCATAATTGATTTATCTAATAATCTTATTTTAACTAAATTTCTTATTCGATCATAATAAATTCATGAAAATTCTTTATCCAGGTACATTTGATCCTTTAACAAACGGTCATGTTGATTTAATAGAAAGGGCTGAAAAAATATTTGGTAATCTAGTAGTTGCTGTTTTAGAAAATACTTCTAAAACACCAACATTTAATCTTCAAAGAAGAATAATACAAATAAAAAATTCTCTTTCTCATTTACCTAATATTGAAGTTATTTCTTATTCTGGGCTTACTGTTGATTGTGCAAATGACCTAAAAGCTAATCTTATTCTTAGAGGCTTAAGAGCAATGAGTGATTTTGAGTATGAACTTCAGATTGCTCATACAAATAAATCTCTTAATAATGATATTGAAACCATATTTTTATCGACAAATACAAATTATAGTTTTCTTAGTAGTTCTCTAGTAAAAGAAGTTGCAAAATTTGGTGGTGAAATTAATCACATGGTACCCCCTTCTGTTGAAACAGATTTAAAAGAATATTTTAAATAATTTATTAAAAATTCTTTTATTTGCATGACTCCAAGTAATAAATATCATTTAATAAATTAAATGCTTTTTCTTTGTCAATATTTTTAGAATTTTGGATAATGCTTATAATTATTGGCTCCTCATCTTTATATAAATAACCTGATAATGCAAAAACATTTGAAAGAGTACCTGTTTTTCCGAAAAACTTTCCTGATAATTCAGTATTTGTAAATCTTTTTGCTAATGTTCCTCTCACGCCCATAATGGAAAGTGTAGATTGATAAGCTCTAAAATCATTTGAGTATCTCATCTTATCTAAAAATAATACAACTAACTTTGACGTAATTTTATTATTTCTAGATAATCCACTAGCGTCTGCAAAGAAAGTATTGGTAACTGGAAGTCCTTTATTACCTAACCAATTTTTTAATTTTATATATTCATTTTTATTCCATGTATTTGATGCATTTTTAAAGAGAGACTCTGCGGTGAAATTATGGCTTTCAGAATTTGATAGAGATAATAATGAAAGAATTGGATTTGAATATATTTTATTTATTTCTATTGCATCATTTAAATAGATTAATTTTTTTGAATCATAAAAATAAATATTTATATTTGAATTTGTAAACTTATTATCTAGATACTCTTCAATAATATTTTTTAAAGAATATATATCATCATATTTATTGAAATTACTTTCTATTGCAAGGGTTGTAATAGGAGATCCATAATCGTAAAGTTTATCGGTATTTGTCCAACCATTAGGCCAATATAATTTTGGATCAATTTCTACAATATTAAAGTTAATATTTTTATTTGATTTAACTATTGAAATTAGTTCAATTATATCTTCATAATTTAAATCTGGATCACCCTGACCAACCAAATAGTAATTATTTCTATTTTTTTTTAATAAGGAAGTTTTTAAATTATTATTTATTTTATACTTACTTAAAACATATGCTGATGAAAATAATTTTTGATTTGATGCAGGTAACCTTAGAACTTCATCATTATAGGAACTAATTATTGTCCCTTTATTATTTATTATTGATACACTAAAAGAACTATCAAGTGT
>CACGHR010000042.1 GCA_902572915.1 uncultured Prochlorococcus sp.
GCCAAAAATCTAAAGATAATCCAATATAACTTGAATCATTAAAATCTGAACAAGGGAGGGCATTATCTACTACTCCAACTATTTTTAAATTATTTTCAGAAGCTAATAAGTTTTTATTTAATAAAAATAAAGGAGAAATGAAGATAAACAAAAAATAGTAAATAAATATATTTTTAAACCTTTTCTTAAAAATTTTAGTTTTAACTCTTTTAGCAAAAATGAAGTTCATTTAAATAGTTTAATTTTGTCAGTATGTAAATGATTCCATAAGCTTCATTTGCTCACAAACACTAAGTTTTAGGGGGCTCTAGAGGGGGCTCTAAGTTCTATAAACATATTGCATAATCTTCGAAGATTTAGCAATAAGCTGGCTCAAACTCGTTCCACCATCTATTGTTAGTCTAGGCTATAACTAAAGTCTCAAGGTTTTCTTAAAAATAACGCCCAGTGCTTTGGGAGCACTAGGTCGCAGGTTCGAATCCTGTCGCCCCGACCATTTAAAAACCAAGTCATACAAGAGAGTTTCCCAGACTCTCTTTTTTATTGTTTACTTTTAGAACAATGAGACTGAGCGAGCTTTGAGCGAGGATTTGCAATACCTTGCATAACTTTGCAACCTCATGTCGCTCAGTATTACTAGAAATAGCTTTATTTTTTATCTATTTCTCTCAACTATTCTAAAGTTCATATCTATAGCTCCTTTTCTTAAAGGAATAATATTTTGATAATCACCTTCATAGCAATCTTGTGCTGCTTTTTTGCTTGGAAATTGTGCGAGTACTGAAAACGGTCCATCGTATCCCTCTCTAACATCTGTTTCATAATCAACTGTTAATGTTTTTGCTCCACAACCTTTAACAACTACATCATTTACTTTTGCAAAGTATTTACCTGCTTGTTCTGGATTTGTAATCCTTCCAGAAATCATTACATAACCAGCATTCTTGTCTTTTGGGACTTTATAACCAATTGCAAGCCCAGCAATGCCAGCAATTAAACCAATTAAAATAGTTTTTTCATTTAAATTTAATTTTTATTAATAGTAGATGATTCTCTTTTAGTTGGCTGTCAATTATTAACTATTAAAGGTGCAAGTAGTAAGCGTCTCATTATTATTTAAAATTCATCAATAATACTTAAAGTTAGATAATCATTTAATTGATCTACATTAACTAAATTTCTTGATGTAAAAATTTGAGGAATAAAGATGCAAGTTATGATCAATGAAGCAAAAGTTAGTCCATATACTTTCGGTTTTAAACTAAAACCTTTTAGTTTTTTTTGTAAAAAATCTGAGTTAAATTGTTTTGATTCTTGCTTATAAGAAAGTGCATTCTCAATCATTTGATTAAGACGTTCCTTTTTTAATTTAGACATACAGTAATTCCTCCAATAAATCCTTTGGCAAAATAGTTTTTAATTTTTTGCGAGCCCGTATAATTAGGCTTTCAGTAGCTTTTTCGGTTTTTTTTAAAATATTAGACACTTCCTTCTGTTTATAACCACAAAAATAATGTAGCAGGATAGCTTCTTTTTGATGTGTAGGAAGTTTTTGAATATTATTCAATAGTATTTTTCTTAATTCATAATTACTGTTATTATTTGTAATTTCTAGATTGGAATAATTATCTTTAAATTCGTTGGATCTTTTATGGCTTCTTAAGAAATCCATACAAGTTGAAAAAACTATCTTATATACATATCCTTCAACACTTCCTTTATTTACCCAACGAGGAGCTGATTGCCAAATTTTAATTAAAGAAATTTGTACTAAATCATCTGCATCGTCAAAATGCGCTGAACCCAAAATTTTAATTGCTGTTGCATGCATTTTGTATCCCAAAGTATTTGCTATGAAACGGAAGGATTCCTTATCACCCTTAGCCGTTTTAACCATGTAAGAGTTTAATTCCTCGGACATTCTTTACTTCTCTTCATTCCTAAATTTATTTATCCTTTTTCTTAATTCATACCTAAGTGCACGTAATTCTTTTTTTGATAATTTACTATCACCATTCTTATCAAAGTTCATAAATATTTTATCTATTCGATCACTTTGAGCTGACATCATTTCGTCTTTTGAGAGAAGTCCATCACCATTAGTATCTATCTTTTGAAAACGCTCACGCATCTTCATAAAATTATTCTTCTCATAAATTGGATTGGCATAAGAGGGCAGAGCAATAAAAAAGCTTAATGCCAAAATTAAAATTGAAGAGTTTTTCATAAAGGTAATTAATATCTATAAATCATTAACGCAGAAATTGATAAAATCCTTCGCGAAATCAATAAGGAGCTAAATGCCCCTTATTTTATATCGACTGTCAATCAATAATTTCTAAATTCTACGAGCTAGTGCTCATAGGGCACTAGGTTGCTTGTGAGCGAGATTTGAGCGAGATTTTGCTTATTTATGCACCACCTTGCTATATATTGCTACTTTTTAAGACTCATCAATTTTCTTTTAATAGCAACTAATAAGCTATAGCCTCACTTGTTTCTCATGGGGGCTGTCGCATTTTGCGTGGCGGGTGCTTTGGGAGCACTAGGTCGCAGGTTCGAATCCTGTCGCCCCGACTCTTAAAAACCAAGTCATACTAAAGAGTTACCCAGACTCGCTTTTTTATTGGGTAAATTATGTCGGTTGCTCTAGCCGACAAATCGCCGACAAAGGTTTATTTTGAAGGTTTATTATTATATATTTCATAGTTATTCTTTAAAAAATCGATTTAAAATAAGGGTATAAATCTTTTTTTATTTTGAAAAAATATATTTTTTTTAACTCACTTATATTCTTTTTAGGCCTTTTAAATCTTGGGTTTATAAATAATCTTAATAAACCAAAAGTTAAGGGGCTTGTATGTGGATCGAAAGAATTCTTATCTATCGTTAAGAAAAACTATATATTAAAAGCAAATCCTACTTTTGATAATAAAGTTCTTGTTAAACAACTATGGACTGAATACCCTTTAGAAGAAATAGAAAGTAAATATAAAAATGATAAAAAAATATATGGTTGGAATTATATTATTGATATTAATTCTGGGGATCTCTATAAATTACAAGACCAAATGGATTACTTTAAAATTATCCCAAGAAATACAAGAGAAAATGATGGGCATGGATGGGAAACTTTCACAATAGGAGAAAAAATAAATAACAAACTTTACATTAAAACTTACGTCTATAAAGAACATTCTGATAGCGTGGATGGTAAATATGAAGAGGAAATAAATTTAAAAAATCTTAGTATTATTTATGACTACGAAGGTAGGAAAGAAAAAGATAAATGTATTTATTATTCTATTCCAGAAGATAGAATAATTTTTCATTAATGAAATAGAATTTATCTTCTTAGTAAAGAATTCAGAACTAGTTTTTTCCATTTGAATATTCAACAAAATTATTAAGTGTTTCAGAAATGCAAAGACCAACCTTCAAAGGGTAGAGTGTGCCAAGAGGAGAATCCAAATCATCATAAGAATAAAGTATTAACTTTTTACAATATTCCTTTAAGAATTCATGTATTTCAGTTACTTCATTTGGTGTAAAAACATTATTTAAATTTTCTAAAGAATTAGAGATTGAATAACCTAAACAAGTTTTCATAATTAATGTAGTTTGAGGATGTGTATCCCTGCATAATTTTATAGTTTCTTCTTTTGTTAATTTATTAAAAATTGATAATTTTATATTACTAGCATTAACAAATAAATTTAGATAAAAAATACTCATTAAAGTCGCAAAAAAGTACTTCAAGACTATGTATATTATATTTTTCTGTAGTATTCCAGAATAAACTAAAACAATCAATTATTAAATAATGTTTTAAAGATAATTTCAATCTACAGAGAAGGTTAAACCTATAATATGCCGACAAATCGCCGACAAATAATGCTTAATTTGTCAGGAAGAACTACGCAAAACTAAGCAAAAAAATAGTCATAGCTTGAAGACCTAGTGCTCAACTGGGCTTGTTAAGTGCTTTGGGAGCACTAGGTCGCATGTTCGAATCCTGTCGCCCCGATTGACTTCTCACGATTCTTAAATATCCTTTGGGCGATCTCTGGGCGATCATTTGCTATACCTTGCATAGCTTCGCATGGTGCATCGCCCGCTATAACTAAAAATAAGAATTAAATATTGAGGTCTTTTTCCAACCCTGCTCTAGTAGTTCTTTATATTCTTTTCTAGCAGCCTCAACAGTTTCTACCCTGCTACCTTTCATAACTGGTTTACTACTCCTTTTATATACACATCCGTAGGAGATCATCATTGCATCAATAGTTGGACTAGGTTTACTTAAATCTTCAAATGGTTCAAATATTTTTATTCTGCTCCTGTCCTTATTGATAAGAGTAAATTTTTCCATTACTACTTATATGTATTGAGTAATGCTATATAAATTCCAAACAATATGAATATTGACATACCTACACCGATAACTTCATTTGGTTGATTATTCCAAAGCTCCTGAAAATATCCCATAAAAAAGATTCACTCTCTAGTTAAGAATACTAATGAAAATAATTATGGAACGAATAGAAAAGTTTTACGAAAAATTGGAAAGATAATAAAAGATTTAACTTTCTCTTATGTGGACAAACAAGGTGAGCTCTGAGATCATAGAAAAAAAGAATGGTAGAAAATTTGATTACTAAATTAGATGACGCTTCTTGGCAGAAAGAGTTTTTGGAGATGAAGTCACATTCAACTTCAGATGTAAGACTTCTAATGCAAGGTGCAAAAGGATTCAGAGAGGCTTGGCACCTAGGTACTCTGCATGAGGAATACAAAATCATGAAACGTCGAGAGCACCAACAACAGCAGTAACTAAATAACGAATACCAAAATACAAAAAGCCAAATTAAGTATCAAACTTAAGGTTTTAGAAGTAAATTTCATAAACAAAAAAAGGGCGTTAGATTCGCCCTAAATAAAAAAGCTTGATAATCCCCATCACCCAGCTCTTTAAAGAATGCTATCACTATATATGGTGTTTGTAAGTATTAAAAATTACCTATCGATGGGGTTGTTTGTTCCTTTTTAATTTGTCATGATAGAAATCCCCATCATCCAGGCTCGCAAGGGTCTTTTTTTTTGCTTGTAAAAACAAATATGTGAAGGATTCAAAAAGCACCATATACATATAACAGTCTCTCTAGATACACAAAAAAACCTATGACAAAGTATTAGGATATTTTTACTAAAGGTAAGGTATTCAATATGTCCCTAAAGGATCAAACTAATGATATTTATCCATGGGATTATCAAATAGGAGATGATAATTTCCAATTAGAACCTTGGATTCTAGAGAAAGGGAAAGAATCTGTGTCTATTGAGAAAAATACAGATAACAAAGGATTTTTTTATTTACAAAAGAATAAGGAGAAACGTCTTTCTCTTAACTCTTTACAAATAAAATCAACTTATAATCAATTGATGAATTTTGGATATAAGTTACGAATAAGCAAGCTCTAATTTTCTTTTTGATTTAAAGTAATAATCATCAGAATCGCAAAGTAATAGTAACTAATTATTTCTATTAAATTTATTGTATTTTTTATTGTTGGGTCTGTCTCTTTTCTCAGCCTCGTTGACCCTTATCTCTCTTCCCATCCATTCAACATCTTGAAGATCATCTATAGCTTTTTTTTCGGAATTATGATCATTTAAATCCACGAAAGCGAAACCTCTTTTTCTTCCTGTTTCTCTGTCAAAAGGTAAATAACATTTTTTAACTACTCCATAATTACTGAAAAGTTGCTCAAGATCTTCGACCTCAGTTTCCCAAGATAAATTTCCAATAAAAATAGTCATTTCTTTAATTTTTTTATGAAGGTATAAATAGTTGCTTTGGACTAGTGAAGTTATCTCCAATCAAATGCTTCCATTGATCTTACTCTAACTCTTTATTCGTTAGATAACGAGTAGGAAAACTTAGATTTCTTACATACCCATTGCTCTTCTCAGCTTTGCAGCCTCATCTAAACCTTCCATAATTGTAAATGTAGAATTTTCAGTAGCTTCTTTTCTTAGCTTTGAAAGCTCTCTATATTCTTCAGATTCATAAGCTTCGACCGCATCTTTCATGGAAGGGAATTCACAAATAACGGCTAAATCAGCACCTTCTGTCCTCTCTTTTCCTTGAGGCTCTGTATCTTTTGCAAAGACTTGGCCTCCAACCTCTTTCAGCCATGGTCCAACTTTATTTACATATTTATCAAATAAATCTTGATTAATTATTTTTGCAGTCGATATCCAATAACCTTTAGCTCCTTTTTTATTCATTTATTTATCTATGTATTTCAAATAGACTACATCATTTCGTATTGATCAAATTTATTTTTTAACTTTGCTGCTTTATGGATTAATCCAACTGCTTCTTTTCTTCCTGTTGCTTGTTGCGCTTGGCGCATTAAGTCAGCATATTTTTTGTTTAGTTTTTTCATTTGTTTGTTTGTTTAGTGTCAAAGACACAGGCTTAATAAGTGAATTTCATTTTTTGCATTAGCTCTATTGAATAGATCAACACAACTTGTTTATCAGAAAGTATTTGACTCTTGCAGGTGGGATTCTTTTTCAAAAATTCTTTAGCTGGTCAATATTGCTTAGTCTTATCTCTACCTGAGATTTATTAACAATAACACAAGAACAAAAATAGCTATTTGAAAGATGCTTAACTCTCTAAATACCTGCAAATAAATTCAAAGTTTTCATAGTCCATAGTTATTGTATTAAACCTATCTGTTTCTATTTTTCTATTCCCAAAATTCTGCAATTCAACTTTAATAGTAGGGTGTTTGATTGAGTAAGAAGGAGTAAAACCAATGCGTTTGGCGCGTTTATGCATATCTTTTTTTAGTCGAGAATCACAGCCACAAAACAAAATGGTTGGTCTATTAGTATTCCCAATTGAGGCATCAGCGATTCTTTGTTCTAAATCGGATGCGATATTTTCGAGAACTTTCATTCAATTTTTTTTTACTTTGGGGAGCATAATTAATAACCAATATTATTTCTCGGGTTAGTTATGTAAATTATTAGATTTAGAACGTAATTAGCAGGCAAGTTTAATGGTTTCAAAAGTAGCAAAGCAATTCCTTGAGTTAAGTTAAATCCTTTTTCTTCCATAAATAAAAGAAGTGGTTCATTCATACATTGTAAATAGATTGTCAATTAATAAATTGGTCAAAGGGTCTTGAATCAACAACTTAGTAACTTAATTAAATTATTTAAAACTAGTATTTAATTAGTAACTTATAGGATATGAAAATAATTTTAAAAAGTGAAACTTCACTAGGTCTAGAATCCCTCGAAGAACTAGGTTTTAATTCCGAAGAGGAACTTGAATTAGAAATTTCTAAACTTATTAAATTTAGATCTGAATTTGATACTAGTTTGGAATAAGTTGATAGCGGTTCAAAAAGTAAAAGTTTAATTTAATATTATCTATTTTCTAATTATTGGTTTTAATTTAATTCTCCAAAATCAATACCTCAACAACCATTAAAAAAGTCAGCCTGTATCCCCTACTAGCTGACTTTCATGACGATCTAAATTTTTAAAAACTATGCGAATGTATTTGTTGTTGTGATGCTTAAAACAACTGCAACAAAGAATATGTAAGGAACCACCTTAAGGGGTACATATCTTTGTCTTTTAGATATAAAATCCATTTATACAAACCCTGGAATAATTTGTCCTGTTGTTAGATATGCGCCAATAAGTGCAATAAAGCCAATCATCGCAAATCTACCGTTAAGCTTCTCAGCTACGATTTTTTCCTTCTCAACTGTTTTTGTTTCGTTCATTTGTTTGGTTGGTTGTTTAGCTAAGACGCTTCCTAATGCAATCTTGAAATGAATCTAGTAAAAGAAAATTACAAGTGTGAGTATAATTACTTACCCTCATACCCCCTATAAGTTGAACTTATTAAAAGTATTTCGATTTTAATTGAGCAATTATTCAATAAAAATAGATTTAAATAATGCATTTAATTAATAAGCATAATTTATCAATGGCATAAGATTTACTCCGCTCATTTATTGAATTTATGGACTATGCTTACTTGGACGGAATAT
>CACGHR010000043.1 GCA_902572915.1 uncultured Prochlorococcus sp.
AAATCTGTTTCATATTTGAAAGGACTTGGAAATATATTTCAGAGGGTAGAAAGGATAGAGGAAGTTACTAAAAAAATTCTTAAATTTTTAAATGATAAATCTTTAGAAGAAAAAAAAATAATGGAAGCTGCTAAATACTGTAAAAATGATTTATGTAGCGAAATTGTTTTCGAATTCCCCGAGCTGCAAGGAATAATGGGTGCTAAATATCTTAAATGTGAGGGATTTAGTGAGGATGTTTGCTTGGCTGTCGCTGAACATTATTTACCTTCTTTTTATAAAGATGCTTTGCCCTCCACAAAATATGGTGCAATAGTTTCCATAGCAGATAAGGTCGAAACTTTAATAAGTATATTTATTTCTGGTAAACGTCCCAGTGGATCATCTGATCCTTATGCTTTAAGAAGAAATTTGAATGGAGTGATTAAAATAATTTGGCATTATGAACTTGATTTACCTTTAGATAAATTATTTAACGAACTTATTGATTTTTGGAAAATCGCATTTCCGAATTTAAACTTCTCAAGAGAAAAAGTTTTTAATGATTTAAATGAATTTTTAGTTCAAAGAATTGTTAGTCATCTAGAAGAAATATCACTAAGTAAAGGATTAATAAGGGCCGTTTGCTCTTCTGATGAATTATCTAAAAAAAGAGTATTGAATATTGTTGATCTTAAAAATAGGATTAAATCTATTATGAATTTTAACGAAAAGGAAAATTTTGTTGAAATCCAGAAGGTAATAACTAGGGTAAGCAAATTAGCCAATAATAGTGATCTTTCAACAGAGGTTCTCGCTACAAGAGATTATGTAAACACAAAACTTTTTGAAAAAAATTGTGAATTGAGAGTTTTTGAATTTATTGAAGAATTAGAAAAACTTTTTTCGGAAGATTATTGCAATTATTTGGAACTTCTAAATTTGTTTGAGATTAATGTAAACACTATCGAGGATTTATTTGATAGTGAAAAGGGAGTCCTAATAATGTCAGAGGATTTAAAAATAAGAAATAATAGACTCAATTTGTTGAGCTTAATTAGAAATTATTCTCTAAAAATAGCCGACTTTACACTTTTGAACTCTTAACTTTAATGCCTCCCTTTATTGAATAATTTTTTAGCATTTTTTCTACTTCTTTATTTTTCCTAACAGCACTATCAACGGGTTTATATTTTAGAGGTGCTAAGGCTTTTCCTCGTAAAATCGAACCAAGAGTAAGCATTGTAATTTTAAGTTGCTGTAATGGTTTCATGGAGACAACTTTTTTGTATAAGTAACTATCAAAAGTAAGTCTTTGTACATCCATGTCATCACACATCTCAACAAAGGCTTCTCTTGCAGAGTCATTTCTGTAGAAAATATTTTGAAGGATTTCTAGCACCTTATAAGTTGTGCCATATTTTTTATCCCATTTTTTAAGATAGTTTTTTAAATCTTTTTCTGATGGAATTACTTGACCGTTTTTTGATGCTTCAACTATTTCTTCAGCACACATTCTCCCGCTTTTGGCAGCAAAATAAATTCCTTCTCCAGAACTTTTCGTGACATACCCTGCAGCGTCACCGACTAATGCCATTCTTCCAACAACCCTTCTTGGTCTTGGATGCTCCGGGATAGGATGTGCTTCAACCTTGATTACTTCACCATTAACAAGTCTTTTCTTTGCCCTATTTCTTACTCCCTCTTGAAGTCCTTTAATTAATGACTGATTCTTTTGCATGGTTCCAGTTCCCACAGCAACATGATCGTATTTAGGAAATACCCACCCATAAAAATCAGGAGAAACATCGGTGCCTACATACATTTCAGCAAGATCTTCGTAGTAACTCATCTCTTCTTTAGGCAATTTAATTCTTTCCTGAAAAGCAATAGCAACTTTATAATCTCCTGCATCCATTGCTTTCGCCACTCTACTATTGGCTCCATCTGCACCTATTAAAAGGTCAACAGTAAGCTCCTTGATCTCTCCTTTTTTGTCTCCATTCGTAAAATCTGAATAGGTGAGTTTATATGGCCCTTGATTATTGTCGCCAGTATCAATAGATGTAACCAATCCATTAATTAGTGTGGCACCAAGATCTGATGCTCTGTTGCGCATAAAAGCATCCATAACTTCTCTTCTACACATCCCAATGTACTCATTATCACTTTTCCCATAAACTTTATCTAAGCTAATGTCTACCTCTCTATTTGATGGAGATATCATTCTCATATGCCTTACTTTTCTATCAATAATTGACTCAGGCAAATCAAATTCCTCCACCATACAAAGAGGAATAGCACCTCCACATGGTTTAGCATTATCTAATTTTCTCTCAAAGAGCCAAGTTTTTATTCCAGCTTTAGAAAGTATTTCTGCAGCACATGAACCACTTGGACCTCCTCCAATAACAGCTACCCTCAACATACGAAAAAAAAAATACTGTATATAAAAGCTACATCTTTTTTGCTTATAAAAGTGCATTTCTTAAAATAATAGTTAATATCGAAATATGTTTCGTGTATTCACCTACAAATATTGCAACAAAACAAAGAAATTGATCAATTTGACATACCGCTAGCAAAAAGAACTCACTTAAATAATTCAAATTCAATATCAATAAAAAAACTATTAATATTTTCTCCATTTCTTTTCCTTTTTTTTTCCTTCGTTGCATTGCAACTCATCAGAAATACAGAACCAAGACCTTCTAGCAATTTCAATTTTCAGAACGAGAAAAATCTCGACCATAGAATTTTGGGTCATCTACCCTATAACGAAATTCCTAAGGAGAAACTTGTTTTAATTGAGCCCAATATTGAAGTTCATATTGATATGCGTGATTCTCTACTAATGATGAGAAACGAGGCAAAAAGGGATGGGATATATTTGGTCTTCTTGAGTGGCTATAGATCAATAAATTTGCAAAATGATATTTTTTATTCTTTAAAATCTATTAGAAATCAAGAAGCTGCAGAAAGAGCCAGAGTCTCAGCGCCTCCAGGATATTCAGAACATAGTACTGGTTTCGCGATTGATCTTGGTGATGCTACTCAAAGAGAAACAGACTTTGAGACCGAATTTGAAAATACTGATGCCTTCAGATGGTTAAAAAAGAATGCAGCTAAGTTTCACTTTAAATTATCGTTCGATAAAAATAATAAATATATAGATTACGAACCCTGGCATTGGAGATATGAGGGCTCAATTGATGCTTTAAAAATATTTGAAACTTCAAATAGAGAACCATAAACTATATTGATTAATTTAATTATTCAATTAATACGATTATATTTTTCAAAGTCTAAAAGGTAAAAATTTCATAATAAGCATTCTTTGAGTTAGCCTTAATAAAGTTAATATAGTATTTGTATAAACTTTATAAATGTCATCTTCGATAAAAGAAATTAGGAATGTTGCAATTATTGCTCACGTAGATCATGGAAAGACAACTCTTGTAGATGCATTGTTATCTCAATCAGGGATTTTTAGAGATAATGAAGTTATTCCTACATGTGTGATGGATTCAAATGACCTTGAAAGAGAAAGAGGAATAACAATTCTCTCAAAAAATACTGCAGTTAAATATAAAGACACCAGAATAAATATTATAGATACTCCCGGACATGCTGATTTTGGAGGAGAAGTCGAGAGGGTTTTGGGAATGGTTGATGGTTGTTTGCTTATTGTTGATGCAAATGAGGGTCCGATGCCTCAAACAAGATTTGTTTTAAAAAAAGCATTAGAAAAAGGACTGAGACCTATAGTCTTTGTAAATAAAATTGATAGACCAAGAGTAGTACCAGAAATAGCAATTGATAAGGTCCTTGATTTGTTTTTAGAATTAGGAGCTGATGATGATCAGTGTGATTTTCCTTATCTTTTTGGGAGCGGCCTATCTGGTTTCGCTAAAGAAGAGATGGAATCTAATAGTGACAATATGATGCCTCTTTTTGAAGCTATTATTAGACATGTTCCACCTCCAGTAGGTGACTCAAATAAGCCTCTGCAGCTCCAAATAACTACATTAGACTATTCTGATTTTTTAGGCAGAATTGTTATTGGAAAAATTCATAATGGAACTTTAAAAAATGGGCAACAAGCTAGTCTAATTAAAGAAAATGGGAAAACTATTAAAGGTAAGGTTAGTAAACTACTAGGATTTGAAGGATTACAAAGAATTGATATAAATGAAGCATTTGCGGGTGATATTGTTGCTGTATCTGGTTTTGATGACGTCAACATTGGTGAGACCATAGCATGTCCGGATTCTCCTCATCCTCTCCCATTAATTAAAGTTGATGAACCTACTTTAAATATGACTTTTGTTGTCAATGATTCCCCATTTGCAGGAAAAGAAGGAAAATTTGTAACTAGTAGACAATTAAAAAATAGATTAGAGAGGGAACTTTTAACTAATGTTGCTTTAAGGGTCGAAGAAACTGATTCTCCTGATAGGTTCTCCGTTTCTGGAAGAGGAGAATTACATTTAGGGATTTTGATTGAAACCATGAGAAGAGAGGGGTTTGAGTTTCAAATCTCACAACCTCAAGTAATTTTTAGAGAAATTGATAATGTTGAATGTGAGCCTATAGAGACTTTGGTTTTAGATGTGCCTGAAGTGTCTGTCGGCTCATGTATAGAGAAGCTTGGATCGAGAAAGGCAGAGATGAAAAACATGCAGACAAGTTCAGATGGGAGGACTCAATTAGAATTTCTTGTCCCATCAAGAGGACTTATTGGTTTTCGTGGTGAATTTGTTCGGATAACGAGAGGGGAAGGTATTATGAGTCACTCTTTTTATGAATATAAACCTAAAACAGGAGATTTTGAAACAAGAAGAAATGGAGTTCTTATTGCTTTTGAGGAGGGTGTAGCAACATTTTATGCATTAAAGAATGCTGAAGATCGGGGAGTTTATTTTATTAAACCTGGAGTTAAAGTTTATAAAGGAATGATAATTGGAGAGAATAACAGACCCCAAGATCTTGAGTTGAATATATGTAAAACTAAGCAGTTGACTAATATGAGATCTGCAGGAGCAGAAGAACTTGATACTTTGCAATCTCCTGTTGATATTACCCTCGAAAGAGCCCTTGAATATATAGGTCCTGATGAAATGCTAGAGGTAACACCAGATTCAATAAGAATGAGAAAAATAAAGAAGAAGAAAAAAAATTAAGAAAAATTTATGATCGAAGAGAGTTCAAAAGGTTTTCAAAATTCCCTTTTTATGGCTTTAAATCTTTTTAATAATCAGGAGTGGTATGAGGCTCATGATGCTTTTGAGGAAATATGGAATTCTGTTGATGGTGATGAAAGGCAAGTTATTCAAGGGATATTACAAGTATCAGTCTCTCAATTTCACTTAAGTAAGGGTAATTTAAATGGAGCTACTATTTTGCTTGGAGAAGGTTTAGGGAGAATAAAAACCAGAACTAAGATTGATTTAGGTATCGATCTTGAATCCTTTTGCCAATGTTTGGAAGATTTATTGAGGAAATTACAATACAAAGAGATTTTAAATGAGAACGATAAGCCTTTTTTGAAACCTCTTTAATAATTATGAATGTCTCTTCCTCTTTGATTAAACTTTGGTTATCCATCTTCTTCTTTTTTCAAGAAAATAAATTCAATAATTAATCTAAAGAATGATGAACTTGAAAATTCAAAATGTATCCTTATCAATAAAAGGGAGGCTAATTGTAAAGGATGTCTCCATAGAGGTAAATCCAGGAGAAGTAGTAGGCTTGATGGGACCTAATGGAGCAGGGAAAACTACCACTTTTAATCTTGCAGTTGGGAATATAAAACCTGACAAAGGACAAGTTTTAATGAATGATAAAAACATAACTCATCTACCACTTCCAATTAGATCAAGACTTGGTTTGGGTTATTTAACTCAGGAGGCGAGTATATTTAGAGATCTCACTGTTAAGGACAATATAGATTTAGCTTTGCAGAATTCATCTTATAGTCCAGCGGCGATAAGAAATAGAAGAGAACAATTAATAAATGAGTTTAATTTGAATAAGTTTGTTGATAATTATGGTTACCAACTTTCAGGAGGAGAGAGAAGGAGGTGTGAAATAGCGAGAGCTCTCACTGTGGGTAGAAAAGGCCCTAAATATTTATTATTAGACGAACCATTTGCGGGAATCGACCCTCTGGCTGTTAATGATTTGAAGAAACTAATTCTTAACTTAAGTAGTGGTGGGGTAGGGATTCTTATTACAGATCATAATGTTAGGGAAACCCTTTTAATTACAAACAAGTCATATGTATTAAGTGAAGGAAAAATCTTGGCTTACGGATCATCAAGCGAATTGGCAGATAATCCAACAGTCAAGAAGTATTATCTAGGCGATGATTTCAAACTTTGAAATCCTTTCGCTAAAAAAATTAAAACTTTATTATTAAAGATTTACTCATATAAGAATGATTTAAATTATTATTTGATTGTTGTTGAATATTAAAACCGGATAAATTTCTAGAAATGATACTAGATAATCTTTTTAAAAATTTAATATACGACCCGGTTTCAGTTTTAGGTCTTATAGTTTTTTATTTTTTATTAATTAACTTACCAATATCTTTAGGTGCAGTTTTTAAAAAAAAGTCTTCTTCGACTGTAAGCATTATTACAATTTTAGTTAACTTTTTAATCACATTACAATTACTTTTTAGGTGGTCAATTTCTGGACACTTTCCTATTAGCAATTTGTATGAATCTCTTTATTTCCTTACTTGGGGAATCACATTGGGCCAATTATTGGTTGAAAGGGAATACAAATCTCCAATAATTCCTTCAGTTGCTATACCAATTGAGTTACTGACTGTGGCTTTTGCTTGTTTTGTTTTGCCTGACGATTTGAAAATATCATCTAACTTGGTTCCAGCTTTAAGATCTAGTTGGTTAGTAATGCATGTCAGTGTAGTAATGCTTAGTTATGCGGCATTAATAATGGGTTCTTTACTTTCAATTTCTGTTTTGTTTATTAATAAAAATAAGCCGCTTCAAATTAGAAGTAGTTCTATAGGAATAGGAGGGTTCAAACTCTCTAATAACTATCCTTTAAATGAATTAGTTGAACCTATTGAATTTTCTCATTCAGAACAATTAGATACATTAAGTTATCGTTCTATATTAATAGGTTTTGTTCTTTTGACTCTTGGTTTAATTTCTGGAGCAGTCTGGGCTAATGAGGCTTGGGGCACATGGTGGAGTTGGGATCCAAAAGAAACATGGGCATTTATATCATGGTTGTTTTATGCCGCTTATCTTCATATGAGAATTAGCAAGGGTTGGCAAGGACGTAAACCAGCATTATTAGCATCTACAGGATTTTTAGTGGTTTTAGTATGTTATTTAGGAGTTAATTTCTTAGGAATAGGGTTACATAGTTATGGCTGGATATTTGGGTGATAAAATAATCACTCATAATATTCATTGAGGCTCTGAAAGAACATTCCCTTTTTGTGCTTCTTGCGCAACTTTTCTCAAGTCATCACAGCCCTCTTTTAATGTTGGGTAAGCAAACATCCCACTACCTGCAATAAAACAATTAGCACCAGCATCAGCACATTGTGAAATAGTCCAATTTGCTTTTATGCCCCCATCAACTTCAATATCTACATTTAGGCTTTTTTCGATAACAAAGCTTCTTATTTCTCTGATTTTATTAAGCATTGTTGGTATATAAGCTTGTCCACCAAATCCTGGATTAACTGTCATAACCAAAACATGATCAACCATATCCATAATGTTTTTAATCATTTCAAAAGGAGTATGAGGGTTTAATGCAACAGAAGGAGATCCTCCTAGGTCTCTTATTCTTCCGAGAACTCTATGCAAATGTATATTTGCTTCGGCATGAGCTATTACTACGCCTGGTTCACCATTCGCTCCTTTTGTAGCCTTTACATAAGATTCAAGCATGGTTTCACAATTGTATTGACTTACCATTAATTGAGTTTCAAAAGGGACATTGCAATATTTCCTGCATGCGGCAATCATTTCAGGACCAA
>CACGHR010000044.1 GCA_902572915.1 uncultured Prochlorococcus sp.
CCAAAAGAATTCTGCAATCATCAGAAGTTAATCCTGGATCTCTTAATCTCCCATATATAGTCGAATGCATACCCCTTGAAATTGGAACCAAATGAGGTGTAAAAAGCAGTTCAATTTTATTTCCAGAAATTATAGATGCTACTTGCTCGATCTCTGAGGTATGTCTATGGTTTATCAATCCATATGCTGATAAGCCTTCACCACATTCTGATAAGAGTAGCTTTTGGTTTGGTTCTCGACCTCCTCCAGAAGTTCCGCTTTTAGAATCAATCACTATTCCTTCATTTTCAATAATTCCTTGAGAAAGATAAGGAACTAGTGGAATAAGAGCAGATGTTGGATAACATCCTGGACAGGCAATTAATCTTCCTTTTGAAATAGCTTCCTTATTTATTTCAGGAAGACCGTATACTGCCTCTTTACATAAATCTTCATCATTCCTTTTATAAATAGAAGCTTCTTTGGAATATACATTTTTCCATTCATCTAAAGACTTATATCTGTAATCAGCAGATAAATCAATTACTTTAAGTCCTCGATCTAGTAATTTCCTTGTCAAGGTTGAAGATAGTCCATTTGGTAAGCAAAGCAACGCAACATCTGAATTTTTTGAAATATTATCTACTGAAATTTCTTCTATATATGGATCATTATCTAGATAAATAAAAGGAAAATTATCATTCCACTTTGATCCAGATGTTTTATTACCTCCTAAAAATGAAATTTTGTATTTTTTATTTCTCTTTAAAAGATTTACCGCTTGAATACCGCCGTAACCAGTAGCACCTACTATTGCAACATTCATTTCTTTGAATTGGCAGACTTTGAGATAGGATTATAAAGTGTTGAATTTAAGGTAACTAAAACACTATTTTTCTATATTGATAGGAATAATGAAAGAAACAAGTCCCAAATCAAATAATGGAACAATTTTGGATATAAATGAATCTTTTAAAATTGAATTTGATCCTATCAGCGATGCGTTGGCAGCTATAAGAAATGGTGAATGCATAATTGTAGTAGATGATGAAAGAAGAGAAAATGAAGGGGATTTAATATGTGCTGCTCAGTTTGCAACTCCACAGCAAATTAATTTTATGGCTACTGAGGGACGTGGTCTTATATGCCTAGCAATGCAAGGTGAAAAACTTGACTCTTTAGATTTACCATTAATGGTAGATAGAAATACAGATGAAAATCAAACAGCTTTTACAGTTTCAATAGATGCTGGACCTGAAAATAATGTTACTACCGGTATTTCTGCTGAAGACAGGGCAAAGACAATTCAAGTTGCTATAAACCCAAATACAAAACCTGATGATTTAAGGAGACCAGGACATATTTTTCCATTAAGAGCTAAAAAAGGTGGAGTATTAAAAAGAGCAGGTCATACCGAAGCGGCAGTAGATATTGCCGCAATGTCAGGTCTTTATCCCGCTGGAGTAATTTGTGAAATACAAAATCCTGATGGTTCTATGTCAAGACTTCCACAACTTAAAGAGTATGCAAAACAATGGGGAATGAAATTAATATCAATAGCTGATTTAATAAGTTATCGGTTTCAAACTGAGAGATTTGTATTTAGAAAATCTGATGCTATTCTTCCAAGTATTTTTGGTAATTTCAAAGCTTATGGATATGTTAATGAACTAGATGGTTCAGAGCACGTTGCATTAGTTAAACAAAAATCATCGAAATTAAGCGAACCTGTATTAGTAAGAATGCATTCAGAGTGCTTAACTGGCGATGCATTTGGATCATTACGTTGTGATTGTAGGCCCCAGTTAGAGGCAGCTTTATCAAGGATAGAGAAGGAGGAAGAGGGAGTTGTTGTTTACTTAAGACAAGAAGGCAGAGGTATCGGTCTAATAAATAAATTAAAGGCTTATAGTTTACAGGATGGAGGATTAGACACTGTAGAAGCTAATGAAAAATTAGGTTTTCCAGCTGATCTCAGAAATTATGGAGTTGGAGCTCAGATATTAACTGATCTAGGGATAAAAAAACTAAAATTACTTACAAACAATCCTAGAAAGATTGCTGGATTAGGAGGTTATGGAATAAAAGTTATTGAGAGAGTTCCATTAGTAATTTGTCCAAACGATAATAATGCAGAATATTTGAGTGTTAAAAAAACGAAGCTAGGCCACATGATTGATGAAGATAATTTTAATTCCAGGAATATCGATCCATTTATATCAATTTTTCTTGACGGAAAATATAAATCTATTGATCTAGTCCCAATAAAAAATAACGTCATTAAATTCTGTAGTGAAAAGAACATTGATATTAAACTGGAAAGTACTCCAAGATTATTGGCTTTTTGGAATCGACCAAAATTAGTTTGGCGAATTTTACATGATCAAAATAGGACTAATTCCAACATTACTGATGAAGAAATAAAGAATATAGAATTATTTATTCAGTTTTTATCCAAATATGAAAATAGTAAAAAAATTGGAATAATTATTTCTAGAAACATTGAACAAGCATTACATCCAAAAAGTAGCATCAAACTAATCAATACAAAATTTACTATTAATAATGAAATCTTATATTCATCTACAAGAAAATTTAATCTAGATAAAGAGACATTTAGTATTGTTTTTGAAGGCTAAATTACTACTTTAGGGTTGCCTTAATAATTTTCGAACCATTAGTAAGCTTTAGAACTACATCCATATCATCTGTTTTACCAAAAACAGTATGAACTCCATCAAGATGAGGCTGAGGTTCATAGACTATGAAAAACTGACTACCACCTGTATCCTTTCCTGCATGAGCCATAGAAAGTGAGCCTTTTAAATGTTTATTCGAATTAATTTCACATTTAATATTATATCCAGGACCTCCAGTTCCAGGCATCCCAGATGCTCCGTCACGAGTATTAGGACATCCACCCTGAGCCATAAATCCAGGAATAACTCTGTGAAATGCTAAACCATCATAAAAACCATCACTAATTAAATTCGTAAAGTTTTTAACTGTATTAGGTGCATCTTGAGAGAAAAACTCAATATTAATTATCCCAACTTCTGTTTCAAATAATGCAGTTGTCATGTTTTATTTGTTTAAGTAGTTATATTTTAATTGCTAAAGCAACTTTTCAAGGTTTTCCTTAATGGAATTTATATCAATATCTTTTTTATTATCACTTTCTTCTCCCCAATTATCAACTTCCAAGTTTTTCTGAGGTGGAGAAATTAGTAACCTATCCTCAGGGGTTTTAGGAATAAAGTTTTTTTCAACTAATCTACAATCGTAATCTAATTGGATGCAGAAAGCTTTTATTTCATCGATGTCGATCATTTCAACTTTTGGCAAAGGAAAATCTTGAGCCTCTAATAAACCACAGTATCTTGTTGCGTCATCTTTATCTTCAAACATGAGAACAATTGTTTTTCCTTTAAGTTCAATTGAATGAATTCCTTCATTATCTGTTCCTGAATTATATAAAAGAACAAATATGTTCATGATTATAAATTTTTCTATTAATATGATATTTGATTAAGAATCAGAAAGTGATAATTCTTGTAATCTTGTATATAAAGCAATTTCTTCATCGTTAATATCAGCAGGAATAACTACCAGAATTTCTACATATTGATCACCCACGTTATCTTCGAATGTTAAACCTCTACCTTTCAAACGTAACATTCTTCCAGTTGATGATTTTGGAGGAACTTGAAGGGTGACATTTCCATCAAGAGTGGGTACTTCGACAGCGCAACCTAGGAGTGCATCATGAGGAAATAATTCCAATTTATAAAGAACTCTTAAACCATCGATTCTTAGACCGCTTTCCGTTTGAACTTTTAACTGTAAATAATGATCTTTCCCACCCCTTGCAATATTTTCAAGTCTTAATCTCCATCCATCTCCTGCAAAAGGAGGAGTATCAACTTCAACAACAGTTTTATCTTCAAGTTCTATTAATATTAAAGCTCCACTTAAAGCCTCATCTGGAGTTAATTCGATAATTGTTTCAATATCTTGATGAAGTTTAATTGGAGGTGGCTCTTCTGGAGAAGTTGTAGGATATCCAGAATTATGGAATTCTTCATTATCTAAAATTGTGGATTCATCATCAAAAGGTTCTTTATTGTATTGATCGTAGTCTTTAGACTTGTATTCATATCCAAATAACGAATCTAGATAATCTTCAAAATCAGGGAATCCTGTTTTGAAATTATTATTATCATCCTGAATATCTACATTCGAATTTAAGTTTCTTTTATTTGGATCTCGAAGATATTCATATGCTTCATTGATTAATTTAAATCTTTCTTCTGCATTTAAATCATTTTTATTTAAATCTGGATGCCATTTTCTTGCTTCTCTTCGAAAGGCCTTTTTTAGTTCTTTATCGTCGAAATCTTGAGTCAAACCCAATATCGACAAATAATCTTTTTTAGAGGTAGTAGTCATTGTCCCATGGATCATCATCCCTAGAGTTACCATACCTTGTATCTCTATAATTTCTATTCATTTGATTATCCCAGGGATCATCATCCCAATAATCATCTGAGAATAGTTCGTCCTTTAATGAACCAAATGTATTTTTAATACCCTGTAATGGATTATTGTCAATTTTCCTTTCAGCTGCAAATTTTCTATTTAAACCAAATAATGCTTCTTGGAGAGCACTAACTGAAAGTTCTAATTCTTGAGGATCTTCATCATCTATATATTCTTCAACATCTTGAATAGCTAATTCAACGGCTCGTTGTTGTCTTTCAGCGCCATAAGGTCCAAATTCTAAAGAAGCATCCCTAAGTCTTCTCTCAGCTTGAGCTATGAGAGTTAAAGCACTATTTTTTCTATCAATAACTGATCTTATCTTCCTATCTTCATTAGCTTTTGATTTGGCTTCTTGAATTATCGAATTAATTTCTTGTTCATTCAAATTAGAGCCTCCAGAAATTGTAACTGTTTGCTTTCTTCCAGTTGTTCTATCAGTTGCACTAACTTCTAATAGACCATTAGCATCAATATCAAAGGCTACCTGAACTTGTGGTATTCCTCTAGGTGCTGGCGGTATTCCTGATAACCTAAATTTACCAAGTGATTTATTTTCAGAAGCCAATGGTCTTTCACCTTGCCTTACTTGAACAACAACTGAAGATTGATTAGCTTCAGATGTACTAAAAACATCAGATTGCCTTACTGGTATAGGTGTATTCCGAGGAATAAGTACCTTCATAAGTCCACCTATGGTTTCTAAACCTAAAGATAAGGGCGTAACGTCATTTAGTAATAAATCTTGTAAGTCACCACTTATTATTCCGGATTGTATTGCAGCACCAACAGCAACTACTTCATCTGGATTAACAGATTGACAGGGATCTTTAGGAACAAGAGTCTTAACTAATTGTTGAACCATTGGGATTCGTGTACTGCCACCGACAAGAACAACCTCATCTATATCTTCAGCGTTCCATCCTGAGTCATCTAAAGCAATTTGCACAGGCTCTAATAATCTGTCTAGTAAATCTTGAGATAATGATTCAAATAATTTTCTATCTAAGGTCTCTTCAATATGTAATGGCCCTTCCTTATTTGTTGTAATAAAGGGTAATGAAATTTTTGTTTTTAATAATCCCGACAATTCACACTTAGCTTTTTCAGCTGCTTCAGTCAATCTCTGCAAAGCTTGTCTATCCCTTCTTAGATCAATATGATATTTAGCAAGAAATTTTTTAGCAAGCCAATCTACTATTTTTGAGTCAAAATTGTTTCCACCTAATTGTGTATCTCCACAAGTGGCTTTAACGTCAAATACACCATTTGAAATTTTTAATAATGAAACATCAAATGTCCCTCCCCCCAAATCAAAAACTAAAACATTATTAGATGAACTTTTTTCAAAACCATAAGCTAGAGCAGCTGCAGTAGGTTCATTGAGGATTCTATCTACTTTGATACCAGCTAATATTGCAGAATCTTTTGTGGCTTGCCGTTGAGATTCATTAAAATAAGCAGGGACAGTTATAACAGCAGAGTCAACAGTATCGCCAAGATATGTTTCAGCATCATTAATTAATTTTCTAATTAATGAGCTTACTAACTCTTCAGGTGCATACTCTCTTGCAGTATTTGGGCTAAGAATCCTAACACTTCCATTATTATTTGCTTTGACATTATAAGGAACAGATATACTCGTCTCATCAAGTTCGTCCCAGTCGCTACCAATAAATCTTTTTAAGTTATAAAAGGTATTCTTAGGATTTAATACAAGTTGTCTTCTAGCTTGGTCACCTATTACTATTTCTTTGTCTTTTGTAAATCCAACTATTGAAGGCGTTGTTCTGGAACCTTCTGAATTCGCAATTACAATTGGACGACCAGCTTCTATAACTCCTACGACAGAGTTTGTAGTACCTAAATCAATTCCAACTATTTGCCCCATGATTTTAGATTGCTAAATTAAAGCAAAATTTACTAATAATTTAATCAATTTGTATCTTTGATATTTACATATAATAGTAAAAATCAAATATTTTCAACTTAATTTAAATAAATAAGATTATTTATAACCTGTCAAACTTATTACTATCTATTTTAAGATAACCTTTACAGATGTATTGTTGATGTAATGAACTAAACTATTACGGAGAGAGAGGGATTCGAACCCTCGATAAAGTTGCCCCTATACAGCATTTCCAGTGCTGCGCCTTCAACCACTCGGCCACCTCTCCCAAGATAACCATTTTAACCCTTGATCATCCCATTTTAGAGGAAAGTTATTTGAAAAAGACTTTCACAGTCACGATTAAAAATAAGGAAACCGGAAAGGTTTACCAAGAGCAAGTTAATAGTGATGATTACATACTTAAGGAATTTGAAAAGAAAGGTTTCAAACTTGCATTTTCATGCAGAAATGGTTGCTGTACAAGTTGTGCAGTTAAAATAATATCTGGTAGTATGCAACAACCTGAAGCCATGGGTGTATCTCAAGCATTAAAAGATAAAGGTTATGCACTACTTTGTGTCGCTAAAGCAACTTCAGATCTTGAGGTAGAAACTACATATGAAGATGAAGTTTATGATTTACAATTTGGACAATATTTTGGGAGAGGAAATACAAGAATTGCCCCACCTTGGGAGTTTGAGGAAGATTAATTATCATGTTTGAATTAAATGAAATAGAGGAAATTGCAAATCAAGTAAACTTATCCAGTTTGTATGAAATAGCGAAGAACTCCGCTCAAATTGGTAATGAAATTCTAAAAATTAATTACAATAAAATTCAGAAAATATCATCAAAGGGTAGGAAAGGTGATCTAGTAACCAATGTAGATTTGGAAGTTGAAAATAAAATAAAAGAATATTTATTAGAAGAGACCCCAAAGATATCTATCAATGCAGAGGAATCGGGTAAATTAAACAAATCCTCGGATTTAACATGGTGTATAGACCCATTAGACGGTACAACAAATTATTCTCATGGATATCCTTTTTTCGGAACTTCTATTGGTCTTGTATATAAAAACAAGCCAATTATAGGGGCTATATCAGTACCTTATTTAAATGAGCTATATTCTGCCTGTATCGGTTTTGGATCATTCTGTAATGATAGGAAACTTAAAGTATCGAATCCTTCAAATCTTTCTGATAGTCTACTTGTAACGGGTTTCTCTTATGACAGATTTGAGACAGAGGATAATAATTATGCTGAATTTTGTTATTTAACACATAAAACTAGAGGTGTCAGAAGAGGAGGAGCAGCAGCAGTTGATCTAGCATTTGTTGCTTCAGGTAAGGTTGATGGATATTGGGAAAGAGGATTGGAGGTATGGGACCTAGCGGCCGGTGCTATCATTGTAAATGAGGCTGGTGGGATTATTTCAGATTATCCATCAGGCAAATTTAATTTAAGTTCTGGAAGAATTTTAGCTTGTTCTCC
>CACGHR010000045.1 GCA_902572915.1 uncultured Prochlorococcus sp.
TGTTTTTTCGTCATCTGCTCTTGGCGGATGAATAATAGATGAGAGTCTTGTTAAAAAAACATTTCCTATTTCAGAATATACCAATTTGCTCGCAATGGTAATAGGGATTTCAAAATCTTTATTCAAAATTGATCTGATTTCTTCGTCAGGAGAACCAGTTGCGTTTAAAATTCTTTTTAATTTTTTTGTTGATTTACCTTCTTCAGCAAAAATTTTTAATGACTCTACTTTAATAGTTCTAGTAAATATGCTATAGATAATTTTTATTTCCTCAGCTGCATTTACTTTTGAAATATTAAAAATTAATTGAGAACTAATTAAAATAAAAAATATTTTAATTACAAAAAATTTACTAAACTTCATTTTAAATATTCGAACCAGCTGCAATCTTTACAAGTCTAACCATTCCTTTTTCAGTTACTTTCTTTGCGATTTGTATACTCATTTCTCTTGTATAAGGTTCATTTATAAGTCGAGGAACTCTTTTTAGAAAAATATCAATAGAGTACCCAGGTACTTTTTGTAAAATTTCTAAAAAGTTTCTTAATGGCTCTATAAACATTATGAGGTCACTTAAGTTGTTATTTTCATTAGACATATTTAATTTAATTGAGTTTGGAAGATAGTTATTCAAATTTTTTAATATTTTCAGACTAAGTAAATCTATTTGATTCGTTAAGCTTTCAATTATTTCATTTCTAAGGAATCCTCCTTTTGGAGAAAAAAGAAGATTAATTACTTCATCTAACAATTTTTCCAAGTCAAGATTAGTTTGCTTTGCAGCGTTAGAGAGTAGATCTTCTAAACGGTCCCATTTAAATTTCTTATTATCGAAAAGCATTTCTTTCAAACTTTCTCTGAGCTGTGGATCAGGATCTTCCATCAATCTTCTTGCGAAATATGGATAAGCTGCACCTAAAATTTTAAAGTTTGGGTCTACACTTAATGCGATTCCTTCCAATGTTAGTAATGACCTAATTATAAGTGCATAATATGGAGGTAACCTGAAAGGGAATTTATACATGACGCCAGACATGTCGTCTGTGACGCTCTTGAAATCCATTTTCGAAACCCCTAGTTCAACTGCATTAATGAAAACATCTTGAAATGCTGGAACAATGGGTTCTAGATCAACTTCTTCTGATAAGAATCCTAACTTTACGAAATCTTGAGATAATTTATCAAAGTTTTTATTTACTAAATGAACAACTGCTTGTATTAAGCCAGATCTGGAGTCTCTGGAAACTTCGCTCATCATTCCAAAATCTAAGTAACATAACCTGCCATCTTTTAAGGCTAACAAATTACCTGGATGTGGATCAGCATGAAAAAAACCATGTTCTAAAAGTTGTTCTAAACTGCATTGCACACCAATATTAATCATCTTATCAGGGTCAATTCCTAATTTTTTTACATCATCTAAATTAGTTAATTTTGTACCTTCGATCCATTCCATTGTTAAAACTCTTCTTGAAGTAAATTCTTTATATATTTTTGGAACTGCAATCATTTGGTTATGTTTATGCATATTTCTAAATTTCTCTGCATTTTTAGCTTCGTTTAAATAATCCATTTCTTCAAAAACTCTTTTGCCTAATTCATCAATCAAAGCTACGAGATCACTTCTTATAAGTCCAATATTATTTTTTAGCCAATAAGCAATATTTCTTACTATGTAAAGATCTAAAGTTATTTGTTCTCTTAAGCCAGGTCTTTGGACTTTAACTGCAACAATTTCATTATTCTTTAGTTTTGCTTTATGGACTTGTCCTAGAGAAGCAGCAGAAATTGGTTGTTTATCAATTTCTAAAAAAATTTGATCTATTTTGGAATCTAAATCTTCTTCTATTAATTCCATAGCCTTATCTCCATCAAATCCAGGTAGTTGATCTTGTAATTCTGATAATTCTTCTAAAAGAACACCTGGGATAATGTCTGGTCTTGTTGATAAAGCTTGGCCTGCCTTAACAAATGCGGGTCCCAGTTGGACTAATAAATTTGTTAATTCTCTTGATCTAAATCTCGCTTGACGCTCATTTTTTAATCTTCCTGTTAATTTATCCCATCCAATAGCAAAAAGATAGGCAAAAATAGGAACTAGTGTTTGCCAAAGTCTTTTTAAAAGTCTTTGGGGGTTCTTTTTATAAATTCTAGAAATTGTATCTGGATCATAATTCAATAATCCAGATACTTCTATAAAATCAGTAAAATCTTCTTTCATAACTTTATATAGTTAAAACCTTTATTTTTTTGAAAAAGAAGTTAATTTTTTTATATGACAGGTTTATCATGTTAATACAATTAAAAATAGAAAATATCGTTCTAATAGAAATTATAGAAATTAATTTCGAAAAAGGTTTGAATATCATTACTGGAGATTCAGGGTCTGGAAAATCATTAATTTTAGATTCCTTAAATGTTTTATTTGGTGGAACTAATATACCTTTAAAACATTTAATACGTCCAGGAAAAAATAACTGTCTTATTGAGGCAAAATTTTCTTCATCTTTACAAATTAAGAATTGGTTAATTCAAAATGGTTTTGATGAAAGTGCATCAGAATTAATAATTAAAAGAAAATCTTATAGAAAAAATAATAAAATTCTATCCAAATATAGTCTTAATAATTTACCAATAAACAAACAATCATTAGAAAAACTTGGGCGATTGTTAATAGATTTTGCCGGACAATCAGATACTTTTATATTTGATTCCCAAGAAAAGAGAAGATTAATTATTGATGATTTATGTTCTCAAGAATTGAGAGAAACCAATGTAAAGATTAAAAAAATATGGAGTGAAAGCGAGGTTTTAAAAGGATCGATGAATGAAAAAATAGAATCTTCTAGGAAACAAGAAGAAAACAACTTAGTAATTAAGCAAATGTTGAAGAGTTTAGAGGAAGCCAACTTAAAATCTAGTGAGGAAATTTTAGAATTAGAGTCTTTAGAAAATAAACTAGTAAATAATCTTGAAATAAATAACTCAATTCAATCATCTTTAGATAACTTAAATAATTTTAGCCACGATCAACCATCAGTTTCTTCTTTGATAAATCAATCAATAAAAAATTTAAATAGAACAGCTGAGCTAGATTTAAATATACAAAAAATTAGAGATAAGTTTGTAGATATCCAATCTTATATTGAAGATTTAATTTTTACTTTAAACTCATATTTACAAGAAATGGAAAATTACGAATCTAATTTACCAGATATACAAAAAAGATTATTTTTTTTAAAAAACTTGGAGAGAACTTTTTCATTGGATTTACCTCTATTAATTGAAAAGCGAGATCAACTAAAGACTTATTTGCAAAAAAACGATAAAGATAATGATATTGGCAAGATAAAAGATCAAATTAAAAATTTACAGAGTAATTTAAATATTTTATTTCTTACACAATCTAGTGAAAGAAAAAAAATTGCTAAAAAGTTAGAATACTCAGTTCTATCAATTTTAAGAAATTTAGGATTAGAAAACGCAAATTTCTCAATTCAATTTTCTGAATGTAAACCTTCGGGGGATGGAATTGATGATATAAATTTTTTGTTTTCAGCCAATCCTGATCAGAAGCTAGCTCCTTTAGCAAGTGTTATTTCTGGTGGTGAAATGTCAAGATTTTTATTGTCCATCAAATCTAGCATTTCTAAAAAACCAAATACTTTCTTTTTAGATGAAATTGATAACGGTTTAAGTGGCAAATCTTTATTTTCTTTAGTTGAGCTAATAAAAAAAATTTCTAAAGATCAACAGGTTTTATGTATTACACATCAGCCTTTTTTAGCAGCTAGTGGATCAGCTCATTTTAAAGTCAATAAAAATGTAATTGATGGAATAACGTATAGTTCAATTTCAAAATTAATTACAGAAAAACAAAGAAAATTTGAATTAATAGAACTCATTGGAGGAAGTATTGGTGACGCAAATGATTACGCTTCTAGACTTCTTGGCAAGGCAGCTGCATAAAATTAAAAAAATTCCACTATAATAGTTTTTTTAAACCATAAATAAATTTCAACATGGTTAAAAAAATCAATAATAGTTTTGATGATGGTAATTCAATAAATATTAGAGGAGCTCGTCAGCATAATTTAAAGAATATTGATATTTCCTTACCTAGAAATAAATTTATAGTTTTTACAGGTGTAAGTGGAAGTGGAAAAAGTTCTTTAGCTTTTGACACTATTTTTGCTGAAGGTCAAAGAAGATATGTAGAGAGTTTATCAGCGTACGCAAGACAATTTTTGGGGCAAGTTGATAAACCAGATGTAGATAATATTGAGGGCTTATCGCCTGCTATTTCAATTGATCAAAAATCCACGAGTCATAATCCTCGATCAACTGTTGGAACAGTAACAGAAATACAAGACTATTTAAGGTTATTGTTTGGCCGAGCTGGTGAGCCACATTGTCATCACTGTGGTATTCCAATTGCCCCTCAAACAATTGATGAAATGGTTGATCATATTCTTTTATTGCCAGAAGGTACAAGGTACCAATTATTGGCTCCCGTTGTTCGAGGTAAGAAGGGAACACATACGAAATTAATAAGTGGATTAGCTGCTGAAGGTTTTGCCAGGGTAAGAATTAATGGCGAGGTAAGAGAACTCGCTGATAGTATTGAACTAGATAAAAATCAAATTCATAATATAGAGGTAGTAGTTGATAGATTAATTTCAAGAGAGGGAATACAAGAAAGATTGAACGATTCTTTACAAACTTGTCTCAAAAGAGGTGATGGTTTGGCAATAGTAGAAGTGGTACCAAAAAAAGGGGAAGTATTGCCTCCTAATTTAGAAAGAGAAAAATTATATTCAGAAAATTATGCTTGTCCAGTACATGGTTCTATTGTAGAGGAACTTTCGCCTAGATTATTTTCCTTTAATAGCCCATATGGGGCTTGTCCAGATTGTCATGGGATTGGTTATCTAAAAAAATTTACTGCTGATAGAGTAATACCAGATAAAACATTACCTGTTTATGCTGCGATAGCCCCTTGGAGTGAAAAGGATAATACGTATTATTTTTCTCTACTATATTCTGTAGGACAAGCTTATGGTTTTGAATTAAAAACTCCTTGGAAAGATTTAAGTGATTTGCAAAAAAAAGTTTTACTTCTAGGTTCAGATAAACCGATACTAATTCAAGCAGATAGTCGTTTTAAAACTTCTAGTGGTTTTGAAAGGCCTTTTGAAGGGATTTTACCAATTTTAGAAAGGCAATTGGATGAAGCTAATGGAGAATCAGTAAAACAAAAATTAGAAAAGTACTTAGAATTAGTACCTTGCAAGACATGTGCTGGAAAAAGATTGAGACCCGAGGCTTTGGCCGTTAAGCTTGGCCCATATAACATTACTGATTTAACCTCCATCAGCGTTTCTGAAACCTTAATCAATATTGAGCGAATCATGGGATTAGGTAAGACTAAGAAGGAAAATATATCTTTATCAGAAAAGCAAAAGCAGATAGGTGAATTGGTTCTTAAAGAGATTCGTTTACGATTAAAGTTTTTAATTAATGTAGGTTTAGATTATTTAACTCTAGACAGACCGGCAATGACTTTGTCTGGTGGAGAGGCTCAGCGTATTAGATTAGCTACACAAATAGGTGCAGGTCTTACTGGAGTTTTATATGTATTAGATGAGCCAAGTATTGGTTTACATCAGAGAGATAATGACAGGTTATTAGAAACACTAAAAAACTTAAGAGACTTAGGAAATACGTTAGTTGTTGTTGAACATGACGAAGATACGATGAAATCTGCAGATTATTTAGTTGATATTGGCCCAGGGGCAGGTGTTTATGGCGGAGAAATCATTGCTAAAGGATCATATGAAGATGTCTTGAAATCAGAGAAGTCATTAACTGGTGCTTATCTCAGTGGTAGGAAGTCGATCCCAACTCCAAAAGAACGTAGATCATCTGTTAAAAAAAGTTTAATTTTAAATAATTGCTTTAAAAATAATTTAAAGAATATATCGGTAGAATTTCCTTTAGGAAGATTAGTTTCTGTTACTGGTGTAAGTGGTAGTGGGAAAAGTACCTTGATCAATGAATTACTTCACCCTGCTTTGTGTCATTCTTTAGGATTAAAAGTCCCTTTTCCACAAGGAGTGACGGAGTTAAAAGGCATTAAGGCTATTGATAAAGTTATCGTTATCGATCAGTCTCCAATAGGGAGAACACCAAGATCAAATCCGGCTACCTATACAGGTGCTTTTGATCCTATAAGGCAGATATTTACTGCCACAGTGGAGGCAAAAGCAAGGGGTTACCAGGCTGGCCAATTTAGTTTTAACGTGAAAGGAGGAAGATGCGAAGCATGTAAAGGTCAAGGAGTTAATGTAATCGAAATGAATTTTTTACCTGATGTTTATGTTCAATGCGAAGTATGCAAAGGAGCTCGTTTTAATAGGGAAACTCTTCAAGTTAAATATAAAGGTTTTAATATATCTGATGTTTTAGAGATGACTGTTGAACAAGCTGCAGAAACTTTTTCTGCTATACCTCAAGCTGCCGATAGATTATCTACATTGGTAGATGTCGGTTTGGGATATGTCAAATTAGGCCAACCTGCTCCTACATTATCTGGCGGAGAGGCTCAACGGGTTAAATTGGCTACAGAATTATCTAAAAGGGCTACTGGAAAAACTTTATATTTAATTGATGAACCAACTACAGGTTTGAGTTTTTATGATGTTCACAAATTAATGGATGTGATACAGCGTTTGGTAGATAAAGGGAATTCTGTAATTGTTATCGAACATAACTTAGATGTAATTAGATGCTCTGATTGGATCATTGATTTAGGACCCGATGGAGGAGATAAAGGTGGCGAAATTATTGCAGAAGGTATTCCCGAAGAGGTAGCGAAACATCCTACGAGTCATACAGCAAAATATCTTAAAAAAGTTCTTAAATAAGAAATCTTTGTTGTATTTCTTTTTATTTTTAATCATCTGAACAATACGAAAATCTTCTTTAAAAGGGCTTTATGCTAGTACTCGTCTGGTTTTTAAAAAATTTTTGCATAAAAAAAAATTTAAAATCATAATGCTTTCTTAATATTTCTTTTTGGAAATTCAGCTTATTTGTATTAATGGCGGTTAATCGGAGGATTTACTGAATGAGACTTAAATTTTTACATTTACATTTACATGGTCTTATACGCTCTACAAATCTTGAATTAGGTAGGGATGCGGATACAGGAGGGCAAACACAATACGTTTTAGAGTTAGTTAAAGGTTTGGCTAATACTTCAGAAGTTGATCAAGTAGATTTAGTCACTCGTTTAATAGAGGACTCTAAAGTAGACAATGAATATTCTCAAGAAGAAGAATTTGTAGAACCTGGAGTTAGAATTTTAAGATTTAAATTTGGTCCTAATAAATATTTAAGAAAGGAGCTGCTTTGGCCTTATTTAGATCAGTTAACTGAAAGTCTTATTTCTTACTATAAAAAAAATAAAAAGC
>CACGHR010000046.1 GCA_902572915.1 uncultured Prochlorococcus sp.
CGGATAACGCTTGCCACTCCCGTATTACCGCGGCTGCTGGCACGGAATTAGCCGTGGCTTATTCCTCAAGTACCGTCATATCTTCTTCCTTGAGAAAAGAGGTTTACAGCCCAGAGGCCTTCGTCCCTCACGCGGCGTTGCTCCGTCAGGCTTTCGCCCATTGCGGAAAATTCCCCACTGCTGCCTCCCGTAGGAGTCTGGGCCGTGTCTCAGTCCCAGTGTGGCTGATCATCCTCTCAGACCAGCTACTGATCGAAGCCTTGGTGAGCCATTACCTCACCAACTAGCTAATCAGACGCGAGCTCATCCTCAGGCGAAATTCATTTCACCAATAGGCATATGGGGTATTAGCGGTCGTTTCCAACCGTTATCCCCCTCCTGAGGGCAGATTCTCACGCGTTACTCACCCGTCCGCCACTAACCCGAAGGTTCGTTCGACTTGCATGTGTTAAGCACGCCGCCAGCGTTCATCCTGAGCCAGGATCAAACTCTCCGTTGTGTTCAAATCCTTTTGTAGATAAATCTACTCAATATGAATTGCATTCTCCAAATAAAAATTAAGATTGACTTAACTTATTCAGGTTCAGCCTCCTTAAATAATTAAGGATTACTTTGAGTGCACATTAAAAATATTTCAAAGTGACTTTCCAAGATCTCAGATCCGTTGGTTTTCAAAAAACTAAAAGTTAGCAATTGAAAACAATTAATATATTCTTGACGGGACCTCACACCTTTATTGCAAATACATCTCAAAATCACCAAACGTAAATTCGATAAAGTTTTGACGCAATAAAAGCATCAGTTCCTAAGTTTTTTAAATTTTCTAGGTGCAGAGTTAAACAACAAGTGGATAACTCATTTTGAAGGGAAACCCTTCTTCTGGCTGAAAATATTGATCGAAATCAAATCTCCAAAAAATTCATTCATTTACCAAAAATTAAATTTATGATAATTGATTGAATAATGCAAAAAGAATTATTTTTGCCCAGAAGAAAATACTAAACCATTTGACCGTAATTATGCAACCATTAATACATAATTTTTTTATTAATTTTTTTATTTGTTCAAAGTCTCGTTAAACAACTAGGCTTAAATAAAGGGATATAAATGAAATGGCAGAAAGATTTAGTCAAAAAAATTTAAGAGTGAGACCAAGTTCTGATGAAGAGAAAATTGTAACAAATGCAAAAAAACACTTCGAAAAGACTTTAGTTGAAATATCAGGCGAGCTAGTAGGCAGTGTTGCTGCATTAGAGCATCCAACAAAAAATAAAAAGTTAAATTATGGAGAAATATTTTTAAGAGATAATGTTCCCGTAATGATCTACCTCATTACCCAAAAACGGTACGAAATTGTCAAAAAATTTTTAAGTGTATGTCTTGAGTTGCAAAGCACTAATTACCAAACACGTGGAGTATTTCCTACAAGTTTCGTTGAGGAAAATGGAAAGCTCATTGGAGACTATGGTCAGAGATCAATAGGGAGAATTACTTCAGCTGATGCAAGTTTATGGTGGCCAATTTTATGTTGGTATTATGTAAACAAAAGTGGTGATTATGCCTTCGGAAAAAGTCAAAGCGTTCAAAGAGGTATTCAACTTTTACTAGATTTAGTTCTGCATCCAACATTTGAGGGGACTCCGGTACTTTTTGTTCCAGATTGTGCCTTCATGATTGATAGACCTATGGATGTATGGGGTGCACCTCTGGAAGTTGAAGTTTTACTTCATGGATGTTTAAAAAGCTGTATAAACTTAATGGAATTAAGTCGAGCAGATCATGTAAGTAGATTATTGGATCAAAGACTTATTCTCACAAATCAATGGGTTAAGGATTTAGGCAGTTTTCTCTTAAAACATTATTGGGTTACCAGCCAAACAATGCAAATTTTAAGGAGGAGGCCAACAGAGCAATATGGAGATGATCAACACTTCAATGAATTCAATGTTCAACCTCAGGTTGTTCCATCTTGGCTTCAAGACTGGTTAGAAAATAGAGGCGGTTATTTAATAGGAAATATTAGAACAGGAAGACCTGACTTTCGATTTTATAGCTTGGGAAATTCTTTAGCATGTATTTTTGGAGTATTACCCCCTGCAGAACAAAGAGCTTTATTTAGATTGGTTTTACATAACAGACAACATTTGATGGCTCAAATGCCGATGAGAATTTGTCATCCTCATATGGATGTAGAAGAATGGCAAAATAAAACTGGATCTGATCCAAAGAATTGGCCTTGGAGTTACCATAATGGTGGTCATTGGCCAAGTTTACTTTGGTTTTTTGGAACAGCTGTTCTGTTACATCAAAAAAATTATGCTTCTGATGATGTGATTCTCATGGAAGAAATGAAATCTTTAATAGAGGAATCATATTGGTGTCAACTCAATCAATTACCTAAGCAAGAATGGGCAGAATATTTTGATGGGCCTACAGGTACTTGGGTTGGTCAACAATCTAGGACATATCAAACTTGGACCATTGTTGGTTTTTTATTAATGAATCACTTTCTAAGAGAAAAGAATAACGATTTAGATATGTTTATGATTTAACTTTAAAATAAACCTAAGGTTAGTGATTTATCGATAGGTAAGCATGCACCAATACCAAGGTATATTGTTAGAAAAGTTCCAAACAAGAAAACAGACATTGCTATTGGTCTTCTAAAAGGGTTAGAGAATTTATTAACGTTCTCGATAAATGGTAAGATCATTAATCCCAGTGGAATTAATGTTTGAAGTGCAATACCCAAAAGCTTATTAGGAACAACTCTAAGTATTTGAAATACTGGATAGAGGTACCATTCAGGGAGTATTTCCAGGGGAGTTGCGAAAGGATTTGCTTTGTCTCCTAACATTGCAGGATCAAGAACTGCTAATCCAACTACACAGGCAATAGTTCCTAGGATAACTACAGGGAAAATATATAGTAAATCATTTGGCCAAGCTGGTTCACCATAATAGTTATGGCCCATGCCTTTAGCTAATTTTGCTCTCAATTTTGGGTCAGATAGATCTGGTTTTTTTAACGTAGACATATGTAAATCTGATAATAATTTAAGTATAAGAATTTATAGAGGACCTGAAATACCCTGTTTACGAATCATTAAAAAGTGCATCAACATGAAAACTGCTAATGACCACGGTAAAACGAAAGTATGAAGGCTATAGAATCTGGTAAGAGTGGATTGTCCAACACTTTCTCCACCTCTAAGTAACTCAACCATAAAATCACCAATTACAGGAATTGCAGCAGGTACACCTGAAACGATTTTAACAGCCCAATAACCTACCTGATCCCAAGGAAGAGAGTAGCCCGTGACTCCAAAAGCGACAGTTATGACTGCCATAACAACACCTGTAACCCAGGTTAATTCTCTTGGCCTTTTAAAACCTCCGGTAAGATAAACCCTAAATACATGAAGGATTAACATTAAAACCATCATTGATGCACTCCATCTATGCACAGATCTAATTAACCATCCAAAACTTACATCGGTCATTAAATAACTTACCGAACTATAAGCTTGTGTAACTGTTGGCTTATAGTAAAAAGTCATTGCAAAACCTGTTGCAAATTGAATTAGGAAGCATACTAAAGTTATGCCTCCTAAACAATAAAAAATATTTACGTGAGGGGGTACGTACTTGGAAGTTACGTCGTCAGTTATGTCCTGAATTTCAAGTCTTTCTTGAAACCAGTCATAAACAGATGAAGAATTCGCCATCCAAAAAAAAATTAGCTTTGATATAAAGAGCTTACTTAAAATTCTTATACTTGGTGTTAACACTTAACCCAATGAATTCATCTTTTAACAAATTTTTAACATTCAAAATATTGATCATTTTTTTAATGCTCAATGTTTTTTCTACAAATTTTTTGTTCATTGAAAGAGTAGATGCTCTCAGTGATAGCAAGCAATTAGTACTTGACGCTTGGACCTTGGTAAACGAGGGTTTTTATGACCCAGAAAAGTTTGATGAAATCCAATGGAAAAGAATTAGACAAAAAACATTACAGAAACAAATTGAAACAAGTGAAGAGGCTTATTCCGCAATTGAAGACATGTTAAGACCTTTGGACGATCCTTACACAAGAGTTTTACGCCCAAAAGATTATGAACTATTGAAATCAAGTAATTTCGGTAGTGAAATTAATGGTGTAGGTCTTCAATTAGGTGAAGATGATGATAGTAATAAAGTTAAAGTAGTCTCTACTCTTGGCGGTTCGCCAGCTGAAGAAGCTGGAATAGTTAGTGGAGACTTGATAGAGGCAGTGGACGGAATCTCATCAGAAAAATTAGGGCTTGCAAGTACTGCCTCTAAGTTAAGAGGTGAATCAGGGACAAAAGTTTTAGTTAAAATCTCTACGGAATCAGGAGAAGTTAAGGAAGTCGATCTCGAGAGGAGATCAGTAGATCTCAGACCAGTTAGAACAAAGAGGTTAAGAGACGATTCTCACACGATAGGATATCTAAGAATAACTCAATTTAGTGAAAGCGTACCTGAAAAAGTTGAAGAGGCACTTCAAGAGTTAAAAGAGAAAGAGGTTGAAGGATTGATATTAGACCTTAGAAATAATTCAGGGGGACTAGTAAGCTCAGGTATTGCGGTTGCAGACTCATTATTGAGTGAGAAACCTGTGGTAGAGACAAAAAATAGAAATGGTATAAAAGATGCAATAATTTCTCAAAAAGAGACGTCTTTTGATGGCCCAATGGTGACTTTAGTAAATAAGGGTACTGCAAGTGCTAGTGAAATACTTGCTGGTTCTTTACAAGATAATGAGAGATCAATCCTTATGGGAGAACAAACTTATGGGAAAGGTTTAATTCAATCCCTAAAGAGTTTGGGAGAAGATAGTGGTATCGCCATAACTGTTGCAAGTTACTTAACACCCAAAGGTAATAATATTCAAGGTCAAGGTATGACGCCTGACAAATTACTTGATCTTACGGATGCAAGTGATTATGGAAGTGCAGACGATAAATGGGTGAAGAATGCAGAATTATTTCTGGGGTCGCTTCTAGAAAAAGAAAAAGTTTCAGTTGAAACTGTTGGATTAATAAATGAAGAAATTAATCCTTGAATGGCAAAAGGTTGGCACTAAAAATTATGAGTATTAAAAGAATTTTTCATGACCCAATTCACAAAGAAATAGTATTTGACTCAAGGAAGCCAGAAGAATTAATGATCATGGAATTAATTGATACAACTGCTTTTCAAAGATTAAGAAGAATAAAACAACTAGGAGCGGCATCATTACTTTTTCATGGTGCAGAATCAAGTAGATTTACTCACTCAATAGGCGTTTTTTGCATCGCAAGAAAAATATATAACAGATTAATTGAAAGTAAATCTTCATTTGATGAAAATAAATTTGTACTATACGGAGCATCTCTATTACATGATTTAGGGCATGGACCTTTGAGCCATACCAGTGAAGCAATATTCGAACATAATCACGAAAAATGGTCTCAAAACTTAGTTAAAAATTATCCTCCAATCAATAAAGTACTCAAAAAATACGATAAAGAATTACCAAAACAAATCGGGGAATTATTTGAATCGAAACAACTATTTTCAAAACCTTTAAAAACATTGATTAGCAGTGAAATAGATTGCGATCGTTTAGATTATCTTTTACGTGATAGTTACAATACAGGGACCAAATATGGTTTAGTTGATTTGGAGAGAATTATTTCAGGTCTTACTTTTTCACCTGATGGAAATATTGCTATCAAGCCAAAAGGAGTTATAGCTATTGAGCATTTTTTAGTTCTAAGAAACTTGATGTATAGAACCATTTACAATCACAGAATAAACGAAATATCAACTTGGCTTCTAGAACAAATAATGTCCACAATAAGAAATAATTTTGAAAAGAAAATTTGGATTGATAAATCACTTTATAAATGGATTTTTACACCTAAAAACCTCAATTTTGATGATTTCATCAAAAATGATGACATTACTTTCTATTACCATTTAATCAGATGGAAAGATGAATCTTTCGAGCCGCTTTCTACGCTATGCAGAATGTTTATTGATAGAGATTTTTTAAAAGCTTCGGACATAAGTTTTTTATCTCAAATAGATAGACTTAAAATCCTTGCCTTTGCAAGAAAATTATGTGAAAAGAATAATTATGATGCAGAAATATTTTGCGGAATTAAAGAAAGATCTTTTAAAGGTTTTGAATCTAACAATGCTTTAAAAATATGGGACGGAACTTATCAATACTCATTAGAAAATAGTTCTCCATTAATAAGAAGTTTAATGAAATGTGGGGAAAGTTCCCTCATTGTTTACCCCAAGGAAATCAAAAGTGAGATAGTAAAGCAAATTTCAGTTTTAAAAAAAATTTCCTGAACCCAATTCAATGAAAATCATATTAAATAATACTAAAAGTCAATATTCAGAAATTATTTCTTTAGGAGATTTGGATGATATCAATGAAACTTTAAAAAAATTGTCTACCATAAATGGACCTCTAGAAGCAGCAATTTTCGCAATCAATGAGTCAATAAATTCTCATCAATTATCAAAATTAAAAAATCATTTTGACAAAATTAATATTTGTTCTTTATGCATTTACTCAAATAATAGAGATACAATTTTATCGGGTAAGTTTTTAAGAATAAATTCAACTTTTGTTAAAGAGCAAGAGGTCAAAAAAAAGTTACTTTTAGTCAATTCACAAAAGAAAGATAATATTCTTCACGAAGGGACAGTAAGATCAGGTGACAGAATATCTTCAAAAGCAAACCTATGCATTATTGGAGACGTTAATCCAGGAGCTATTGTTTCCTCCAAAAAAAATATTTACGTTTGGGGCAAACTACTTGGGATCGCCTTCGCAGGGAAGGGTGGAAATAATAATGCTTCTATTTCGGCACTGTATTTAAATCCTCTACAATTAAGAATTGGTAATGTAGTAGCTATTGGTCCTAAGGATAAGCCCAAAAATAAATATCCTGAAACTGCCGTTATAGATAATCAAACAATAATTATCAAACCTTACATAATTGATACTTAAAATTTTTTCAATCATTTGAAATAAATTAATTGAAATTTGATAAATTTAAGAATTACTTAATCTTTAAAATATTTAACTTTTTTGATGTGGCCTTTATTATTTAAAAAATCCTTAAATTAGTGTCTAAAAATACCCGCACAATTTTAATTTGTTCAGGTAA
>CACGHR010000047.1 GCA_902572915.1 uncultured Prochlorococcus sp.
TCTTTATTCAATGTTTATCTTTTGCTTAAATTAAAATAACTTTAAAGTAAGATTTTGGTATTTTTTCTTAAAAAAAAATGATTTTTTTTCTGGAATTAATACAAAACTAGACTTATTTGCTTAATAAATCAAAAAAAACTTACGTTATTGCACAAAATTCAGTATGATCAGCAACTTAGGTTAATCATTTAGAAATTATTAGTTATGACTTTGCGTGTTGCAATTAACGGGTTTGGCAGAATTGGTCGAAACTTTATGCGTTGCTGGCTCAGTAGAGGTGCTTACACCAATATTGAGGTAGTTGGTATTAACGTAACTTCAGATCCTAAGACTAATGCTCATCTCTTAAAATATGACTCAGTCCTTGGCCAACTTGATGGAGTTGATATTCAGTATACTGATGACACTTTTGTAATTAATAACAAGACAATCAAGTGTTTTTCAGATAGAAATCCAATGAATCTTCCTTGGAAAGACTGGGGTGTAGATTTAGTGATTGAATCAACTGGAGTTTTTAATACAGATGTAGGCGCTAGTAAACACTTAGAAGTAGGAGCAAAAAAAGTCATTTTAACTGCTCCTGGTAAAGGCGCTGGTGTTGGTACTTATGTAGTTGGAGTCAACGCTGATAGATATAATCACAAAGATTATGATATTTTGAGTAATGCTAGTTGTACTACAAATTGCTTGGCTCCAGTAGTTAAAGTTTTAGACCAAACATTTGGTATTAATAAAGGTTTAATGACTACAATTCATAGCTATACAGGTGATCAAAGAATTTTAGATAATAGTCATAGAGATTTGAGAAGAGCTAGAGCCGCTGCTACTAATATAGTTCCGACGTCTACGGGAGCTGCTAAAGCAGTAGCGCTAGTTTATCCAGAAATGCAAGGCAAATTAACAGGTATTGCTATGAGAGTTCCAACACCTAACGTTTCAGCAGTGGACTTCGTGTTCGAATCTTCCAAATCTGTCACAAGCGAGGAAGTTAATAATGCTCTAAAAGAGGCTTCTTTAGGTTCAATGAAAGGAATCATTAAGTATGGAGATGAACCATTAGTTTCAAGCGATTATGCAGGTACTAATGAATCATCAATTGTGGATAGTGACCTTACTATGTGTATCGGAGATAATCTCGTTAAGGTGCTTGCTTGGTATGACAATGAGTGGGGCTACAGCCAAAGGGTTGTAGATTTGGCGGAAATTGTTGCTAAAAATTGGGAATAATTAGAAGTGTTTAAAGGGTGCATTGTTTAATAAACTTTTTTTTTCATTATCTTTGAATTCTATTGAGGGTTCGCCTTTAGTAAAAAAACCAATTTCTTTTATATTTCTATCTAATTTGGATAGTTTCTTTGCCCAATTTTTTGGTAATGAGAAAACTAATTCGTAGTCTTCACCTCCAAAAAAATAATATTTATCCCATTTATCTCCTATTGGCCAATTCTTATCTTTTGGAATTTTAGTGTAATCAATAATTGCTTTGCAGTTGCTAGCTATTGCTAAATCTTGTATGGCTTGAAATAAACCATCACTACTATCAGTGCATCCTATTCTCGTAATTTTTTTATTGGAGCGAGTTTTAACTAGATTTTTTAGAAAATTTGGATTAACTTTAGGTCGACAAAAATGTTCGATGGACTTATTTATTAATGCTTGACTTAGAGTAATATCATCAAAATTAAACTTACTTTGCAACATAAATCCTAGTTTGCTAAGACCATGAATCCCTGTAGTTAAGATAAGGTCTCCGGGTTTACATGCGCTTCTCCGTAATTCAAGTTCTCCTTGAATGCCAATGGCTGTAATTGAGATTATTTTCTCATTTCCGACTGAGCAATCTCCTCCCAGAATAATCCCACCATATTCTTTTAAAGCTTTATTGATTCCGGTATATAACTCTTCAACCCAAACCCATTCAGTTTTAGCGGGTAAAATCAAACTTATTGTAATTCCTATATTTTTTTTGCTGCCACTGGATAATAAGTCAGAAATGTTGCTGACAACTGCTTTCCATCCAAGGTCTCGAGCGCAAATAGTAATATCATTGAAATGAACATTTTCTATTAAAGAATCATTATTAATCAGTAGGTTATCTTTTTGAGTCTTGATTAAAGCGCAATCATCAGAAGCTTGATTTTTAGGCATGAATTTTTCAAGCCTATTTATTAATTCTTTTTCCCCTATATCTTCTAATATTTCTTTATGCATTTAATTTGAGGTTTTCAATCCCCTCTAAAACATCAATGGAGATGATTGTGTCATCTTTGGTTAGCTCTTCTAAGACATCAAAACCATCTACAACATAACCAAAGGCAGCATTCCTTCCATCAATTAAATTGCGACCTGCTGGATTTAATTCTGCTTCATATAAAAAGAAGAAGAATTGCGATGAACCATCATCAACTGCGTTATTTGAGTGAGACCATCCTAGTGTTCCAAGAGTTGCGAAAGGTAATGTTGGTGTCTCTGTGTAAAGGCCTAAATCTTCAAAAGTTTGATTATAAAAAGTATCCTTTTCCGCAGGAATTCTTATTTCTAGGGGAACGTGTCGTTCTATATTTGTTTGAGGATCTATGTAACCAATTGCTTCTCCACTTGGATCACCTGTTTGTAGTACAAAGAATTCTTCTGCTCTATTAATAGGTAGATCTTTATAGAATTTTTTTGAGGATAAATCTATAAATGCTCCTGCCGTAAGGGGAGCATTAAATCCATCCACGATAGCTTTCATGTCTCCTTTGGAGGTCTTAATATTAACTTTTGCTCTGCCTAATAATCTTGGTAGATTATCAAATTCTTCTGGAATATAGTAAGGAAATTGATTTGGTAGAAAAAATTCTTCTAATCCACCAATTTTGTCTAAAGCTTCTTTTCGGGTCGCTATAAAGGAGTACTTATCTTTTGATTTAGCATGATCTTGAAGGTTATCAAAATTTTCTTTGAGTGTTAAAAATGTTTTTTCAGCAACATTCTTTTTATCGTTTGGTAATTCTTGGATAATTCGACTTTGGTATTTTTTTAGTAAAGATTGACATTTTGTAACAGTTTTTGTTAGCGCGGGCCATCTTCCTCCTCTTACGAGGTCACTAGTTTCTTCTAATTTATGTTGAATTTCTTGTAACTCAACTTGCTTGATAGGGAGTGCGTTTCTGAGGATTGCATTAGGATCTTTTACCGCATTTCCGGTAGGTAAATCAGCTAGAACTTGAATAGGTTTAAGAAGAAAAACCTGTAAAATTATGATTGAAATAATTAAGAAAAGTTTGTTCTGATTTGATAAGAATTTTTGCATAGCACTCTTGCAGGTTTATGATCCTTTGGGATGTAATACAGGAATGATTTCCAGTAACGATTTTCGCACAGGTACTACCATCGAATTGGATGGACAAGTTTGGCGTGTTGTAGAATTTCTACATGTCAAGCCTGGTAAGGGTTCTGCTTTTGTGCGAACAAAATTAAAATCAGTTCAAAGCGGCAACGTGGTTGAAAAAACTTTTCGAGCCGGAGAATCAGTACAGCAGGCTATCCTTGAGAAGTCTAACCTGCAACATACTTATGTGGAGTCTGGGGATTATGTTTTTATGGATATGATAAGTTTTGAAGAAACAAGACTTTCCTCTGAACAAATCGGTAAAGGTGCAAAGTATTTGAAAGAAGGAATGGAGGTTAATGTTATTTTTTATAATGGTAAAGTTTTAGAAGTGGAACTTCCAATATCTATTACTTTAAAAGTTACAGAGACTGATCCTGGAGTTAAAGGTGATACTGCTAGTGGGGGCACAAAACCAGCTATTCTAGAAACAGGTGCTCAAGTTATGGTTCCTTTATTTATTTCTGTAGGAGAAATGATTAAAGTTGATACTCGTAATGATAGTTATCTAGGACGTGAAAATTAATGGCTATGAAATTAGATCATGAAGACTTAAATCGCTTAATTGAGAAAATCTCAACAAGCGATATTCAAGAATTCTCACTAGAGGGGGAAGATTTTAAACTAGAAATAAAGCGGAATTTATTTAATCAGAATCAATTTAGTAATAATTTAGTATCTAATACTTCATTCGATGATCAAACAATTGCTAATCAAAAATCTATCAATGATAATGTAGAAATCGTTAACGAGCCTCAGGCACCTCAGGTAGCTCCTCCTGGACGTTTAGATCTTACTGACATTACATCTCCTATGGTAGGTACCTTTTATAGGGCTGCAGCCCCTGGTGAGGACCCATTCGTTGAAGTAGGAAACAACGTTAAGGTTGGTCAAACTATTTGTATTTTGGAAGCTATGAAATTAATGAATGAAATAGAATCTGAATTTAATGCTGAAATAGTAGAGATTCTTGTTGAAAATGGAACGCCAGTTGAATTCGGTCAAGTTTTAATGCGTGTTAAGCAGTCTTGAATTGTTAGTCATTTCTATGGCAGCTTTTATAGCTTCAACCATGCTTTGAGATTGAGCTATACCTTTACCAGCAATATCAAACCCTGTTCCATGATCTGGGGATGTTCTTATGAAAGGTAAACCTATTGTGATGTTTACTGAGTAATTGAGAGCTATAACTTTCATTGGTATTAAACCTTGATCATGATACATTGCAAGAATGCCATCATGTTTTTCAGTATCTTTGTGTCTCCATGCTTTGGCTGCAGAATTCCAGCAACTATCTGGCGATAAAGGGCCTGATAACTTAATATCTTTATTCTTGTTACGCCAACTAATCAATGCATCATTAAGCCAATGTTTTTCTTCATTACCCAAAATACCTTCTTCGCCAGCATGAGGGTTTAATCCTGCTACTTTTAAAGTCGGGTTTTTTGTATACCTAGTACAAAACTCTTTGAAAAGATCTAATTTAGCATGGATTAATTTTGTATTAAGCCTATTTGGCACCTCACAAAGAGCTATATGGGTTGTAGCAAGTAGGGTATTAAATCTCCAACCTGTAATTGGTGATTTAGCTGTGAATAACATTCCAACATTTTTTACTCCACAGGATTTTGCTAATACTTCAGTCTGTCCAGAGAAGTAATGACCTGCAAGAGACCATGATTTCTTGCAAATTGGTCCAGTTACAAGTGCCGAATTAGGATTTTGTTTTACAATTTCAATTGCTTTTGTTAAGTAGTAGAAACTCGAATTACCATAACTTGTTTTAGATCCATTCTCATTTGAAAAGATTTCGAGATCATAAATTTGAAAATTATTTGGATTTGCAAGGTTTTCTAAGCCTAACTCTCTAAGATGTACATAAGTACTTAGTAGATTTTTTTTTGAACCAACTAATATAAATTCAATATCTTCTGGTATCTCTGGAGAACAAAGAGCCTTTAAAATTATTTCAGGTCCTACACCAGACTCATCTCCTACGCTTAAGATAATTTTAAATTTATTATTATTATTATTTTTATAATTCATAAAATGTTTCAAAATTTATTTGATTAACAATTTAAAAAGCAATTTTTTAAGCCTTGTTTATAGTTTTTGTAAATTAGTCTATATCCAAGTGTTTCGCATAAAAGCTTATTAGAAACTCTTCTATTTTCAACCCAAAATGATTGAGCTATAGGTGAAAGTTCTTTTTTTGCATCTTCAAATAATATTGGCTTTGGCATTTTTAAACCAATTAGATCATAACAATATTGAATAACTTCTATTTGAGAACATGGTTCATCATCTGCAATATTAATAATTTGATGAAACTTCAACGAATTTTTATTTTGTATTAGATAAATAATTGCATTTGTAATATCAGCGACATGAATTCTCGAAAATACTTGATTTTTTTTTGTGATAACTCGAATTTTCTGACGTTTGATAGCTTCAAAAGTCGATCTTCCAGGTCCATAAATACCTGGTAATCTAAAAATTTGTACTGGTAAATTCGACTCAGTCCATTCTTTTTCGCAATTTAATCTCTTTTGACTCCTTTTTTGTAAAGGAGTAGGTTGATCTGACTCTGAAACCCAATTACCTTTGGTGTTCCCATATACCCCTGTGGTAGATAAATATCCAACCCATTTAAGAGATAAATCTAGTAACTTATCCTTGAGGTTTCCTAGTACTGGGTCATTACCGTTTTTGTCGGGAGGTATACAACTAAGAACATGCGTGACTCCCTCAAAAATCTTTTCATTAGGAATAATGCCCTTTTCACTGTTAAAAACAAAACTATAGGGATCATTGTTTTCCGATCTAGAACTTGTTAAAGCAGTGCAACCAAATTTTCTTATCGTTTTTGCGAAGAAGCTTCCGCTAAAGCCACATCCTAAGATTAAAAATTTATCTTTATTTGTTAGTGAACTTGCAAAACTTTTCATGAGCTAGTAACATAGTACATATGTATTATCTAAATAATGAATACAGTAGTTAAATCTGATTTAAAAACACAAACTTTCTGCCGCAGCAAAAGTCATATTCCTCTGAGAGAAAAAGAAATCAGTTTTGTTGATTTTAAATTCTATCAAAAAATATTTGTTGTTCTTATTTCATTGTCTACAATTTTAATATTCCCAGAATCGCCAAGAGAATTGGAGAATATATGTGAGATTTATAATTCTAGAAATTTATGTAATATTTGGTAGTCAAGCTGCTTTATATTGTGATTCATCCTTTTCGTAATTTTTATTTTTTACCTTAAAATTTGGATTAGCCCATTGCAATAATCTTATCGCTAAGGGTAAATCTCCTTCTAACCACGCTCTTATAGCCATTGCTCTTCTTGGATCATAAAATTTTTGTCTCCTATACCAATACAAAGCATTTTCATCTGACTTATCGCCATTACAGGAAAGGCATGCTGGTACACAGTTTTCTGTTGTACTTAAACCACCTTGGCTTCGTGGTAATACATGATCAATGGATTCAGATGGTTGACCGCAATATATACAACTTTTTCCTGTAAATTTATGTATTGATTTTCGCCATTGTCTAAATCTGAATTTGGGGCATAAATCTTCTAAAAAAACCGCATCATTAGTATGCATTCAGACTATTTAATTAAATAAATAATGGCTTGTAATTATCAAAAGTCAATATTTATTTATCATTTTTAAGCTAAAATTTCCCTAAAAAATATAATTTAGTGTTAATAGATACAAAATAAAATTTTTTATTTAATTGTTCCAAATTTAAAAAACTCAAAGCTTACACTTAGTAGCTATATCTATCAATTGTT
>CACGHR010000048.1 GCA_902572915.1 uncultured Prochlorococcus sp.
CCGCCACCTCTTCCTCCTCTACGAGATCCTCCAGACCCTGACCCTCTTGGCTCTGCCTTATTGATTCTTAATGGCCTACCCATTAGCTCTGTGCCTTGTAAACCATCAATAGCTGTTGACTCAGTAGCTTCATCTGCCATCTCGATGAATGCAAATCCTCTCTTTCTTCCAGTATCTCTTTCAAGAGGAAGGGAACAATTTAAAACTTCACCAAAAGGGGCAAACAACTGTATTACATCTTCACGCTCTGCGCGGAAAGGTAAATTACCAACAAAAATACTCACTTTAAAATCAACAAAGAAATTTTCCTAATTTAAAAACCACAATAAGCAGTTTTATAAAACTACTTTAGTATTCTACTTCAAACATACCATGGTTGTATAAAAATAATTGATATTTAGATTAACAATTTTTTTTTCCAATTATTTATTTCCTTTTCTACTTGGCTAAAACTGGTTCCACCCTCACTATTTCTTGACTTAACAACGTTAAAAGGTTCAAGATCTACAAAAACATCGTCATCGAACGCTGGATGAAATTTTTTTAATTCAGCAATTTTAAGATTTTTAAATAATATTTTTCTCTCTATGCAATACTTAACAACTTCTCCGACAACTTCATAAGCCGTCCTAAAGGGGACTTGTTTACCAACTAGGTAATCTGCCAAATCTGTAGCATTAGAAAAGTCATTTTTTACCGAATCTGATAAATTGTCAACATTAAATTCTAATCCCTCATGGATTAGAATTGTCATTGCTTTAATACAGGAAGATATAGTCTCTGCAGTATCAAATATTGGCTCTTTATCCTCTTGAAAATCTTTATTATATGCAAGTGGTACTCCTTTGACCATAGTTAACAACGCTTGAAGATGTCCATACACTCTTCCTGTTTTACCTCTTATCAATTCCGGAACATCTGGATTTTTTTTCTGTGGCATTAAACTACTCCCGGTAGCACACTTGTCTGTTAATTTTGCAAAAGAAAATTCATCAGTTACCCATAAAATTATTTCCTCCGAAATTTTACTCAAATGAGACATTATCAAAGCAGATGCGGAAACAAACTCTATACAGAAATCTCTATCACTTACTGCATCAATACTGTTTTTATAAATCTTTTCAAAACCGAGCTCTGCAGCAGTAAAGTTTCTGTCTATTTTTATTTTTGTACCAGCTAATGCTGCAGCTCCTAATGGACAAGTATTAACTCTTGATCTCACTTCTTTGAACCTTTCTCGGTCTCTATGAAACATTTCTAGATAAGCCAATAAGTGATGAGCTAAAGATAATGGTTGTGCTCTTTGCATATGTGTATATCCAGGAATTAAAGTGTAAATATTGGATTCAGCAAGATTAAATAAAGATTTTTGCAAATCAATTATTAAAATTTCAATATTATCTATCTCTTTTCGTAACCATAATCTTATGTCCGTACCAACTTGATCATTTCTACTTCTACCTGTATGTAACTTTTTTCCAGTTTCACCAATTAAACTAATTAATTTTTCTTCAATAGAATAATGAATATCTTCAGATGGAGGATTAGGAAAAAATTTACCTTCTAAATACTCAGATTTTATAGTTTCTAAACCACTAATAATCTTGCTAGATTCAGAAGGGGATATAACTTGAGTTTTGCTAAGCATTTTTACATGGGCAATCGAGCAATCTATATCTTCTAAAATAAGCTTTCTATCAAAACAAATTGAAGCATTAAATTTTTCAATGAAAGGATTTAGTGTTTTATCAAATCTTTTACTCCAAACTTTTGCCATATCAATTGGTAACTTTACATATCTCTAATAAAGCATTTTTTTATATAGGTGACAAAAAATATCTATTTCAATTGAAAAATAACCATAGATGCATCATCTTCAAGATGTCTATTTTGTCCTGTAAAGTCATCTAATTTTTTAAATATTTTATTTAAAATTTCTTGTGATGTATAAGATTGCTTGCATAATTTTGTTAAGGTTTTGATTAACCTTTCCTCATCAAATCTCTCACCTAAAGAATTAGAAGTATCGATTACTCCATCGGTATAATAAAGAATTAAATCATTATCATTTAACTTAATTTCACAACAATTATATTCAGCATCTTTTTGTAGTCCAAGAACAAATCCTTCTGCGTCTAATTTTATAATTTTCTGATCTGAGTTTTTCCAAAGTAAAGGAGGATTATGAGCTGCATTAGCAAATCTCAATTTTCTCGTTCTTGGATCGTAATCTGAATAGAATAATGTTACAAATCTATGTGATTGATCTAAATCATTTAATGCTAATTGATTTAAATCATGCAAAATCCTATCTGGAGGTAAACCTGTAAGAACTTCTGCTCGTAACATTCCCCTTAACATAGTCATTAAGAGACCGGCAGGAATTCCTTTACCCATAACATCACCTATAACCAAAGCCCATCTTGCTTTTTCTTTTCTTTTTTCTGAAATATTAGTCTTTAAACACATAAAATCGTAGTAATCCCCGCCTAGCTGCTTAGCAGGTCTACAATGAGCCGCAAGATCAACACCATAAATAATTGGACAATAATCTGGGAGTAATTGGGATTGTATTTCAGCTCCAGTAGAAATTTCTCTATCTAACTGCTCATGGTTTTTTTTTGTTTTTATTAAACAATAATTTTCTAATCCAATAGCAAGACAATTTTTAATAAAATTAAAATTAGTATTATCAGTGATAGGGTCCCTAGATAAATCGTTGCTAAAGATATAAATAAAGCCTCTACATTTGCCTCTTGATGATATTTTTTCTGTTTCTATTTTATATTCTTTAAAATAATTTTTAAGAGAATTTTCAAAAATTTGAATTTCTTTTATTTTAAAATTTTTAGAAAAATTAAATCGATTAAAAAAACTATTAATTTCTTCTTGGATTTTTAAAAATTCATCACTAGCAGAAATTTTTATGTTTTCATGCCATATTTCTCCCTCATAATTTAATGGAATAATTAATATTATTTTTTCATTAAAAATATGCTTAAAAATTAAGTATATGTAATCTAATAATTTATTTATATTGGAAAAAGACTTTAAATAATAAGCTAGAGAGGATGCAATTTCGGAAAATTTATATTTGTTTTTTAAAGATTCTGTAGATTGTTTCTCTAAATACTTTTGAATAAATTTGTTTGAAAATAATTTTTCTTTTTGATTATTGTTCACAACAAATTTAATAGATAATTATGTTTTAACATGCAATTTAATTTTTTAAAAAAAATTAATTAAATATTTATTTATCTGCCAGCATAGCCTCTACAAATTCATAACTATTAAATGGTCTCAAATCTGTCATGCCTTCTCCAGCGCCGATAAATCTTATAGGCAAATTAACTTCTTCAGAGATAGCTAAAGAGACTCCTCCTCGGGAAGTTCCGTCTAATTTAGTAATAATCGCTCCAGTTAAATTAGCTGATTTTGCAAAACTTTTTGCTTGCTTTAATCCATTTTGACCTTGACTTGCATCTAAAACTAATAATGATTCAACAATTGCATCTGGAACCTTTTTATCAATAATTTTTTTAATTTTTGCTAATTCATCCATCAAATTATTTTTTGTTTGTAATCTACCTGCTGTATCAACTAATAATAAGTCAATATTTCTTTTTTTTGCAGAATTGATTGCATCAAAAACTACTGCTGCTGGATCAGCATTTTTTGATTGATTAGATATAACATCAACATTACTCCTCTCACCCCACACTTTTAATTGTTCTACTGCTGCAGCTCTAAAAGTGTCGGCAGCAGCTATCAAAGTTTTATAATTACTGCTTGATGACAAATATGCTAACTTTCCTAAAGTAGTAGTTTTACCAACACCATTAACTCCTACTAACAACCAAACATTTAACTTACCCTTTTGAGGCACTAAAAGATCAATACCTGAATTCTTTATTGGTTTATCGATAATTAATTTTAATTCCTGCTTTAAGAATTTTATTCCTGCTTCTCCACCAACAACTTCTTCGTTTAATTTCTTTCTGAGAGAACTTATAACTTTATCAGTTGAATCAATACCTACATCAGCTCTTATTAAAAGAGTTTCTAAATCATCAAGAGATTCTGGCGTAAGGGGGTCATCTCCCAATTTATCCAATAAATCAGTAACAAAACCTTTTCTTGTTTCTTCTAATCCTCTTCTTAATTTAGTTAACCAATCAATCTCATCTATGGATATTTGATTTATTGTTTTCCCTTGAGCGGCTAAAACCATTGCCGACCAAGTAAAATTATCATCAAATTCTCCTAATTCAGGTTTAGTAATAGTTTTAGGACCAGCGAGATTATCTGTAATAGCACTATCAGTCAAAACTTGTTTTTGCTCTTCTTGTTTCTGTAATTCCTGTTTTTGCTCTTCTTGTTTCTGTAATTCCTGTTTTTGCTCTTCTTGTTTCTGTAATTCCTGTTTTTGCTCTTCCTGTCGTTTTTTTAAAAGTGCATAAGCTTGTGAAGCCCACTCTAGAGAATTATCAGAATCAGTATTGTTCATTGATATTTATTATTCGTATTTAATAAATTTTAAAATACTATTCATTTATATCAAATAATCATTGCAATTTTGCTTTTTGTAATCTCCTTAAAACTCCATTAATGAATTTTCTTCCTTGCATATCACTATATTTATTAGCAAGGTTTACAGCTTCATCACAAGCAACAGCAACAGGCGTATTCAAAAAATTTATGTCTACATAAGCTAATCGCAAAATATCTCGATCAATTCTTGGTAATCTTTTTAATCTCCAACCATCCATTGCTTGATCAATATCAGAATCAATAATTGTAAGATTGTTAATGATATTACTAATCCTCTGATTAACATCCTCTCTAGTATCAATTTGACCACTAGAAACTATAACTTTTGGATAGTCTAAGATTACTGAGAGTGTATTCATTACTATTTCAATTTTTTTTAGTGATTTTTTTAACTCTTCTCTAACGTTTGAAAAGGAAGAATGAACCCCTTCTGCCAATTCACTATCTAATATTTTTTGTGAAGCATTTTCTAACTCTGATTCGCAATTATCTAATTCATCTCTGCAATGATTTGTAAGAGAATCCAAAGCAGATTCGAAAATTTCTTCAATCTCAAGTTTATTTAACTTAAAACCACCTTTATCTTTTATCAAGCCTAGAGATATTAAAGATAATTCTCTAGATAGAGATTTATTGATATTCATCAATTACGAGGAAGTATTAGTAGAAGCACGTAATTGAGAAAATAATTTAGAAAATGTTGGGTTTGAAGTGTTATTTTTCTCATCTGGATTAACTATCCCAGCCGAAATTATTGTTCTAAAGGCATCTTCCACAGAAATGTCTAAATCTTTGACAGAGGATTCAGGAACCAAGGTATACCAACCGGTAGTAGGGTTAGGTGCTGTAGGTATAAAAACACTTAACAACTTCTCGTCTGATTCTGGTTGTAGAGAGGGGCCAACATCTCCAGTAACAAAACCGACACTATACAATCCCTCCCGTGGATATTCAACTAAAATAACTCTTCTAAATCGATTAGATTTATTACTTAAGAAAGTTTCAAGCAATTGTTTAAGAGTTTTATAAACTGCCCCTGCCACAGGAATTTTTGATAAAGTACCCTCTCCAAATTCTAATAACCATCTTCCTACAAAATTTCTCGCCATTAATCCTATTAGCAAAATAGCTAAAAGTGGAACTGTTAAACCCAAAGTAAGATTTATTAAATCTTGCAATAAAGGATTTAAAGTAATAAAAGGATTTAATTGTTTAGGTACAGAGGTAACTAATGTTAAAACAAACTTACTAACAAGGGATGAAAGCCATATAGTTGTTGCTAGAGGAATCACAACCAACAACCCAGCTATTAAATCATTTTTTAGATCCTGTTGGAGCCTAGATCCTAGGTTCGAATCTTGATTTTGATTAGACTGAACCAAAATAATGTCTCTTACTATATTAACTTTACTAATAATTTAACTGTTTTTCCTAAAGAAGGATATATTTATTTTTAATAAATTTAAATTTTTTATTAGTTTTTTCAAAAAAATAACTTTAAAAAAAAATGCTATACATAATAAAGAAATGATCAATACTTTTCAAAAGAAAAAAGAAATAAGTAAAAAATTAAAAGAAAGAGCAATTTTTGAAGGTTTTACAATATCTGGAATAGCTTCAATACCAGGGAGTTCGCGATTAAAATTAAGAACTAATGCATTAGAAAGATGGTTATCAAATAACCACCATGCTGAAATGAAATGGATGGAAGCAGAAAGAAGGAAAAACATAGGCTCACTACTTGAAGGAGCAAAAAGTGTTTTAAGCGTTGGATTTACTTACATTAATTCACAAAACAAAACAAATAAAAATTTTAAGGTAGGTAAATTTAGTCAGGGAGAAGATTATCATAAAGTGATTTACAAAAAATTAAAAAATATTGGTAAATGGATCAACCTAGAAATTCCAGATTGTAAATGGAAAATATGTGTTGACACTTCTCCACTTCTTGAAAAAGCTTGGGCTGAAGAATCAGGTCTTGGTTGGATAGGTAAAAATAGTAATTTAATAAACAAAAAAAATGGTTCTTGGTTTACTTTAGGTTTTATGATCCTTACGAAAGATTTACTCCCAGATAAACCTCATCAATCACTTTGCGGAAAATGTGATAAGTGTATTGATCATTGTCCTACAAAGGCAATAATAGAACCCTTTGTAATACAATCAGATCTATGCATTGCTTATCACACTATTGAGAGCAAAGAAAAGACCATTCCAAATAATATAAGAAGCAATTTGAATGGATGGGTTGCAGGATGCGATATTTGTCAAGATATATGCCCTTGGAATAAGTCTGTTCCATACAACAATACTTTTGAAACTGCTTCAAAAGATTGGATTAAAAATCTTGATATTGATTCATTAAATTGGGATGATAAAACTTGGAAAGAAAATCTTAAAGGAACCACATTAAAAAGAATTAAACCATGGATGTGGAGAAGAAACATAAAAGCAAA
>CACGHR010000049.1 GCA_902572915.1 uncultured Prochlorococcus sp.
TTTCAGACAAATTTAATTATAGAAATCCTAATTTTAAAGACTATATTAAATCAATAGATTGGTTAATTGACAAAGGTTATCAAGTCGTTAAATGTGGGGTAGGAAAATCAAAAGTTTCTTATAAAAAAAATGGATTTTATGATCTAACTTCCTATGAAAAGAATTACAATGAGCTACTACATATCTATTTATGTACTATTTCTAAATTTCATATTATTGGATCTTGTGGGCATCTTTATTTATCCTGGGCATTCAATAAATCAACAATATTAACTCATGATTATGAAGTACCAGAAAGCCATTTAGTTGAAACTTTTTCAGTACCTTCAAAATATTTTCATAAAGGTATGAATAGATATCTCAAATATTCTGAATTTCCAATCTTTTTGAATAGGCAAATTCCAATTGAAAACCCAATTACTATTGAACATCCAACACCAGAGGAAATTTTTATATCTGTCAAGTATTTATGTGACAAAAAATTTAATTTAAAAAGTTTTTCTATAGAAGATAAAGAACTATATAGTGAATTAACAAAAAAGTATAAATATCTTTCAGATCAGCCACTTTTACCTTTTTGCTTTTCTTGGGCTAAAAAATACAAAAACTTAATTTCCTAGCTATCAATACATAACTAACAAAATATCCAAAAAAATAAATTTTTAGTATGATTTAAAAAATAAAATAAATAAATATTGAAATTCAAAAAAAATCAAGTACTTCATATTGGTCTTTTAGCTGCAATGCCAGAAGAACTAGGCAATATCCTAGATAGTCTTATTGAAATAAGACATCTTAATTACGGAGATTTTGATCTGTATTCAGGAAAACTTCAATTAAAAAATAATAATTTTATTCTTATTACCGCTGCCTGGAGTGGATGGGGTAAAGTAAGCGCAGCAAGAGCAGCTACTAGAATAATAGCTACTAAATATAAAGATATGCAGATTGATTTTTTATTATTTTCAGGAGTAGCAGGAGCAGTATCACAGGAACTTCAACAATGGGACATTATTATTTCTGATAAAGTAATGCAACATGATATGGATGCGCGACCATTATTTGAAAAATTTGTAGTCCCATCAATAAAGGAAAAAGAAATTTATGCAGATAAAACTTTACTAGAAATATTTCACAAATCTCTTAAACAAATTAATAAGATTGAATATCTTTATAATTTTGGCAATATTTACAGGGGATTAATCGCAACTGGAGATATGTTTATTTCTGATAAAAAAAAGCTTTCGAAACTTAAGAAAGAAATACCAAGTCTACTTGCTGTGGAGATGGAAGGAGCTGCTGTAGCTCAAGTTGCCTATCAGGAAAATATTCCTTGGGTAATTATAAGGACTATTTCTGATGAAGCTGATGATAATGCAGAAAATGACTTTAATGACTTTCTCAAAAAATATAAGACTTTGTCTTGGGCATTAATAAGATATATACTGGAAGATATTTCATATTAAAATTTTTTAAATATTGAAGTTTTATGCATATTTATAAAATAGAGGATATTTTGTACTAAAGTTTAAAATTAATATTGAAGTTAATTAAAAGATATTTGTCCAGAAAATATGAATTTTCCTGATATAAAAAATTGTAAAATTGCAGTTATTGGTCTTGGCTATGTTGGCCTACCTTTAGCTATTGAGTTTATAAGAGAAGAAAGATTTAGCAATTCTTTAAATCAAAATAGACGTATAGTGATTGGATTTGATATTGATTCTAAAAGAATCGAAGAATTGAAAAACGGTTTTGAAAGTACAAATGAAATAAAAAAAAGTGATTTATATCTTTTAAATAAAATAAAACTAACTTCATCAGTCAACGAATTAAGAGAAGTAAATGTTTTCATCGTTACTGTGCCTACCCCTATTGATAAATTCAAAAATCCAGATACAAGTGCTCTTCGAAATGCAAGTAAAATGATAGGTGAAGTAATAAAAGGTGCTGACAAATCTAATAAAATTTTTCCTCCAATAATAATTTTTGAAAGCACTGTATATCCAGGAGCAACAGAAGAAATTTGTATTCCAATAATAGAAAAACATTCTAATTTATCTTTGAATAAAGACTTTTTTTGCGGATACAGTCCAGAGAGAATTAATCCTGGCGACAAACTTCATGGATTAAGAGAAATTGTAAAAGTCACAAGCGGATCTGATAGGGAATCAACTGATTGGATTGATAAATTTTATGGATCTATTATTGATAAGGGAACACATAAGGTTAAGAGTATTAAAATTGCAGAAGCAGCAAAAATAATAGAAAATACACAAAGGGATTTAAATATAGCTCTAATAAATGAGCTTTCAATAATATGCAGTTTGTTAAATATAGATACTTTAGAGGTCTTAGAGGCAGCCAGTACAAAATGGAATTTTTTACCTTTTAAGCCAGGATTAGTAGGAGGACATTGTATAGGGGTTGATCCATATTACTTAACACATAAAGCTCAAGCATTAGGATATCATCCTGAGGTTATTTTAGCTGGGAGAAAGATAAATGATAATATGCCAAAGTGGATTGCTCAAAGAGTAGTTCTTGAACTTGTGAAAAAAGGTCACAAAATACTTACTTCAAACATTTTAATAATGGGCTATTCATTTAAAGAAAACTGCCCAGATTTTAGGAATACCAAAGTCAATGATCTTGCAATTGAATTAAGGGAGTATGGAATAACAGTATTGGTTCAAGACCCACTATGCAATATAGAAAAAGTAATGCAGGAAAATAATATAAAAATAGTAAGAGATGTTCAAGAAAATCAAAAGTTTGATTGTGTAATTATGGCAGTAGCACACAAAGAATACACAAATTATAAAGATGAAAAATGGTCAAGCTTATTAACAGCAAGAGGACTGATTTTTGATCTTAAAGGATTTGTGCCAAGAATATTAAATCCCATAAGGCTATAAATTATTAAAAAAACAATATACTTTATAAGAAAATAGTTTATAATTAAACAGCTATTCCAAATTTATGTTGAGAAAAAGGGCTATTGAATCTGCCCTGGGCTCAGATCAAATAAATCAAAAAGATAATTTCTTTCATATTAATGCTGCTCATAATTACATTGTTAAAAATAAAATAGAAAGTTTAGAAACTTATAGAGAAAAATATAAAAAATATAGAAATGATTGGGTTTCAGTAAATCAAAACATAATAAATAAAAAAACAAATATTAAAAACCCATTGTGTATAGATATTGAAGTTGCCTCAATATGTGATTTAGCCTGCCCATTTTGTTATAGGCAACACATTGTAACCCCAGACAAGATTATGAACGATGAGCTTGCTAAATCTTTAGTAGACCAAGCTATTGAATTGGGGACCCCATCCATAAAGTTCAATTGGAGAGGAGAGCCATTACTTAATCCAAATCTTGAAAAATATATTAAAAGAGCTAAACAAGGAGGGGTAACAGAAACTCTGATAAATACAAACGCAACTCAGCTTTCAAAAACCAGAGCTTTAAAGTTAATTCAAAGTGGCTTAGATACTTTAATCTATTCATTTGATGGCGGCAGTAAAGAAACTTATGAAAAAAACAGGCCTGGCAGATTTAAAAAAAATAATTTTGAGGACATTTTAAATAACATAAAAACATTTCACAAAACCAAGAAAGAACTAAATAGTCCATTTCCATATACCAAAATACAAATGATCCTGACTGAGGATACTAGAAAAGAAATTGATTCGTTCTATAACTTTTTCAAGGATATTGTTGATGAAGTTAATGTTAAGCAATATACAGAAAGAGGAGGAGACCTGAGTCTTTTCTCAAATGAAGAAAAACATAGGATTACAAAAGAACTTAATCAAAAAAATGTTAACGTTGATAACTGTGAGTTTTTAATTAGTAATAATGAAATTTACTACTCGACAGCAAGAATTCCTTGTGAACAACCATTTCAAAGATTATTAATTACTTATGAAGGAAGAATAGGAATGTGTTGTTATGATTGGGGAGCAAAATATGCAGTAGGATTTGCCAATAAAGAACTTATAAAAAAATCAGAGAAAGATTATGAGGATGTAAAAAAAAGGATCGAAAACAATAATAAAGAATTTAATATGATGAAACCCAATATGCCAATGGAAATGAATCCTTGTAAGGTAGAAGAATCAAATTTAAGAGAAACCTGGAATGGAAATCATATTGTAAATGTAAGAGAAAAAATGATTAGTTCCAGACATGGAGATATTAGTATATGTTCTAAGTGTCCTTTTAAGGAGACATATGAATGGGAAAAAATAATTTCAAAATGAAAAGGCCCAAAATTATTGGTGAGATTGCAAATGCTCATGCAGGGAATATTGATAAATTATTCGAGATTATTGATTCAATTCCAGAAGGCTCATTAGACGAAATTAAATTTCAAGTTTATAAAGGAGAGGAATTATGCAGTATTTTTAATAAAAGACATAATCATTTTGTAAACCAAGCTTTTTCAAGCAACGAATGGAAAAGAATTTTTTCATATGCAAAAGAAAAAAATTTCGTGATTGATGCAGATATCTTTGGAATAAAAGCTCTTGAAATTGCACTTGAGAATGATATCAAAAGATTTAAAATTCATTCTTCCGATACTCTGAATTTACCCTTAATTCGAGAAATCAGTAAAAATTCAGAAATAGTTTTCTTATCTGCAGGAGGTACATATATTAACGAGATAGAGTATGCGATTAAAAATCTCCTTAAAGGAAATCTTCAAGAAAATCAAATTGTTATCATGCATGGATTTCAAGCTTATCCATCTCCATTAAATATTTCAAAATTAAATAGAATTGAAATATTTAAAAATATATTTGGAGAAAAATTCAAATATGGATATATGGATCATGTTGATGGTTCATTGGAAGAAGCAATAGATTTAAGTTTAGTCCTTTTGCCTTACAATTTAGATTACCTAGAAAAGCACATAACCATTAGAAGGTATGAAAAAGAAGTCGATTATTTTTCTTCTATTGAAACCAAAGAATTATTAAAATTAAATCAAAAGATAAATAAGTATTTTCAAGTTTTCGATAATAACTCTTTATTATTTTCTAATGAAGAAAAAAAATATAGGAATTCTGTTAAAAAAGAATGGGTAGTTGAAAAAGATAAGAAAGAAGGTGATTGCCTAAATTCAATAACTATGAAAAGAGGAGCTGATTTCAAGACTCAATTAATTAAGTTTGAAGAATTAAATAAAGAAAGACTAAATAAGCCAAAAGATTTTGACGAATCTATAGAATTAGCTGATATAAAAATTGTTGTTTCTATTGTTGTTGTAGCTCGAAGTAAATCAACTAGATTAAGAAATAAAGCTTATCTAAAATTAGACAATGGAGATTCAACAATTAATTATCTTCTTAAAAGATTAAAAAATGGAATTAAAGATGAATCTATTAATTATCAAATCTCTTTAGCTACAACTGAAGATGAATCAGATGATAATCTTGCATTAATTGGATATGATGCTGGTCTAGAGGTATATCGAGGCTCAGAAAAAGACGTTTTAGAGAGAATGCTTTTAGGTGCATCCCAAGTCAGAAAACCAAACTTTGTGGTTAGAGTGACAGGTGATGATATTTTAATCGATTGTGAATATTTACAAAAAACAGTTAATTTTGCTGTCCAAAGCGGATCAGATTATTGTCACAACAAAGGATTGATTACAGGCACTGAAGTTGAAGTTTTCAAATGGGATTGTCTAGAAAGAATATATAGATTTGCAACCAATAGAGAAGATACTGAATATTTAACTTTTTACGTAAAAGATAATATCTCTAAATTCAAAAGTTCTGAATACAAGGATGAATTTATAAATAATAAATTTGATGATTTAAGGAAAATTCGTCTTACACTTGATACTCCAGAGGATTTTATCGTAATAAATAATCTTATTAATAAAATAAGAAAACTAAATTTTTCAGAATACGGGTTCTGTAATAAAGATATTTTAAAAATTTGGGAAAGTGAAAAACAAATATTTCAAAATAATTCCAATCCTATAAATTCTTATAAAGCCATACAAGTTAATACTAATTTGAAAGACTTTGGCATATGTTATAAGCCTAAAATTACTGTTTATATAGTTTCTTACAATTATGGGAAATATGTAAAACAAGCCATTAAATCTGTATTAAATCAAAGTTTTAATCAGTTTGAATTAATACTTATTAATAATGGATCTAATGACGATAGTTTACAGATTATGGAGGAATTTAAAGGGCTAAGTTACATTAAAATATTAAATATAGAGAGAATCTCATTAACGCAAGTAGCAAATTTGGCTTTGGGGATGTCTAATGCAGATTATATTATGCGGCTTGATGCAGATGATTATCTTCATAAAGATGCTCTCAATATTCTCTATAAAGAAATTGAATCTAATGAAAATTATTCTATGATTTACGGAGACTATATAGTTATCGATAAGGATTCACATAATTTATATTTAGAGCAAAGAAGGGATCCTGATGAGATGGAAATAATGGATAGCCCTGCCCATGGTGCATGTACTCTTTTTAAAACCAAATATCTAAAGGAAGCAGGTGCCTATGATCCTAATATAACTTGTCAAGATGGTTACGATATGTGGATAAAAATGCTGGATTTCGGTCGGCCAAAGCATATTAATCTACCTATATTTTTTTATAGGAAACATGACTCAAATTTAACTAATAATAAAAAAAAGATTTTAAAGACAAGATCAGAATTAATTCATAAAAATGCGAGAGAAAAATATAATCCTGCTTTTCAATACGCTCTATTAATAATGAGAGAAGAAGAGGTCAAATTATTAAACAAACAATTAGCAAATGGTGAAAGTTATATTATTAATCTGATAAAAAAATTAATTCAGATATTCGGCCAAAATATTATTATTTGTTCTGAAAGTGAATTAATTAAGAGTTCTCTAAATAATTTATTTCCAGA
>CACGHR010000050.1 GCA_902572915.1 uncultured Prochlorococcus sp.
TCTATTGACTCTTTTGGAACAAAAAAACTTAAAATTAAAGCTGTCTTAGCTAATTAAAAAATATAAATTGAAATATTTTTAATAATGGAAAATTCACCAACAATATTTATTGTTCCAACTGGTATTGGTTGTGAAGTAGGAGGTTTTGCTGGGGATGCACTTCCAACCGCTAAATTATTAGCATCGGCAAGTGGATGTTTAATTACTCATCCAAATGTTATGAATGGCGGCACTCTTTCTGAAAAAGATAAAAATATTTTTTATGTTGAGGGTTATAGTTTAGACCGACTTGCTAAAGGAGAAATCGGTTTAAAAAGGGTAAAGCAACAGAAAATTGGAATAATTTTTGATTCAGCTATTGAAAAAGAAATATTAGTGAGACATTTACAAGTTGCTGATGCATGTGTTTCTACTTTAGGTATTAATATTCATTCTTATGTGATTACAAAAAAGCCATTAAACATAGTTATTGATACTGATTCTTCAAAAATCAGTGGTGGCACAATTGAAAATCCTGATGCTCTAATTGATGCTGGAAAATGTTTAATAGAAAAAGGAGTTACGGCAATAGCAATTGTGGCAAAATTTCCAGATGATTCAGATTCTTTAGAGACAAATATCTATCGAGAGGGGAAAGGGGTTGATCCTATTTCTGGAGTCGAAGCAGTTATAAGTCATTTAATTAGCAAATTTTTAAAAGTTCCCTGTGCTCACGCACCTGCTTTAAATCCAATTGAATTGAATGAAAATTTAGATCCTCGTGCAGCTGCAGAAGAAATAGGATTTACCTTTTTACCTTCTGTACTGATTGGGTTAAGCAATGCACCTGACATTGTTGAATTGCCCGCTAAAAATGAATCAATCTCACTACACCCTGATCAGATTGAATCTATTGTTGTTCCTAATGGAGCACTAGGTGGAGAAGCAGTACTAGCAGGGATTGAAAAAGGTTTAAATATTATTTCTGTAAAAAATCAAAATACATTAAAAGTGACAAATGAGTTTTATGATTATCCAAATCTTTTTGAGGTGGATAATTATTTAGAAGCTGCAGGCATAATTCTTGCTATCAAAAAAGGTATCAACCTTAAGTCAATTAAACGGCCTTTAAAAAAAATTCAAAAAATTTCTAATAATGATTAATAAGATATTGCTATGGGAACTCTCCAGTCACTTCCCAATGATTGACTGCTTAATTTTAGAATTGGAGGAGCCTGTTTCCTTTTAAATTCCGCTTTCTTTATGAGTGAGATTATTTTTAAAATTAATTCTTTTTTATAACCATCTTCTTCAAGTTGTTTTAAATCTTTTTTCTCCTCAATAATTCCTTTAAGAATATTATCTAGAATGGAATAAGGTGGGAGGGAATCAGTATCTAATTGATTAGGACCCAATTCTGCACTTGGTGCTTTTTTACGTATATTTTCACCGATTATATCTACATTCATATCTAACATATATGATTTTCTATGATTAATGGAATCTTTACTATCAAGCCAATTGCATAATTTAAAAACATTGCTCTTATATAAATCCCCAATTACAGATAATCCTCCATTCATATCACCATAAAGTGTGCAATATCCTACGGCTAGTTCCGATTTATTACCTGTTGAAAGTAATAAATGCTTTTCTTGATTTGCTAAAGCCATCAGAAGCGTTCCTCTTATCCTTGACTGAATATTTTGATTTGTTATTTCAGCCATTTTGAAATCTATGGTTGTTATAAAAGATTCTTCAAAAGAGGTCATCAATTTTTCAATTGGGATGCTATTGAAATTTATATTTAACCTTCTAGCTAAATCTTTTGCATCACTCTTTGAATGAGATGAGCTCCATTTAGAGGGCATTGAGACGCAATAAATATTATCACTTCCAAGAGCAGCCGTCGCAATTGCTGAAACAAGTGCTGAATCAATTCCTCCGCTTAATCCAATTAAAGCTGTTTTAAATCCACATTTTTTTGCATAATCTTTAACACCAAGGACTAATGCATCAAAAATTGATGATATCTCAGAGTTTTCAAATTTCTTTTTTTCAGGTTTTGTTTGATCAATTTCCCAACTGGAGAGCTCTTCTGAAAAAGATTTTAATTGCTTAATTTTTGATCCATTTTTATCAAGAATAAAACTATTTCCATCAAAAATTAAATTATCATTTGCTCCAATCTGGTTTACATAAATCAGAGGTGCTTGAAGATACTGAGCAGCAAAACTTGAAACTTTGGATCTCAGCTCTAACTTTTTGAAAGTATATGGGGAGGCTGATAAATTTACTAAAATATCAACTTTTTTTTTCTTTAAATCAATAATAGGATTTTTTTTATGAATCCCTCTACCTTCTATATCTTTGTTGACCCATAAATCCTCACATATAGTAAAGCCAAGTCGCCAAGTTTTATTTTTAATATTTTTTACCAATACGGAAACTTTTTCTTCTGATCTAAAGTATCTTTTCTCATCAAATACTTCATAAGTGGGAAGAATAATTTTACGAGCAATTATTTTCCATTCACCCCCCTCAAGCAACGCAATAGAATTATAAAGGTTTGGGAAAAAAGAATCATTTATTATCTCAGCTATCCCTACTGCGATGCTTAATTTTCCATATTTTTTATTTATATCTAAAGCTAATTGATCAAGAATTTGGTATTGATTTTTGATTAAATTTCTTTTTAAAAGTAAGTCATTTGCTGGATATCCCCATAATGATAATTCTGGAGTAAGAACAAAATCAGCAGAAATTGAGCTAGCTTTCGAAGCAATATAAAGTATTTTTTTTGCATTGCCCTGTAAATCTCCCACAACTGGATTTATTTGAGCAAGTAAAAACTTCATTCAACTAATTTAATGGATTCATATAAATTATTCTTCTTAACTATATCTATTAATGACGTTGGTATATTAGAAAAATTAAAATTTAATCTAAAATTAGAACTTGAAGAGTCTGGGATTTTGATGGTTGAAATCTTAAATTTAACTTTGTAAGTTTCTAACATTTTGAGAGTGTTAGATTCAACAGGATATCCCTCTCTTAAAATTATAAAAAAACTTACCTCCAAAATAATTTTGTCAAAATTTTTCCATGAGAAAATATCTTTAATTAAATCACTCCCAATAACAAAATCTAAATTATTAAATTCATAAATTTCTTTACATTTTTTGATTGACTCTACTGCCCATAGGCTACTAACACTTTGATTAAATAAAATTTTAGGATTATCTAAATCTTCAATAAGAGTTTTTAATAAATAACTACGAGTTGATATATTCTCTATATGCTTTTTTTTGGGGTTGTTGCTCACATAGCTAATGGTAAAAGCATAAATTCTTGATAATTCTTCAAGTATTTTTTTATGTCCAATTGTAGGTGGATCAGCGCTAGTACCAAATAATGCTATACTTTTTCCCATTTTAAGTTTTAAGGTAGGAAACTAACAAAATTGTTATTTAAATTTCTTTTTGTTAAATAGATATTTATGTGTTTAAGAATCTCTGGTTCATTAAAATTAATATTTTGAATCATCATATAAGGTTCTATAAACGAAGCTTTGCTTCTTTTAAATATCTCTTTGGCGGCTAATTTTCCAAGGATTTTTGTAGAATGTATTGCTATTGCTGCTTGAATAATTGCTATAGGTCCATAGGGTAATAATGAAAGACCGTTGGTGAAAGGTGCTGTTAGTAAAATTACTTTCCTAATAAGGTTGAAAGATGTATTGACTCCTACTTGAGTGAAGCCCAAAAATAAATTATTAATTGATATATTTTTGAATATTTTTCTGGTAGATTCACCCTTTAAATTTAAGCCGTAAATCTTACTTAGTTCGCTAATCAATGCAGTATCTAGTGCAAAACTACCTGCAATATCGAACAAAATAAAAGGATTAAGAGCTACCGTTGAAGCCTTTATGGTCGAAAATTTACCAATAGTTGACTGCGCTAATTTCTGCCTTCTTTTCAATCTTTCCTCTTTGATCTGCAGAAACAATTTGTCAGCTGATTGAAGAGAATTGAGTGTTAAGAATATCTCACCATGCTGATTTATTATTTTTGTGATGTAATTTTTAAGATTGTTTTCATGATTAATAATTATGGGAATATTTAAATCTTTTGGAAGTTTAAGCTTTATACTTTCTAAAATTTCTTTTAATTCAATTTTATTGAAAAGATCGATTTTATTTAAAGTTAAAATAATTTTTTTTCCATCTTTAATAAATGAGCTGATTTCGCTTAATTCATTTCTATTTAAATCTCCTGAGACTATAAATAAAATAATATCTGAGTGATTTATAAAGGAGTGAACTTTATCAGGGCATTTAATATCGCAGAAATCAAATCCTGGAGAATCTAGCAATTCTATACTATTTAGTGTTTGATCTTTAATATCCAATTCTTGAGCATGTATTTCTCTTGTCGTCCCATTGATAATATCCGTTTTGAATATATCTTTTTTTAATAAACAATTTAAAATAGATGATTTACCTACTCCTGATTTACCATATGCGCCAATTCTTATTTTTTTTTCTTTTAACCTAAAAAGTTGTTGATTGAAAGAGATTATTTCTCTATTAAAAAAACTTTTTTCATAGTTAGTAAGCTCTATAGTCTCCCACCAATTTTTTAAAAACAGATAATTTTTATTAATTTTAGATTGTTTCATAATTTATTTTTTCCACCAACCAGCTATTACAGATAACACAGCTTCCGCGCCAATAATTCCCACGAATCCCCCAAATTCATCTACTACTACTTTCACTCCTTTATGATTCTTGTCAAATCTTGTTAATAATTGATCTGCCTTAATCATTTCGGGAATATAGTCAACAGGTTCGCAAATTTCTGACAATAATTTTTTGTTTTCCCCATTAATTAATTCTGCTAGCATATTTTCACGCTTAACTACCCCTTGTATTTTGTCAACTTTATCTCCCAAAATAACCCACCATGGTGAGTCGTCTAACATTATGAGTTTTGAAATTTCGTCAAGATTCGAAGAACCATCAAGACAAGGTGCTGATACTCTTGGGATCATCAAATCTTTTGCTTTTAAATCATTTAATTGAAAAACCTTAAATATCATTGCTGCCTCATCATCCTCTATTAAACCTTTCTGACTTCCAATTTTTGCCATTTGCCTAATTTCCTCTTCATCAGTTGAAATTTCATTTTCTGCTGTGATAACTGGAAATATTTGCTCTATTAGTATTAAGAGTGGCCTCATGAAAGTATTTAATATTCTCAGGATAGGAACAGATAATAATGCTATTTGCAGTGAAAATCTTGTGCCAAGAGCTTTGGGTAGTACTTCTCCGATCAAAACAACAAGTATATAAAAAGCAATTGAAAAGATGGTTAATCCATAACTGCTATTAATTACCCCTGCTCCGCATACTCCTAAAATAAGACTTCCAATTATGTTGAATCCGTTATTCGTAATAGTAATAACAGTTAATGTCCTTCCTAGATGTTTTCTAAGTTTAAGGAGTTGATTCGCAGAACTTTTAGGTTTCTGTCTTGATGCTATTTCTAAAATTCTAATTGAATTTACTGCTAAAAAAGCCGCTTCTACTCCTGAACAACATGCTGAACCAATTAAAATGATAAAAATAAGTAAAATTAAAACGTATACATTTGGTTCCATTAAGATAGATTAAATACTAAATCTGTTTTAATTCATTCTTCCATTTTTTTTTAATACACGCCATTACTCAATTTATGTTTCAGACTAATAATAAAATTTTTGAAGAAAGAAGAGAAATTTTCCTAAAAAAATTAGATGGAAAAGCTGCTATTATCCCAGGGGCTAATCTTGTAAAGCATCATGCAGATTGTGAATATCCTTTTAGACAAGATAGTAATTTTTGGTACTTGACAGGTTTTGATGAACCTGATGCAATTGCTCTTTTCTTATCACATAAGCCAAAGGGAGAGAGATTTATTTTGTTTGTTTCTCCTAAAGATATTATTACCGAAGTTTGGCATGGCTTTAGATGGGGTATAGATGGCGCAGAAAAAGAGTTTAGGGCTGATAAAGCTCACTCAATAAATGAACTAAGAGATTTGCTTCCAGGTTATATAAGTGGTTCTGATGAACTTGTTTTTTCAATTGGTAAACATCCTTTAATTGAAAAAATAGTACTGGAAATATTTTCACAACAACTTGAAAATCGCTCAAGATTGGGGATTGGTGCAAATTCTATAAAATCTCCAGAGATTTATTTAAATGAGATGAGATTAATTAAAAGTGAATTTGAAATTAAGAGAATGAGAGAGGCTATACAAATTTCAGCACAAGCTCATGAACTTGTTAGAGAATTTATCTCATCTAAGCAAAATGAAAGACAAATTCAGGGTCTTTTAGAGGGATTCTTTTTGGAAAAAGGGGCTAGGGGACCTGCATATAATTCTATCGTTGCTTCAGGGGATAATGCATGTATTTTGCATTACACTTCAAATAACTCGCCCTTAAATAAGGGGGATTTATTATTGGTGGATGCTGGGTGCTCATTAAGTGATTATTATAATGGTGACATAACACGAACTATTCCAATAAGCGGGAAATTTTCTAATGAGCAGAAAGTTATTTATGAAATAGTATTGAGTGCTCAGAAAGCTGCAATTAAAAGTGCCGTAGCCGGATCCAATTCTAGTAATGTGCATAATGTTGCTCTAAAAAT
>CACGHR010000051.1 GCA_902572915.1 uncultured Prochlorococcus sp.
TGAAATGGATAGGATTTATTTATCTTCTAAAGGTTATCAAAATTACTATAGAATGAATAGCGAGATATTTCATTTAGTAGTCCCGTTATCAGAAATAACAATTATTCATGAAACTACTCAAGGCCCATTTCAAACTAATTCCGCGATTTACCCAGAATGGGCATTAACAAAATCCGGTAAAGAGTTAATCAAATCATTAAAGTCAGAAATCCTCAAAGGAGAAGAAAACCAAAAATGAACCCAAACGACTTAATAAAAAGGGGGAAATGCAGACTTTGTAATTCAGCAAACATAAGTGCTGAGATTTCACTCCCTTTAACTAATGTAGCTGACAAGTATGGAAAAGCACCTTACGAAATTGGTCATAAATACCCTTTAGATATATATCAGTGCAGAGATTGCGGACATGTACAAATAGTTGATATACTTCCACTCAATTATCTTTTCTCATCTGATTACACTTACAAACCTTCAAATAACCCGAAATTAATTGCACATTTCAAGAAGTATGCCAAGAGAGTTGGAGAAAATCTTGGCCATCATCCCAAGAAATGCTTAGATATTGGATCCAACGATGGTTTATTTCTGGAGTGTTTAAGAGATTTATATAATGCAGAAGTTATTGGGGTTGATCCTGCAGATTCCGCCGTAAAAGCAGCAGAAAAAAAATCAATAAAGACACTTAAAAGATTCTTTGATGATGAATTAGCTTCAGAATTTATAAAAAATAATCAATTATTTGATCACATATCAGCTAATAACGTTTTTGCTCACAACGATGATCTCATTTCATTTACTAAAGGGCTTTCTAAAGTTTTAAAGGCTGGAGGTATATTCAGCTTTGAAATAAGCTATCTAGTAGATATTGTAGAAAAAGGTCTAATAGGAACAATTTTTCATGAACATCTTTCCCATCATTCATTAATTTCACTTAATAAATTTTTAATTAATTATGATCTTCACCTTTTTGATATTGATTATGTAGACACACAAGGTGGTGCGATTATTGGTTATGCTTCCAAAACAATTAAAAAAGATCATTCTAAAAACTTAAAAGAATACTTTGCAAAAGAGAAATTTCTTGAGGTAGATAAGCCTTCATACATGACAAAATTCAGAAATAATCTTATTAACATAAAAAACACTTTCAACAACATATTAAATGCAAATATCAATAGTAAAAGTAGGATAATTATTTTTGGTGCTGCTAGAAGTGCCAATTTACTTATTGAATTTTTGCAACTCAGCAACATAATAGATTGCATACTTGACGATAATGAAGAAAAAGTTGGTAAATACTTGTTAAATTCAAATGCAAAAATCATAAGCACTAATAAATTTACTTCTAAAGAAATAGATATAATTATTCCTTTGGCTTGGATCCATTCTGAAAATATTTATCAAAGATTAAAAAAAGAAAACTATAAAGGTAAATTTTTAACAATTTATCCAAAAGTAGAAATTCTTGATTTTTAATATATGAAAGTTTTTATTTCTTCATGTTCATCCTATGTAGGGAGTTATATTACTAAAGAGTTTTTAAAGGCTGGATTTTCTGTTTTAGGAACATACAGGACAAATTTAAAAAATATTGGGAAATATAAAGATCATAAAAATTTTAAAGCCCTAAAACTTGATCACTCTTATACATCAAAGATTGAAAATTTAAATGAGCAATTTGATATCTTGATAAATTCTACAGGGGCTTTCCCAACAAGCGCAAATAGCACCGAGGATATTATTTCTGCAAATATAAAAATTGCCTCATTAATTAATCTTCAAAGTAAGTTTCAGAAACAAATTCCAAAGATTATTATTAATTATTCATCACTTTCTGTTTATGGTGACCTGAGAATACCAGAGATAGGATCATGGACATCTCCCGCACCAGTATCTTTATATGGAACAACAAAATTATTATCTGAGCAAATCTTGTCAGAGGAAATTGGTGAATTTATTCCAATAGTTAATATAAGATTTCCTGTTGTTCTTGGTTACTTATCGCATAGAGCATGGCTTCCAAATTTGAGAAAAAAGATAGTTAATAATGAATATATAGAATTATTTAATTCTGAGTCATTATATTCAACGTGCACTACGCTAAAAGCTGTTTATGATTTTACATTAGAGCTAATAACTAATTCCCCTAGACCAGGAATTTATAGTATCCCAATTGGAGCTAAACCTGACCTTTCAATTATTCAAATTTTTGAGAAATTAGCCAATTTATATAATTATAAAAAAGCACCTATTCTTAAATCAAGTGAAGAACCCTGTTGCTTTTTAAATTCCGAAACTGCTAAATCAATGGGTTATAGTCATCCAAAAACCTCAACCTGCATAAATTACTGGTTAGAAATTAAATGAAAAAAAATAATTTTAGATTTACATCAAGTAAATTCCATACAAATCATTTAGAGTCTCCTCTCAATAATTTCATAGACCAAACGACAAAAAATATATTTGGTTCATCTTTTACTGAGAAAAATAAAAAAGAATTCTTATATGCAACAATATGGCTTGATCAGGTACGTATAGGAACTCTTAAAACTGAAATTACTTTTGAAAATAATGTAAATTGCTACTTTAAACCAAGGTTAGAATTTGCTTCAAGCTATCAATTTAGAGATTTATTAAACTTTATACCTGAAATAGTAAGTTCATTCTACAATTCTTCTGATTTCGAAAAAATCTTCTTAATTTATGGAAGGACATCACAAGGTAAAGGGAAATTAAACATACCCAGAAATGAAAAAATTAATTTCAAAGAATTAAACTAAATCTTTTTAAATACTCAATTTATAGTTTATTAATATGTCAACATTCAAAGAAATCAACATATTACTACTAGGACCAAAAAAGCGTAATGAAGAAATTTGCAAAAAATTTCATGAAAATAATATAAATTATTCTATTACAGAAAAAATTCCAGATATTTCTGAAATTGAAAATTACTCTCATTTGATAACGTCAGGTTTTCATTTAAGAGTACCCGAATTAATTTTAAGAAAATTCCCTAGAATTAATAGGTTAAATTTACATGCTACTTTTCTCCCTTTTGGGAAAGGTATCGGAACAGCATTATTTGCTTTGATTTACCCAGTTACTATTGGATCATCAATACATATACTTGAGGAAAAATTTGATTCAGGAGAAATTATTTTGCAAGAAGAAATGAATCTCATAAATTTAGACTTAACTCAAAGAGAACTTTATGAGCTTTGGATAAACCATACAAATAATCTTTTTTTAAAAAATTTCAAGTCAATATTACTAGGACAGCATAAACCAAAGCCTCATAATAAAAAATTTAGGTCAATTTATCTCTCAAGAGATGATTCAGAAATTTTTCTATCTTTATTTCCAAATAGTTGGGACACAAAGATAAATGAAATAAAAGACATGTCACTTTTAATATCATTAAGGTACGCTTATATTCTTACAGATTAAAATCATGCACTTACCTGCAAGAAACGCAATTGGGATTAATGAAATATTAGTTATTCTTGAATGCTTACTACATTACAAAAAAAGAGGTTTAGATCCAGGATATCAAGATTACTATGAAGAAAAATATACAACTGAATTTTGTAAGTTTATGGGAGGAGGTTACGCAGATGCAGTTTCAAGTGGGTGCGCTTCAATTTATATTGCAATTAAATCTTTAGAATTACCTCCAAAAAGTCTTATAGCGACCTCACCTGTTACCGATGCAAGTGTAATAGGCTGCATAACTGAACAAGGGCACATTCCATATTTAATTGATTCCTCACCAGGAAGTTACAACACATCTATCCAAGAATTGACTGAGAGATATGATGAAAATATTAGAGCTTTTGTTATTACTCACGCGGGAGGAGAACCTTGCAACATTTTACCTATCAAAGAATTTTGTTCAGCTAAAAATATTGAATTAATTGAGGACTGTAGTCAAGCTATCGGTGCAATACCTACAAATGGAGAAAAGCCAGTAGGTACTTATGGTAGATTTGGCTGTTTTTCTACAATGTACCGAAAAAATTTATCTGTTTCTGGAAGCAGCGGTCTTGTATTTGCAAATAATTATGAGGATTATAAACTCGCTAGACAATACGCCGATAGAGGTAAAAAATGGTGGAATCAAGGATCCGTTGATATGAGGGATCCAGGATTTGCGAGTTTTCCAGGATTGAATTTTAATAGTGACGAATTTAGATGCGCTATTGGTAGTGCCAATATAAAAAGACTTCGCAAGATAAATCAAAAAAGAAGAGAAGTATTAGAATATTTAATCACAAAGATGAAAGAAGAAAAAATTAATTTGTTTAAACCTTATAATTATCATTCTGGATTCTCGCCTTTCTATTTCCCGATATTTGTAAATGAAAAAAATGCAAGCAAATCTGTTGTGGAAATTTCTGAAGATTTAAAAAATTTAGGTCTTGGGATTGGTGTAAAGTATGGTTGTTTAGTTTCTACATGGGAGTGGGCTAAACCTTTTATGTATGACAATTTCATTTCAAAAAATGCCTTAAAAACCAGAGATAGTTGTTTTCACCTCTACTTAAACGAAAATTATAAAAAGAAGCATATAAATTTCATAGTCAAATCCTTAAAGAGATATCAAAGTGAATTTGAAAATCCTAACTTTTGAAATCTTCTAACTGTGTTATTATTTAAAATTACTTAATTTATGTTTAAATGCGAAAAGTTCTCATAATTGGAGGAGGTTTTGCTGGATGCGCTGCCGCACATCAACTTTCAGGAATAGAAAACTTAGAAATCGATCTTATAGAAAAAGCATCTTTCTTGGGGGCTGGGAATAAAACCAGATGGTATGGAGGTCATCCATATACCTTTGGCCCAAGACACTTTTTAACTCCATACGAAGATGTATTTAAATACTTAAATGATATTCTTCCAATAAATCTTTGCCCAGAGCACGAATTTCTCTCATATGTAGAAAAAGATAATGATTTTTATGCCTATCCAATAAATATGCAAGACGTAAAAAATATGCCTGAATTTGAGGAAATAAATAATGAATTAAAGGAATGCAAGAGACAAATAAAAAAGGGTCATATACAAGCAAATAATCTTGAAGAATATTGGATAAACAGCGTAGGCAAAACACTATATAAAAAAATGATTGAGCCATATAATAAAAAAATGTGGCTAGTAGATGATGTAAAAAAAATAGATACTTTTAAATGGTCACCAAAAGGAGTTACTATCAAAGATGGACCAAGAGCTGCATGGGATAATGTATATTCTGGATATCCATTTGACAAAAATGGTTATGACCATTATTTCACATATGCTACAAGTGCAATTAATGTTTTCTTAAATACTTCTTTCGAAAAAATTGATATTGATAGAAAAACGGTCGTTATAGATGGCAATGAAAAAAAATATGACATTATTGTCAATACTATAGGAATTGATGATTTATTTTCTAAAAAATTTGGGGCACTTCCATACCTAGGAAGAAAATTAGAATTAATAGTTCTTCCTGTAGAAGAAGCATTCCCTAAGGATGTATTTTTTCTTTATTACACTGGTAGCGAGAGCTTTACTAGATTAGTAGAATACAAAAAATTTACTAAACATAAGTCAAAGAATACGCTTATTGGCATGGAAATTCCTGTTGATAATGGGGGGAAGGATTATCCAATGCCATTTAAATCTGCTCAATTACTTGCACTAAAATATCTAAAAACTCTTCCAAACAATTTTTATTCTATGGGTAGAGCAGGATCTTATTTGTATGGAATTGATATAGATGATTGTATTAAACAATCGTTTTACTTAAAAGATATGATTAAGGAAGATAATTTTGAATACCCTGTACCAGGAAAACAATATCACTTCCCAGAACTATAAGTATTTTAATGTTTAAAATATTTAAAAGATCTAAGTTTTTTGTTAATAAATTTCTTATTAAAATTACAAATATTAGGGTAGTAATTTTACGCAAGCAACCTAGATTATCATTTT
>CACGHR010000052.1 GCA_902572915.1 uncultured Prochlorococcus sp.
CTATTTCTCCTTTTCCGGACTCTAATCTTGTATATAGTTCTCCGTTAGGAATTTTAAAAGTTGGAGCAACCTTCTTAGCTACATATTGATAGTCGATACCAAATATTTCACTTTTCTTGTCTTCAGTCGCCATTCTTTGAGCTTCTAAATTTTCTGTTGGACCTCCTGGAATCATTTTGCATGCTTGGCGAATGATGCTTAGTGATTGTCTCATCTCTTCAACTCTTACTCTATATCTCGCATAACAATCTCCTTCTTTTTCTGAAGCAATCTGCCAATCAAAATCGTCATAACATTCATAACTATCGACTTTCCTTAAATCCCAGGAAACTCCAGAAGCTCTAAGCATCGGCCCAGACAAAGACCAATTAATTGCCTGGTCTCTTTGTATTGTTCCTAGACCTTCAATTCTTTTTCTAAAAATTGGATTATTTGTGATTAATTTTTCGTATTCATCTATCTTGGGACCGAACCAATCGCAAAAGTCTATACATTTTTCTAACCATCCGTATGGGAGATCACATGCGACACCGCCTATCCTAAAGAAATTATTATTTATAAGCCTTTGTCCAGTAGCAGCTTCCCAGAGATCATAGATCATCTCTCTTTCTCTAAAAATATAGAAGAATGGAGTTTGAGCTCCTACGTCTGCTAAAAATGGACCAAGCCATAAAAGATGATTAGCAATACGATTAAGTTCGAGCATAAGAACTCTGATGTAACTAGCTCTTTTGGGAACTGGAATATTAGCTAATCTTTCAGGAGCATTTACTACAATAGCTTCATAAAACATTCCTGCCGCATAATCCATTCTGCTTACATAAGGGACATACATTACATTTGTCCTATTTTCAGCTATCTTTTCCATTCCTCTATGTAAGTATCCAATTACTGGCTCACAATCAATGACATTCTCACCATCAAGAGTTACAACTAACCTTAAAACCCCATGCATTGATGGATGGTGAGGGCCAAAATTGACCACCATTGGTTCTGTTCTAGTCTCTAGCTGAGCCATTCGAAATTTAACTTCTAAATAAATCTTAGTCGAAAGTTATGCAAACTGACCTATCTGATTCATCTTTTTTCAATCATCAATCAGTTATGACAGATGAGATTATGGCCTCATTAGAGCATTACCCACTTATAGATAACAATCAACTTAAGGGAATAGACGCAACTTTGGGTGGAGGCGGGCACTCTTATCATTTATTGAGAAAATATTCTGATTTAAATATAATTGGACTTGATCAAGATCCATTCGCAAGAAAATCAGCATTAAAAAAACTTGATGAGTTTAAAAGTAGGATTGATATAAGGGCTTCAAATTTTGCGGATTTTGTACCAAAAGAAAAAGTTTCTTTTGTGATTGCAGATCTTGGAGTAAATAGTAACCAACTTGATGACCCTAAAAGAGGATTTAGTTTCCAAAAAGATGGTCCGCTTGATATGCGCATGAATCCTTTGCTTGATGTTGATGCAGAGAAATTAATTGAGGGTTTAAATGAAAAAGATCTAGCTAACCTAATCTATAAATATGGAGATGAGAGATTATCAAGAAAGATTGCTAGGAAAATAAAATTAGATTTAAAGGAAAATGGGAAATATTCTGGAACAAAAGAGTTAGCTTATTCTATTGCAGGCTGCTTCCCACCAAAACAAAGATATAAAAAAACACATCCAGCCACAAGAACATTTCAAGCACTAAGAATTGCTGTTAATAAAGAAATTGAAGTATTAGAAAAATTTTTGCAAGTTGTACCTGAATGGCTTTTACCAGGGGGTATTATTTCTATTATTAGTTTTCATTCCCTTGAGGATAGGTTAGTTAAAAGTTGTTTTAAGAATGATCAAAGACTAAAAAACCTGACAAAAAAGCCAATAACTCCTTCCGAACAAGAAGTCGAACTTAATAAAAGAGCTAGAAGTGGAAAATTAAGAATTGCTCAATTAAATTAAAAGCCAATAATTTCTATCGTAATGATCTGATCGCATTTGTAAGAATATGAATTGCTTGTTTTATATCTTTTGAATTAGTACTTAATCCAATACTTAACCTTATTGAAGATTCTGCTTCTTTAAGAGATCTACCTAAGGCTAGTAAAACATGAGATGGTTCACCATTACTACAAGCAGATCCAGTAGAACAAATTATTTTAGATTTTAAAAGTTTATGAAACTTTGCTCCGTTTAAATCCAAGACAGTCAAATTTAAATTGTGAGGTAATCTTTTTTCTATGGAGCCATTAATTAATAAACCAGAATTATTTTTTAACAATCCCTCTAAAAGGTTATTTCTATAAAAAAGTAATTTCTCAGCATTATTTTTTTGATTAAGAACTGCTATCTCTATTGCTTTAGCAAAGCCAACTACTAAAGGAAGAGGTAATGTTCCAGACCTAAGACCATATTCCTGACCTCCTCCAACAATTAAAGGCTCAAGATTAATTTCTTCATCAATCAAGAGAAGTCCTATCCCTTTAGGACCATATATTTTGTGAGAACTCATAGTTATCATGTTTACATCTGATAAAAGATTGTCTAACGCCATATAACCTAAACATTGTGCAAAATCAGAGTGAAATGTTATTCCTCTCGATTTACATATCTTTGAAATATTTTTTATGGGCTGAATAACTCCTATTTCGTTATTTGCCAACATGACACTAACCAGAAATGTATCTTCTCTTATATTTTTTTTGAATTGTTCTTCTGAAATTAAGCCATCTTTCTCAGGATTAATTTCTGTAACCATAAATCCCTCTTTTTTTAGTTGGTTTAAGGGCTCCAAAACAGCTTTATGCTCCGTTTTTAAGGTAATAATATGTCCATAATTTCCGGTTTTTTTATAGAAATTTCTAGCAAAACCTAATAAGGCTAAGTTATTAGATTCAGTTGCCCCACTTGTAAAAATAATTTTTTTATTCTTAAGAAATAAACTTTGTTCTATTTTTTCTCTTGAGGCTTCCAATATAGCGCTTGCGTTAATCCCCGCCAAATTAGATTTGCTTGCAGGGTTAGAAAATATCTCACTCCAAAAAGGTTTCATAGAATCAACGACATCTTTAGAGCAAGGAGTCGAGGATTGATAGTCTAGTAGTATGGGAGTTGATAGCATTATGTTTAGTATATAAAATTCTTTTTATTACTAGAAAATCAAATTAAAGAATTAAAAAAATGAATGAAATTAATCAAATAAATAATGAACCGGTAAGAAAATCAAGAATTTTATTAGTTGATGATGAGCCTGGTTTAAGAACAGCTGTTAAAACATTTTTAGAAGATGAAGGCTTTGAAATATTTATTGCAGTTGATGGAGAGGATGGTTGGGAAAAAGCTCAAACAATTTTCCCCGATTTGATAATTAGCGATGTTATGATGCCTCGAGCAAACGGTTATGCTTTATTAGAAAAAATTAGAGAGGATGAAAAATTAGGAGGAACTCCAGTTATTTTTCTAACTGCAAAAGGAATGACACTAGACAGAACAGAAGGTTATCTTGCAGGAGTTGATGATTATATTTCCAAACCTTTCGATCCCGATGAATTAGCTGCAAGAGTTAAAAATGTAATCAACAGACAAGAACGATTATTAAAAGAAGCGGCACGATTCGCAGATATTGACGTAAGCAAAATGGCAAAACAAATTACTGAAATAAAATCTATGCTCACAGACCAAAACCATACTAATCCAGACAATAAAATAAATCTTCCTAGTTTTACTCCTAGAGAAGCAAGTGTACTTCAACTAGTAGCAGAGGGACTAATGAACAAAGAAATTGCAAGACAGCTTGAAACATCTATTAGAAATGTTGAGAAATATGTAAGTAGACTTTTTATTAAGACAGGTACATCTAGCCGAACAGAATTAGTTCGTTATGCACTTGAAAATCATTTAGTAAAATAGATTATTTAATTCTTTCGAATTCAATTAGTTTTGAAAAATAAAAAGGAGCTTGATTTAATTTCTTTTTAACAACTTTAAATCCTCTTTCTTTAGCAGCATTAATAATACCCTTTTCTTTCAATGTATATGCTCTTGTAGTTTTACTTGGCCCAGGAAATAATTTTCCAATATTTTTTAAAACAGCAAGAACTGGGGTATAAGGAGCAAAGCTAACGATTAGTTTTTCTTTGCTTAAATCGCATAGATGTTGAACCATTTCTTCTGCGACCGGTTGAGGATAATGAATAAATACATCCAAACAAACTACAACATCAAATAATCCTTTTAATTTTTCCAGATCACAAACTTCATATTTTATTTTACCTTGATTCAAACCTAATTCATGAATGCGTTTTTTTGTTTCTTTAATCATTTCTGAAGAAATATCGCTCATCTGTAGTTCTTTTATACCGAGTTTTAGTAAAGGTATGGAAAGACTTCCTACACCACAGCCCGCATCACAATAACTTTTTTTTGTTAGTTCAGGATAATTTTTGATGTATAAGATTACATCATCTACAGTTTTTTGATGTCCTTTCCTAATATTTTTCTGAACTGTATTAATTTCATCAGATTTGCTATAAATTTTATTCCATCTCTCAAAGCCAGTACCATTAAAATACTTCCTGACTTCACTTTTTTCGATAATCTTATTTGACGTCATAATATTCTATAAAAATTTATTCTTTTCATACTAACTAACTGGCGCCAAATTAATTGCGCGCCATTATAGGAAAGAATTGATTTGTTATTTTGTCAGAATTGAATTCTAAAGAAATTTATAAAATTGCTGTCGTAATGGGTAGTGATTCAGATCTAAATACATTGAAACCAGCCATTGAAATTTTAAAAGAATTTAGAATAAAAACTGAAGTTTGTATACTTTCTGCTCATCGCACACCTATTGAAATGATGGAGTATGCAAAAAATGCAGAGTCAGAAAACATAAAAGTAATAATTGCAGGTGCTGGGGGTGCTGCTCATCTTCCAGGAATGCTGGCATCAATAACTTGCATTCCTGTAATTGGAGTACCAGTAGAGAGTAAGACACTTAAGGGAATAGACTCTCTTTTATCAATCGTTCAAATGCCCGCTGGAATTCCAGTTGCAACAGTTGCAATTAATGGAGGACAGAATGCTGGATTATTGGCAATAGAGATGATCAGTTTATTTGATGAATCCATAAAGAAAAATTTAAAAGAATTCAGAGAAAATCTACATACACAAGTAAGAAATAAAAATAATAAGTTATCAACTATTGGACCTGACAATTATCCTCAAAGTAAATGAACTAATATTTTTCTATTAGGCCTTGTTAAGAAAGTCTTCTTTTTTAAGGTAGTTAATAACTTTTTCAACGGAATCATTTAAATCTAACGAACCTGTATCAACAACAATTTCGGGATTATGAGGAGCTTCATATGGACTAGAAATCCCTGTAAATTCCTTAATTTCACCCAAACGAGCTTTCTTATAAAGACCTTTAGTATCCCTATTTTCGCAAACTGTGATATCAGCAGAACAATAAACTTCAATAAAATCCTTAGATCCAATAATTTTTCTCACCTTATCTCTATCGCTAATAAATGGCGAAACGAATGCTGTAATAGTAATTATTCCAGCATTCATAAATAAATTCGCAACTTCGCCAATTCTTCTTATATTTTCTTCTCTATCTTCATCCGAAAAACCAAGATCTTTACATAAACCGTGTCTAATATTATCTCCATCCAATACATAAGTCGAAAAACCATCTAAGTGTAAAACTTCATTTAAAGCGTTGGCCAAAGTACTTTTACCAGAACCAGATAAACCTGTAAACCAGATAACCATACCTTTATGACCTCTCATTTT
>CACGHR010000053.1 GCA_902572915.1 uncultured Prochlorococcus sp.
TTGTGCGGCTGCTTGTTTAGGTGATACTTTGAAAATCCCTCCTTTTTGCTTTTTTATATATGTATATGCTGCATCCCAACTACTTTCATGATCATTTCCTCCATCTCTCATGGTGCAGAAAATTTCTGCTCCAAAAGAGCCTGCATTAACTTTGGATGTTTGAAGCGACATAGGAGTTATTATCCCTAAGATTAAAAAAATTAATTTTTTTTTAAATCCTTGCATGTAATTTGTTTCTCCTAATTAAAAGTATCTTTTATTGTAAATATGTCTATAGATATTTAAGATTTTATTACTCCAAATAAGTTTAAGCATTTCACCACTAAAGGAAGGATTAGAAGCACAGTAATTAATCTGACTGCGTGTAGAGTCGCCACTGCAGCTCCAACACCATATTCCGAGCCTACTAGACTCATACCGCTAATACCTCCTGGTGCAGCCCCAAGAATTGTTGTTATCACGTCGATATTAAGTAATCTACTTGTCCATAATCCAATTGCTAATCCAGTAATAACTAATGTAAAAGTTATTAAAATAGCTGGCCTCCATAGGCTCTGAAGATCAACTAATGAGTCTTTAGTTAAAGATGTACCAATAACTGTGCCAATTCCAATTTCTAATATAGTTCTTGTACCAATTGGCCATTCTGCTATCTCCACCTTACCACTAATGCTAAGGATACTTGCACCTATTAGGGCTCCTGCAAGAGGAGCTGCAGGGATACCTGTTTTTAGAGCTAAAACCCCAAAAATACTACCTGCAATTAGATAATAGATTAGATTTATGTTTGGCATAAATTTGAAAGATGTTTGAACATAATATTAGAAAAAATTTTTTTTGCTTGGATTTATAATCAAATAATATTTTTGTTTTCCTCTCGTAATGTCCCCTTTTGTTGGCATAATATAATTTAAAGCATGAATTTTTATGTCTTCACAAATTTCATACAAAGATAATAAAAACAGAATTAAAAAAAAATTATCTTTTATTGAGGGTGGCCATCAGCTTGAAAAATTAGAGTTTGCCCTTGCAATAGCTCAAACTAGGGGTGATGAAAAAAAATCAATCGTTCTTAGAAAAAAGATCTTTGAATTAGGTGGAAATGTAGAAGAGCCTGGAACTTAATTTAACTTACCTTCAAGATATTTAGATGCTACTGCTAATGCTTCACCAGCTTGTTGTGCAGTAATTTTGTTTAGCTCAAGGAGTGTATTACTGATAGCAGAAACTACTGTAATAATGTCTCTATCATGCACATAACCTAAATGACCTACTCTAAATATTTCCCCCTTTAAATGATCTTGACCACCAGCAAGCAAAATATTAAATTTATTTTTTATTGTTTTTCTAAATTCTTCAGCATCCATTCCTGCAGTTTTTATTGCAGTAATTGATGGGCTTAAATATTTTTCATCAGCAAATAATTTTAGATTTAAAGCCTTTACAGCATTGCTCATTGCCAATTTATGTTTATTGTGTCTTAAGAAAATGTTATCTAAACCTTCTTCTCTCATCATTTTTAAAGCTTCATCTAAAGCAAAAACTAAATTAACCGCTGGTGTATATGGATTACTATTACTTAAAAGACTTTTTCTGTAGGATTTTAAATTTAAATAAAATTTTGGTAAGTTAGATTTTTCTGCAGCGTCCCATGCTTTTTCGCTCATTGCTATAAAACTTAGGCCTGGAGGTATCATATATCCCTTTTGTGATCCTGAAGCAACGATATCCAACTTCCATTCATCTACTGGTACATTACAAGCTCCAAGACTTGTAACGCAGTCAACAATTGATAAAGCTGTGTTGTGTTCGCGAATATATGAACTAATAGTTTCTAGATCATTAATAACTCCTGTTGAGGTTTCAGAATGAGTCAAAATAACTGCTTTTATTTCCTTTTTTTTATCTTCTTCTAATAACTTTTTGAATTCTTCTGGATCAAGTGGAGTACCCCATTCGGAATCAATTTTTATTACTTCTAAACCAAATTCTTTAGCAACTTTTACCCATCTTTCGCCAAATTTTCCATTTTCTCCACAAATTACTTTATCTCCTTGACTTAAGGTATTTATTATTCCAGCTTCCATTGCGGCAGTTCCACTACCTGTAATTGTTAGAACATCATTTTGAGTTTGATGAAGCCACTGTAAATTTTTAGTAGTGCTTTCTACTAGATCTTGAAATTCTTGACTGCGATGGCCGATTGGATGCTTACTTAATGCTTGTAAAACTTTTTCTGGAACTGGTGTGGGTCCAGGAATCATCAATGATAATTTTTGTTGTATGGCCACTTTTTGTTAAATAGGTCATTCTTAGATTAGTTCTCATTATATATTTTTCAATTACTTGATTTGAAAAAAGGATTTTCTTTACCTTTGTGGGTCGCTGGAGCTGCTAAATCAGCACTAAAAAAACTAGTAGGGTTGCCATTTGATAATTATGAACAAATAAAAATTCCTAATGAAAAAAAAGAAATAAAAATCGAGATTCATTCTGTTGGTTTAATTAAAGATGACTCGCATGCATTAGGAATTTCCTTTGCAAAGTCTGGATTAGATCTTGATATTACGCAAAACTTAGAAATATGGACAATAGTCTGTTTAGAAAAAATTTCTTTTAATAATCCTGTTCAATCAAATCCAATAAATATTATTGCAGGATCTGGTGTAGGTATAAAAGAGGATACATCAGAGATATGCATTTCTAATTTTGCAAAGGAAGTTTTATATAAAAATTTATTAGATATTATTCCGGAGGGCTTTAATTTGCAATTAGAAATCATTTTCCCAAACGGGGTTTTTTTAGCTGAGAGAACTAGTAATAAGTCATTTGGTATCGTTGAGGGATTATCTATTATTGGAACTTCTGCTGAGACTTATTCGAGTGCTTCACCTGATCAATTAGAAGAGGCTAAAACTAATCTAGAAAAGTTAATTCAAAATGATTTTAAAGGGAAAGTTGTTTTTGTTATCGGTGAAAATGGTTTAAATTTGGCAAAAAATTGTAATTTTAAATTTCCAATTGTAAAAGTTGGCAACTGGATAGGACCATTAATAGTTGATGCTGCAATAAAAAAAGTTAAAACTGTAATTCTTTTTGGTTATCACGGAAAATTAATTAAATTAGCAGGTGGTATTTTTCATACTCATAATCATTTGGCTGATGGAAGAATTGAGATTCTTGTCTTTTTAGCAGTTCAAGAAAGGGTACCACAAGAAATAATAGTCAAATTATCTCACTTAAAGAATCTTGAAGAAGCTTTATTAATACTTGAAAGATTTGATAAATCTATAGCTGAAAAATTATTCCTTAAATTATCAAATACGATTGAAAAGCGTTCTTTTGCATATGTAAATAGGTATGTAAAAACGGAAATAGAAATCGCATCAATCATTTTTGATAGAAAAAGAAGAATTAGATGGGCTGGAACTAACGGTAAAAAGTATATTTCTTATTTTCAATGCGATTAATTTTTGATTGATTATGCTTTTGCAAATAAATTGAGCTAACTTTTATACATGAGTCAAACATCTTTAAAAAAAGAACGAGATCCTTCAATACTAATTTTAGATTTCGGATCTCAATATTCTGAATTGATTGCAAGAAGAATTAGAGAAACGAATGTTTTTTCTCTTGTAGTAAGTAACTGTATTTCAATCGAAGAAATTAATGATATTAATCCTAAAGGGATAATTTTAAGTGGTGGTCCCAATTCTGTATATGAACAAAATGCTCCAAGATGTAATGAAAAAATTTTTAATTTAGGAATTCCTATTCTTGGTATATGCTATGGAATGCAATTAATGGTCAAAGAACTTGGAGGATCTGTCACTTCAGCAACCAAAAAAGCTGAATATGGTAGAGCACCAATAAATATAGATCAAGAATCTGAACTTCTTTCTAATGTAGAAGATAAATCTATAATGTGGATGAGTCATGGCGATTCAATTAATTGTTTGCCTGATGGATTTAATAAAATTGCTCATACCGAGAACACACTCCATGCAGCAATTTCAAACGATAGAAAAAAGTTATTTGGCGTACAATTTCATCCTGAAGTAATTCATTCGGATTTTGGGATGACGGTAATTAAAAATTTTGTTTATAACATCTCTAGTTGTGTGGCAGATTGGACAACTGAAACTTATATTGAGGAAACTATTCCTAGGATAAGAGAGCAAGTTGGCAATAAAAAAGTTTTGCTTGCTTTGTCTGGAGGAGTTGATTCTTCAACTCTTGCCTTTCTTCTCAATAAAGCAATTGGAAATCAGCTTACATGTATGTTCATAGACCAAGGTTTTATGAGAAAAGGTGAAACTGAATTTTTGATGGATTTTTTTGATAAGAAATTTCACATAAAAGTTCAATATATTAATGCTAGGGAAAGGTTTATTGCCAAATTAAAAGGAATTACTGATCCTGAACAAAAAAGGAAAATTATTGGTGAAGAATTTATTAGAGTATTTGAAGAAGAAAGTAATAGATTGGGCCCTTTTCAATATTTAGCCCAAGGTACTCTTTATCCTGATGTTATTGAAAGTGCTGGTACTAATATTGATCCTAAGACTGGGGAAAGAATAGCTGTAAAAATTAAAAGTCATCATAACGTCGGCGGATTACCAAAAGATTTGCAATTTAAATTAGTTGAGCCATTAAGAAAACTTTTTAAGGATGAAGTTCGCAAATTGGGAGCAGCATTAGGTTTGCCGGATGAAATTATAAAAAGGCATCCATTCCCTGGACCAGGCTTAGCGATAAGAATTTTGGGAGAAGTTAATAACGAAAAACTTGACTGTTTAAGAGATGCGGATTGGATAGTGCGAGACGAAATTAAAAAAGCAGGTCTTTATAATGAAATATGGCAAGCTTTCGCAGTATTGTTACCTGTGAAAACTGTAGGAGTTATGGGAGATAAAAGGACTTATGCATGGCCAATAGTTTTACGTTGTGTATCTAGTGAAGATGGCATGACAGCAGACTGGTCAAAAATTCCTTTTAAGATTTTAGAGAGAATTTCCAATAGAATAGTTAATGAAGTAGATTTAGTTAATAGAGTTGTTTATGATATTACAAGCAAGCCCCCTGGCACAATTGAGTGGGAATAAGTTATAGGGTAAGATTTTAGTTATATCCTCATTTTTGCTGCTTGCCACAGGTTTGTCAGGTATCAAATTTTAAAGGAAATACTGGGATTTCAACCCCTCTGTTTGTCACGGGTTTATCACAATACCTTTTCTTTGTCTCTTAAGAGAAATCTTATAAAATTGATTTTCTCTACAGTTGGTCTATTAGATAAATAATTTATTTGTATTCAACTTTTATTTAGACATGCTATTGTGATGCGATAAAAGTAAGTTTTTTAAAATGTTAAATAAATTAGTAAATAATTCTAGTTATAAAAAAAATTTTTTTCTAATTTTGCTGACTAGTTTAATAGTTTCTTGTTCTCCTGACCCTCAAAAGCAATATGGTCCTTATGCAAAAGAAACAGAGAAATTTACTAGCGGCCAATTTTGTAAAGACGCTACAGATCCATCTACATCATGGTTATTTTCTCAATCACCGGGAGGGGCATACGGATATTGGACAAATCTTATTAGAGGTAGATATGCAATACTAGGAATTGACGCTGACACACCTGAGAAAAAACAACAATTAAGAAACGCCTGGAAGACTTGGCA
>CACGHR010000054.1 GCA_902572915.1 uncultured Prochlorococcus sp.
CTGGAGTTATTATTAATGAGAACGGTTTGGTTCTTACAAATGCTCATGTTGTGGAAAGAGTTGATGATGTTTCAGTCACATTGGCAGATGGAACTATTTGCGATGGACAAGTTTTGGGAACTGATGCAGTAACTGACCTGGCTTTAGTAAAAATAGAAGACTCTACATATTCAAGTTTTGCTCCACTTGGAAATTCTGAAGATCTTGAAGTTGGAGATTGGGCAATTGCTTTAGGCACTCCCTATGGTCTCGAAAAAACAGTTACATTAGGGATTGTAAGTAGCTTACATAGGGATATTAATAGTCTAGGTTTTTCAGATAAAAGGCTTGATCTTATTCAGACTGATGCTGCAATAAATCCAGGGAATTCTGGAGGACCACTAATTAACTCAGATGGTGAGGTAATAGGAATAAATACATTGGTAAGGAGTGGTCCTGGAGCTGGTCTAGGTTTTGCAATACCAATTAATTTAGCTAAAAGTGTTTCTGATAAACTTCTTAAAAATGGGGAAGTTATACATCCATATTTAGGGGTCCAACTGATTTCTTTGAATCCTAGGATTGCCAAAGAGCATAATCAAGACCCCAATTCATTAGTTCAATTACCTGAAAGAAACGGAGCTCTGATTCAATCAGTCATACCCAATAGTCCTGCTGAAAAAGCTGGTTTAAGAAGAGGTGATCTTGTAATAGCTGCCGAAAATATTTCTATAGAAGAACCTAAAGCCTTACTAGATAAAGTAGAAAAAGCTCAGATAGGCCAAGTATTTCTCTTAAGTGTTTTAAGAGATAATAAAGAGATACAGATAAATATTAAACCAGAACCTCTCCCAGGTTTGACATAAATCACCCATTGAAATTTAATAATCTATAAACATAGAAAAAAAAGATTTTGGATTCACAAACTCAAATGAAACAAATAGTTGCTGATGCAGCAATTAAAGAAGTAAAGAGTGACATGATTCTCGGATTAGGATCTGGATCTACAGCAGCTCTTATGATAAAGAGCCTTGCTGATGAAATTCGTTCTGGAAAACTCCAAAATATAAGAGGTGTTGCAACTTCCTTTCAATCAGAAGTTTTGGCGCTCGAACTCGATATTCCACTTATCGATTTAGCTTCTGTTTCTCAAATCGATTTAGCCATTGATGGAGCAGATGAAGTTGATCCTAAATTTCAACTAATAAAAGGAGGAGGAGCATGTCATGTTAGAGAAAAATTAGTAGCATCTAAAGCTAATCAATTGTTGATTGTTGTTGATGAGACTAAACTTGTACAAAACTTAAATCTATCTTTCCCTTTACCTGTAGAGGTCCTCCCAAATGCTTGGAAGCAAGTTCAGGATATTATTTCAGAAATGAGCGGAAGTTCTACTTTAAGAATGGCGACTAAAAAAGCTGGTCCAGTTGTTACTGATCAGGGCAACCTAATCCTAGATGTATTGTTTAATGATGGAATTAAGAATCCAAAAGATATTGAATTGAGTATTAATAATATTCCAGGAGTATTAGAAAACGGATTATTTGTTGATCTTACAGATAAAGTATTGGTTGGTAAAATTGAAAACAGTTTTCCAGTTGTTTACTCCCCTTCAAAAGTTAGCTAATCTTCAAATCTTATTTGTACTGAGTTAGCGTGACTATGTAAGCCCTCACTTTTAGCAAGATTAATAATATCAAAACTATTAACTTTTAAACTTTCTTCATTAAATTCTATTATGGAAGTATTTTTCATAAAAGTTTCAACTCCTAGCGAACCGCTAAATCTTGAATTTCCTGATGTGGGCAAAGTATGATTTGGGCCAGCCAGATAATCTCCCACAGCTTCTGGGGTCCATTTCCCTAAAAATATTGCTCCTGCATTCTCTATCCCTTCAAGAATCTTTCTTGAATTTAAAGCTAAAATTTCTAAGTGTTCGGGAGCAAAGTTATTGCTTAGTTCAATGCATGATTGATAATTCTCGCAAATAACAATTAATCCCCAATTTTTTATTGATTGCATGCAAATTTCTTTTCTTGGATGATCATCTATTTTTTTGTAAAGTTCCTCTAAAACTTCTTTTGCCTGCTTCTTTGATGTGGTTAGAAGTATCGAGGCGGCTAAGGGATCATGTTCTGCTTGTGCTAATAGATCAGATGCTATATGAGTACTTTTAGCTGTTTCATCTGCAATGATTAGTATTTCACTTGGACCGGCTAAAGAATCTATTCCTGTAGAGCCATAAATTAGTTTTTTAGCAGTAGTTACATATATATTTCCTGGACCTGAAATAACATCAACTTTATTGATTTGATTTGTGCCAAATGCTAAAGCACCAATTGCTTGAGCTCCTCCAATTCTAAAAACTTTTTTGATCCCTGATAAGTGCGCTGCAGCTAAAACGGTTTTGTTTATTTTTCCTTCTGTATTTCCTGGAGATACCATTATAATTTCCTCCACTCCTGCAACTGCAGCAGGTATTGCATTCATCAATACAGTACTTGGATAAGCAGCTCTTCCTCCAGGGATGTAAATACCAGCATTTTTGACAGGTCTCCATCTCCTTTGGACGGTATCACCATGATCTCCTTTTATGGAGAAAGATAATGGGATTTCTTTTTCATGGAATTTTTTTATTCTTTTATGGGCTACTTCAAGTGAGCGCTTTAAATTGCCATCAATTTCTTTCCATGCATCTTTTAGGTCTTCTGTACTAACTTGCATTGGGTCAGGCTTGAAACCATCAAATTTTTTGGTATATTTTTCTACTGCTACATCTCCAAAATTTTTTACATCTTGTAGGATTTCCTCGACTATTGCATTTATATTGTTATTGTTTTCTAAATTAGTACGAGTAGAAATCCTATTTAAATCTTGGATAGCTTCCTTTTTGTTACTTATGATCTTCATATTCTTAATTTATCCAATTTAAGGGCTCGAGACTAAATTTAATACCTTTTAAAATTATATATGATTGATTAGTAGTCGAACTATTTGTTATGATGAGGCCTTCTACTAATAAACTCATCTGTGGCCAATAACAAATCAGCAAAAAAGAGAATACAAATTACCGAAAGAAATCGTTTAATTAATAAATCATATAAATCTACAGTAAGAACCATGACAAAAAAGACTTTAGAGACTTGCGAAAAATATAAAAAAGACCCTAGTGAGGATAATAAAAATTTAGTAAAAACATGTCTTAACAATGCTTATAGCTTAATTGATAAAGCAGTCAAAAAAAATGTTCTTCATAAGAATAATGGAGCTAATAGAAAATCAAAAATTAACAATATAGTTAAAACTACTCTTACTACAAAGTAAAGAACAATCTCATAATTATGAGCAATATTAAACTCATAGACTCACATTGTCATCTAATATTTGAAAATTTTGAGAAAGATCTTGAAGATGTTGTTTTAAGATTGCGTTCAAGAGGTGTAAAAAAATTAGTTCATGCTTGTTGTGAATTAACAGAGATTCCTAAGTTGAAAAAAATATCCCATGAATTTAATGAAATTTACTATTCAGTGGGTTTGCATCCTCTAGAAGCAAAAAAATGGGAACTAAGTTCCAAATTTTTTTTGAGAAGATCTGCTCAAGAAGATAAGAGAGTTGTGGCTATTGGGGAATTAGGATTGGATTTTTTTAAAAATGAAAATAAAACTCAACAAATTGATGCTCTTATCCCTCAAATGGAATTAGCTTATGAACTTGAATTGCCTGTAATTATCCATTGCAGAGATGCTGCAAATGAAATGATTGAGATATGTAATGAACTCTCTAAAAATGGAAAATGTCCAAAAGGTGTACTTCATTGTTGGACAGGAACCCCAAAAGAAATGAAGCAATTTTTGGATCTCGGCTTCTATATCAGTTTTAGTGGAATAGTAACTTTCCCTAAAGCACATGCAATTCATGAATGTGCCAAAATAGTTCCAAATGATAAATATTTAATTGAAACTGATGCGCCTTTTTTAGCACCTGTTCCCCACAGAGGAAAAAGAAATGAACCAGCATTTGTAGAAAATGTTGCAAATTTTATGGCAGATTTAAGATCTACAGATCTAATTACAATTGCGAAAGAGTCATCCAAGAATGCTGAAGATTTGTTTAAATTCGACTTGTTAAGTTGACATAGCAGCTGCTAATATTAGGAATTACTGTAAATTTTCCTTAACTTCTTGTTTTAACCTTCTTTTTTATTGGTTTTATGGCCACTTGTTTAAATTTTTAGTTTTATTATTAAATTGATTTTTGTTGAAATCGAAATTAAATGAATAATTTAAAATTAAAAGAAAGTTAAACAACATAATATCAAGTAAATTTATAGTAAATAGTAAATCTCACATAATCTCAGGTTTCTTGGATGAGCAGTAGCGCTTTACAGGTAGCAAAAACAGCTACTTATCTACCAGATTTAGTTGAAGTACAAAGAGCAAGTTTTAAATGGTTTTTGGAAAAGGGCCTAATCGAGGAATTAAAAAACTTTTCTCCAATTTCTGATTACACAGGTAAATTAGAATTACATTTTATTGGTGAAGAGTATAGGTTAAAAAGACCTAGACATGATGTTGAAGAAGCAAAAGAAGGGATGCAACATTTGCTTCTCAAATGTATGTAACTTGTAGACTGATTAATAAAGAGACAGGGGAAATAAAAGAACAAGAAGTATTTATTGGGGAATTACCATTAATGACTGAAAGAGGAACTTTCATTATTAATGGTGCTGAAAGAGTCATTGTCAATCAAATTGTTCGCAGCCCAGGAGTATATTTCAAAGATGAACAGGATAAAAATGGTCGTAGAACTTATAATGCAAGTGTTATTCCCAACAGAGGCGCATGGCTAAAATTTGAGACTGACAAAAATAATTTACTTTACGTTAGAGTTGATAAAACTAGAAAAATTAATGCCCACGTTCTTATGAGAGCGATGGGTCTATCTGATAATGATGTAGTCGATAAGCTTAGGCATCCTGAGTTTTATCAAAACTCAATTGATTCAGCAAATGATGAGGGTATAAATTCAGAAGATCAGGCCTTACTTGAGCTTTATAAAAAGCTGCGTCCTGGTGAGCCACCTTCAGTTTCTGGTGGGCAACAGTTATTACACAGTAGATTTTTTGATCCTAAGAGATATGACTTAGGCCGAGTTGGTAGATATAAAATCAACAAAAAATTGAGACTGACCGTACCAGATGATGTGAGAACACTCACCCATGAAGATGTTCTTTCTACTGTTGATTATTTAATTAATCTAGAATTGGATATTGGTGGTGCGAGCTTGGATGATATTGATCACCTTGGCAATCGAAGAGTTCGATCTGTAGGAGAACTTCTTCAAAATCAAGTTAGGGTAGGACTTAACCGTTTAGAGAGAATTATTAAGGAACGGATGACTGTTGGAGAAACAGATTCTCTTACTCCAGCGCAACTTGTTAATCCTAAACCATTGGTTGCTGCGATAAAGGAGTTTTTTTTGGCTCTAGTCAATTAAGTCAATTTATGGATCAAACTAATCCTCTTGCTGAGTTAACGCATAAGAGAAGAATATCAGCTTTGGGTCCTGGAGGTTTAACAAGAGAAAGAGCGGGTTTTGCAGTTAGAGATATTCATCCTTCACATTATGGAAGATTATGTCCTATTGAGACTCCTGAAGGTCCTAATGCGGGACTTATCAACTCTTTAGCTAC
>CACGHR010000055.1 GCA_902572915.1 uncultured Prochlorococcus sp.
GAGAGTCTTAACTTAGCAAAATTAGCCGTAAAAATAAATAAAAAAGATGAAAAATTATGGTTAATTTTATCTGAAATACAGCTAGCTAATAAACTTTATAAAAACGCATTAAGTTCCCTAAGAAAAGCAGAAATGATTAACGCAAATATGAGCGAAATATACTTTGCTAAAAGCAATGTCTACCTTAAAATTTCACAATTACAAAATGCAAAAATTGCTTTAGAAACAGGATTAAAGATTGAACCAAATAACCACAGAGCCATTTTTCAATTAGGAAACATTTTATTAATGGAAGAAAATTATTTAGGAGCCACCAAGTTATTTGATAAAGCTATAAAAATTAAACCTGATTTTTGGCAAGCAATTAACAATAAAGGTTTAGCTTATTTCGAAGCAAACAAAATAAATCTATCAATTAAGTTTTTTGAAGAAGCAATCTCAATTGAAGAAAATGCAGAACCATTACTAGGACTTGCTTCATGTTTAAGTAAGAAAGATATTGAATTAGCACTTGAACTCGCAAAAAAAGCGTTAGCTAAAAATCCCAATTACGTTAGCTATGACTATAGAAAAGAACAGTTGTGGGGCGAAAAATTACAAAATTCAACAGAAATCCTCTTACAAAATGATAATATTCAATCACATGTAATACTTGCGAAAAACAAAATAAATACATCCTCCTAATTTTCTATACTGGTAAATATTTGTTTACCTATTAGGCTTAATTTAATAAATCAATAAATATTCAATTATGAGTTCTAATGGATAAGAATAAATTCACTTCTATCTCACTCCAAGAAGAAATGCAACGTTCTTATCTGGAGTATGCAATGAGTGTAATAGTTGGTCGCGCTCTACCAGATGCAAGAGATGGACTTAAACCTGTGCAAAGAAGAATATTATTTGCAATGTACGAATTAGGTTTAACGCCAGATAGGCCATTCAGAAAATGCGCTAGGGTAGTTGGTGATGTACTCGGAAAGTACCATCCTCATGGAGATCAAGCAGTATATGATGCACTAGTGAGACTAGTACAAAACTTCACAACTAAATATCCAACTCTTGAGGGACATGGCAACTTTGGGTCAGTAGATAATGATCCTCCCGCAGCAATGAGGTACACTGAAACAAGATTAGCTCCGATAGCGCACAAAGGTTTTCTTGAAGAAATTGGATCAGAAACAGTAACATTTTCAAATAACTTTGATGGTTCACAAAAAGAACCAGAAGTTCTTCCCGCACAACTTCCATTTTTATTATTAAACGGATCGTCAGGTATTGCTGTTGGAATGGCGACAAACATTCCACCTCATAACTTGGGAGAAATAGTAGATGGGTTAATTTGTTTAATAGAAAATAAAGATATAAGTGATAAGAAACTTTCTAACATTATTAAAGGGCCTGATTTCCCTACTGGAGGGGAATTAATTTATAGTCGAGCGATAGATGAACTTTATAGAACAGGAAAGGGGTCAATAACAATAAGAGGTGTCGTAAATACAGAAGAGTTAAATTTAGGGAAAGGTAAACATAAAAAAAATGCATTAATCATTTCAGAACTTCCTTATCAAATAAGTAAAGCGAACTGGATTGAAAAACTAGCAGAACTTGTTAATACAGGAAAAATTAATGGGATTTCAGATATTAGAGATGAGAGCGATAGAGATGGAATGAGGATTGTAATAGAATTAAAAAAGGATTTTAATGCTGAAATTGTAATTTCAAATTTATATAAAAAAACAACTCTCCAAACTAATTTTGGGGCAATATTTTTAGCTTTACTTAAAGGTAAGCCTGTACAATTAAACTTGAAACAATATCTGAACTATTTTCTTGAATTTAGAGAAGAAACAATTAGAAAAAGAACTAATTATTTTCTAAAAAATACTCTTGAAACACTAGAAAACCTAGAAGGATTATCAAAAGCGACAAAAGATATAAAAAAAATTATCGCGATTATTGAAAACTCAGAAAATACTCAAGAAGCTAAATCAAAGTTAATTAATAATTTTTTCTTCAGTGATAAACAAGCAAATTCTGTTTTAGATATGCCACTAAAAAAATTAACAACTCTAGAAAGAAACCAAATCGATGCTGATATTAAAAAGCTGGAAGAAAAAAAGAATTATTTTCAAAAGCTTTTACATGAACGAAAATTATTACTTGATTTATTAAAAGAAGAATTATTAATATTAAAGAAAAAATATAATATTAAAAGAAAAACAAAAGTCCTTAAAAATATTGATCAGAATGAAGAATTAGAAACTATAAATAATCAAATTATAGAAGAATTTATTGCCAAAAAAACTAAATTATATATAGACAATAGACTATATTTAAGAAAAATGATTTACAATAATTATAAGAAATCCTTTGAGGATACAAATAAAACTATAGATAATAAAAATGTAAAAAAATTTATATGTAATATTGATAAAAATTTAAAAATAATTGGGATCACTTTTTCTGGAAAAGTTTTCCATATTAATTGGGAGTCTAATATTAATAATGAGTATAAATTAGATAATAAAAGTCTAAACAATATCAATCCTAATGAAATAATAAATTTTCATTCATTTAAAAAAGGTACTGAAAATTATTTATGTATCTTGAATTCAGATGGAAGATTTAAAAAAGTTTTATTTAATGAAGATATGGTTAAAAGTAATCGATCTTTCGCAATTACAAAATTAAAAAATAATATTAAGATAATTGATTCTTTTATCTCTATTGAAAAAAGAAATTTATTGATATTAACCTCAATAGGAAGGATTTTTAAATTTAATTTATCGAATAAATTTTTAACTCCAACTACTAAACAATCTCAAGGATTAATGCTTGCAAAACTTTTGCCAACCGAAAAAATAGTTTCTTGTTGTCCATATCAAAATGGCGAATATATTTATTTGGTTTCTAGAAAAGGAAAGGTCTTTTGCATAAATAGTAATGAGATTTATTACGCTAATAAATATAATTTAGGATATTTAAATGAAAACACTCAGCTAAAAAATGACTCCTTCGTCAAAATATTACCAAGTAACCATTTCCTAGATATTGAAACTAATAAAAATAAATCTGCAAGATTTAACTTTGAAAAATTAAATTTCAAATCTAAAAAAACAAATTTCTTAACTGAATTTTTAAAATTAGACAAAGATGAACATCTTGAAAATTGTTTTCGACTTGAGAACTTTCTGGACTAGGATTTATATTCATTTTCAACCCAATTTAAATACTCTTGATTTACTGTCCCAGTTACATAAGAACCAGTAAAACAACTCATTTCTAAATCTTCAATATCAGAGTCACTTATTATAGATTTACGTAAATTTTCAATACTTTGATAAACGAGGTTATCAATTTCAAGGTGATTAGCAATTTCACTTATTGTTCTATCATGAGCTATTAATTCATCTCTATTTGGCATATTAATTCCATAGACATGGGGAAAACGAACAGGAGGAGCTGCGGAGGTAAAAAAAACTTTATTTGCTCCTGAATCTTTTGCCATTTGAACAATTTCTTTTGAAGTAGTACCTCTTACTATCGAATCATCAACAATTAAAACGTTTTTATTTTTAAACTCTGCACTCATAGCATTTAATTTTTGTCTTACAGATTTCTTTCGTTTCTGCTGACCAGGCATTATGAATGTTCTCCCAACATACCTATTTTTAAAAAAACCTTCTCTATATTCTATCCCTAACTGTCTTGCAACTTGCATAGCTGCAGGGCGAGAAGAATCGGGTATAGGCATAACAACATCAATATCTCCCGAATTTATTTTTTCTTTAATTGTTTCAGCTAAATAATCTCCCATTTTCAAACGAGCTTTATAGACAGATATTCCATTCATAATTGAATCTGGCCTCGCTAAATAAACATATTCAAAGGCACAGGGAAATAACATTGGATTTTCAGAACATTGCTTAGAAAAAAACTCACCATTCAGATTTATAAAAATAGCTTCTCCAGGATCCACATCTCTCACTACTTGATAATCATTATTCTCAAGTACTAGAGATTCGCTAGCAACCATCCACTCTTCTTTTTTTGTTGTTGTTGAAATTCTTTTTCCTATTACTAAGGGTCTTATACCAAAAGGATCTCTAAATGCTAATAAACCATGTCCTGAAATCAATGCGATTGAAGCATATGATCCCTGAATTCTTTTATGTAAAGAATTTACAGCATCAAAAATAATATCAGGTTCTAATTCTTGGTTATGAATTTGTTCTTGTAGTTCTGTCGCAAATACATTCAATAACATTTCAGTATCACTTGAAGAATTTGTATGGCGCTTATCAACACTAAATAGTTGTTTTTCTAAATCTCTTGTATTTGTCAAATTACCATTATGTATTAAGACAATTCCATAAGGAGCATTTACGTAAAAAGGCTGGGCTTCTTCTACACTTTCAGCAGATCCCTTTGTTGCATACCTTACATGACCTAACCCAATTTTGCCGATTAAATTCCTCATATCTCTGGTTCTGTAAGCAGTATTAACCTGACCTTTAGCCTTATGTATATGGAAAATAGTATTTTCCATTGTAGCTATACCTGTAGAATCTTGACCTCTATGCTGTAAAAGCAAAAGACTGTCGTAAATTTGTTGATTTACATCATCTGAAGAAACTATTCCAACAATTCCACACATAACTTAATTTCTTGAAAAAATTGATGTTTGAAAAATATTTTTCATATTTAAAAGTGATCTGAAATACTATTATTAAATTTTTCGGTTAATTCCTCAACCTCAATATTGCAAATATCTTTATCTTGAATTTTTATTTTAAGTGATTGACTCGAAACATATCCTATTTTTTTTACATAAACACTAGGTTGAGAATTTTTTTGAATTTCTTTTAAATAATTAAGCCATTCTTTTTCTTTCGTTTTATCTATAGAAAAAATAATTCTCGAACCTCCTTCTCCAAATAATAAATTATCATCTCTAGCAAAATCATCTTTTAATTGTATCGTTGCACCTTTTGCAGATAAAATACAGCATTCTGCTAAAGCTATTGCTAACCCCCCATCACTAATATCGTGAGAAGAAATCACAAAACTTTTTAAAATCCCATTTCTTAAAAAACTTTGACAAAACTTTTCATCAAGCAAATCTATTTGTGGAGGACGACCTGTAATTTCTCCATGAAAATATTCCAAATAAGAACTTGCTGCAATTGTTGTTTCTGATTTATGTGAGC
>CACGHR010000056.1 GCA_902572915.1 uncultured Prochlorococcus sp.
GAGTTTTAAAATTCTCAAGTAGAAAGAATTTTTCATTTAGGTCTATTTTAAAACCTTCGACCCTTTGAAATTGGTTTAAAAAGTTTTTTAATGGTTTTGCTAAATCGTAAATAATTGCAATCGCACCTGCTGTATTAAGGTCATTTCCCAGAGCCTCAGAAAAATTAAGTTTTTTTTGAGATAATTCAAAGCTTATTTTCTCTTTATATTCTTCTTCGATAAATTCATTTTTATCAATAGATCTAAAAGCACCTTTTGTAAGGTCCATAAAAGAAAGGGCTACATTAATGTTTTTCCAAGCTTCTGAAGCACTCCTTAAAGCTTCTTCAGTAAAATCAAGTGGTTTTCTATAATTCACAGTCATAACAAAATATCGCAAAGTCATAGGGCTTATACCTGACTTAATTAGCTCTCTGATAGTTTTAAAATTTTTAAGGGATTTACTCATCTTTTGTCCATTGACATTGACCATCCCATTGTGTAACCAATAGTTCGCTAGCTTTTTGCCATTGGCTGCTTCTGATTGGGCGATTTCATTCTCATGATGTGGAAAAATCAAATCAGAACCACCTAAATGGATATCAATAGTATCTCCTAATTCATCTTTAACCATCGCCGAACATTCAATATGCCATCCTGGCCTACCTTTACCCCATGGCGAATCAAAAAATGGCTCATCATCTTTGGCTTTTTTCCATAGTGCAAAATCTTGCGGATTAAGTTTTTTACTATTTTCATCATTAGCCATTCTTCCTTGCTGATTGATATTTTGTTCTTGTATATTTTGATTACTAAGCTTTCCATAATTTTTATTTTTAAAAACAGAATAATAAACATCTCCATCTCTAGAGTATGCATAACCTTTGTCCTCAAGGATTGTTATGAAGGAGCAGATATTGCATATATGATTCGTTGCTCTTGGCATACTATCCGGACGCATTATTCCTAAAGAATCCATATCTTTATGAAATTCAATAATATTTTTTTCAGATACTTCCTTCATTGAACTGCTTTCTTCTTTAGCTCTTTTTAAGATCTTGTCATCAATATCTGTAAAATTTTGAACATACTTCACTTTGAAATTACTGTAAATTAAAAATCTTCTCAATACATCCCAAGCTATATAACTTCTGGCATGACCAAGATGACATAAATCATAAACAGTTACTCCACAACAATAAATTTTTACTACATCATCAATAGGCTTAAAAACCTCTACTCTTTTGCTTAAAGTATTAAAAAGTTTGATCATCTTAAATTAAGTATTTCATAAGGTTTATTTCGTCTCCATCCAATTGTCTCCAATACCAATATCAACTAAAAGAGGCACGTTTAATTTTACACAATCTTCCATAGTCTTCTTTACTAATTTCGTCGTAATTTCCAAAGAATCTGGTTCAACTTCAAACAATAATTCATCATGTACTTGTAAAAGCATTTTTGCTGGAACATTCATTTCTATGAATTTCTTATTTAGTTGAACCATTGCAATTTTAATGATGTCTGCACTTGAACCCTGAATTGGTGCATTAGCTGCGGCTCTTAATGACTGTGCTTCCATGCCAGCCCTTCTTGCAGATTGCAGGTCAATTTCGTAAGGATCTTTCCCTATTAATCTTCCAAGTCCATTTTTATCAAACTTAAATTCTCTTTTTCGACCAAAAATTGTTTTTACATACCCTTTTGATAAGGCAAGCCTTTCTTGGAGTTCAAGAAATTTGAAAATTTTTGAATATCTTTCTTTGTATTTTATTAGAAATTCTTTCGCCTCTGAAGTACTTACTCCTGTTGAACGTGCAAACTTTTTTATACCCATACCATAGATAACTCCAAAATTTATTGTTTTCCCAACTCTCCTTTCATCGGATGATATTTCTTCTTTCTCGAAAATTAATCTTGCAGTCAAGGAATGAATGTCATCATTTTTATGAAACGCATTAATTAGTATTTCTTCATCCGCTAAGTGAGCAAGAATTCTTAATTCGATCTGAGAATAATCAGCTGATAAAAGTTTCCAATTTTTTTCAGGCAAGAATGCTTTTCTGATTCTCCTACTAAATTCAGTCCTAACCGGGATATTTTGAAGATTAGGATTGCTACTACTTAGTCTCCCAGTCGCTGTAGCAGCTTGATTAAAGTTTGTATGAACTCTTCCTGTCTTTACGTTTATAAGATTTGGAAGAGCATCAATATAGGTGCTAAGTAATTTGCTAAGAGTTCTGTGTTTTATTAAATGTTGGATTATTTCATGTTCGTCTACTAATTTTTCAAGAACTACTGCATCTGTACTCCATCCTGTTTTTGTTTTCCGTGATTTTTTCTTATCCAAATTTAATTTTTCAAACAAGATCTCACCAAGTTGTTTTGGTGAAGATAGATTAAAAATCTCCTCTGCTAATTCATAAACTTTACTTTCAATATCTTCTAAGGTACTTTTTAGTTCTTTTGAGAGTTTATCTAAATAAGGGATGTCGATGGTTATTCCATTCATTTCCATTTGAGACAATACTGGCTCTAGGGGCAGCTCGATTTCTTCGAACAATTTGATTAATTCATTTTTTTCTGTTGAAAATCTTTCTTTAAAAATTTTGACAATCTTAAAAGTTAGAAATACATCATAACCGCAGTAAATACTAGCTTCATCAATATCAACAAATGAAAAGTCTTTATTTTTACCAACTGTTTCCTTAAATGAAGGAGGCTTAAATCCAAATAATCTAAAACTAATTTCACTTAACCCATGCTTCTCCTGATTATTTAGAAGATAGTCTGCTAACAAAGTGTCAAAGGTTACGCCTTTAAGATCTATTCCATGGTTAAAAAATATTTGCCTGTCAAATTTAGAATTTTGGAGTGCCTTTTCTTTTTTAGGATCTTCTATCCAAGTTCTTAGTTTTGAGAAAACATCTTCAATAGATAATTGATTGGGGGTCTCCTTTTTTGTTTGATGACCAAGAGGTATATAAAATAAATCATCACTTTCATCTCCAAGACATAATCCTACCCCAACAAGTTCTGCATCGATTGGATTTAAACTATTAGTCTCTGTATCTAAAGAAACTATCTCATTGGTCTTTTGTAATCTTTGAATTAATTTATCAAGTAATTCAAAATCATTTACAACAGTTACTTTGATTTTAGGGATTTTATTTTCACTATTTTCTAATTCACTATTTTCTAATTCACTTTTACTAGAGACCTTTGGATTTTTCTCCTCCTCTTTAGCTAAGTTATTTTTGTTAAAACCACCTTTACTAAAAGTTGAATTGAAAATATCAATTTGCCGAAGTAGAGTTGATAATTCAAGTTTTTGTAGTGACTCTGAGAGAAGTTCTTGATTAATATTTTTTAATTCATAACCATCACTTAATATCAAAGGCACTTCAGTATTTATTTTTGCTAAATCCCTGGAAAGAAAAGCATTATGCTTATCGTTTTTGAGCTTTTCTATAACGGAACCTTTGATGCATCCTTTATATTTTTTATCACTGTTCTGCTGAATCTTGTCCAAAGCCTCATAAATCCCATAAAGTGTATCGTTTTCTTTTAACAGATTTATTGCGGTTTTTGGACCTACCCCTTTAATACCAGGAATATTATCAGAACTATCACCAGTTAGAGCTTTAAGATCAACTACTCTTTCTGGCGCAACACCTAATTTTTCTTTTACTCCATTTTCATTCATGAGAGTTGGATTACCACTTTTTGCATATGGACCACCACCCATATAAAGTACATAAATATCTTTTTGATCATCTACTAATTGAAATAAGTCCCGATCCCCAGAAAGAATATTCACGCACCATCCCTTAGAAGAAGCATCATTGGCAATTGTGCCTAGGAGATCATCTGCTTCGTAACCAGGAGATTTAAAAATTGGTAAATTAAGGCTTTCTTCTAAAATAATTTCTAGTTGTTCAATATCCTGAAAAAAAACATCTGGTGCTACATCTCTATTGGCCTTATAATTTGGATCTAATTCATGTCTGAAAGTAGGTTTTTCGGTATCAAAAGTAATACAAACACCCTCAGGACTAATATTTTTGCAATTATCAAGAAGGCTTTTTAGAAATCCATAAGTTACACTTGTTGGAAATCCCTCTTTAGTTGTTAAACCTCCATCAATCCCTTTGCTAAATGCATAGAAGCTTCTAAAAGCAAGTGAATGACCATCGACTAAAAGTAAAATTGGTTTTTTAGAGTTTTCAGATTTTAAACTCATTTTCTCTTCTTAGCCCAAGGTGGTATTTGAGTGAAGATTTTTTCTCCAGGTTCTAATCCATCAATTACAGAAGTATTACCCTCACTAATAATTCCAATCTCAATTTTTACAAACTTGGGATTATTATTCTTATCTACTTTTAAGATACCTTTTTCACCATTTTCTGTGACAATATATGCTGATGGCACAAAAACTTTTTCTTGAGTATCTATTACTTTGAATTCAAGATCCGCAGTCATTCCAATTTTTATTTCTTCAGTAATATCTTCAAAATTTAAAGTTACTTCAAATGAGGTTACATTATTATCTCTTACTGCCCTTGTAGCTATTTTTTTAACTATGGCACTATATTTTTTTGAGGGATAAGCCTCAATTCTTACAGAGGCTTCTTGACCTATTCTTATTCTACCAATGTCGCTCTCTGGAACTTTGGCAACAATTTCGAGCCCCTCGGATAGTTCAAAAATAAAGTTTTTTGTTTTAGAGTCTGAACTTAAATTTGTACTTGGGGTAACATAAGATCCTATCTCCGCATATTTTGCCGTTATCTTTCCTTCATAAGGAGCTTTTATTAAATAGAAACTTTTTTCAGCTTTTGCATCATTTAGTTTCGCGCTACTAATCTTATAGTTGTTTTTATAATTTTCATAATCTTCTTTGCTTACTGCACCTTCATGATATAAATATTCCCTTCTTAAAAATTCAGATCTTTGTTTTTCTACATTTAATTCAAGTTCTTCAACTTTATATATAAAATCTTCATCATCAAGGGAAGCTAAAACCTGACCTTTTTTTACAAGATCCCCCTCCCCTACATTAATTTCTTTTATTATGCCTTGCTTCCGAGGCCCAATATTACTTGTCCTTATTGCTTTTACTTCACCACTTGTATTAATTGAATC
>CACGHR010000057.1 GCA_902572915.1 uncultured Prochlorococcus sp.
TTATTGAGACAACATCACTTTCGTACAAATTAGTACCCCATCTTTCTGCTTGAGCCTTCATTAGATCCATTAATTCAGGTCCTAGTACTCCATCTGGGAAACCTGGATAATTTTCAACAAATGTTGTAGTCATTAATTGCCCACCAGGAATTCCACCAGAATTAAATCCTGTTACGAGCAAAGGTTGAAGATTCGCTCTTGCTGCATATATTGCAGCTGTATAACCTGCAGGTCCTGAACCTATAATTACAACATTTTCTACGTTAGAATTTTTTTCTTTATAGTCCATTTATTAGCTAATTTCACTATTAATAATAATAAACAAACCCAAATAATGTAGGGCGGATTTCACTCGATCGATTTAATATTCAATCGTTGATTTTTTGGTCTAATGATTTTTTTAATTCGTTTGGGAAGTTTAAAACAGAATCTTTTAGATTTTCGTTCTTTTCTCCAATATGTAATATCCACTCTCTAAATTCTTCTGCGATTGCATAACTATCTTCATATCTTTCTAAAGTATCCATTGAAGAAATTCTGTTGGTAGCCCAACAGGTCGCAATGTCTATCCTTTTTCTAATGAAATTGTCCATTGAAAATTAAGAGTTGTATATAAGATAAACACATCTAAGAACATAAGTATTGTCTAATAAGTTACAACTTTGTACTTCCAAACATTAATTTAATATTTAATTTATATTTGAGAGTATTTTTGCGTCAATTATTAAGAAAATATAAAAATTTAGGGTTAAACTGCCTCGCTGTGATTCGCAAGCAGCCTTTCTACTTCTTCGAAACCCTCTTTAGCCGAATTTATTGCAAGTTCCTCGCTAACTTTTTCTTCTGATACTAATTTTGCAGATATTTTCTTCAAAAGAGTTTCTTTTTTTTCTCTAAGTGTACTAACAATTTCTTCTTCAATAATGGATTTAATTGCTTTAGAAATTATTTTTTTGTCATTTGCTTCTTCAAATGTGCCCTGTACTAATTCTTGAATAAATAATCGATGCACCTCACTACTTCTTAAGAAGCTTTCTGTGGCATTGATAATTCCTTCAACAAGAGCCTCATCAGGTTCAGAGTCATTTTCTGCTAGCTTAAATTCCCAGTCTAAATGTCTTCTTTGCCAACCTGCTGAGTGGAGACTGGGCATTACTGTCTGTGAATAAGTATCAACTGACATTTCATAAATTCTCTCTGCTAATTTCTCGCACCAGTCTTTGCCATGCTTTTCTAGATTTTTCTGCATAGCTTGTCTGGGTACAGCATGACCACCATGATGGCTGTGACATACTCCATCAGGACATTCGATTGCTTTTATACTCATTGGATTATTGGTACCTATATATTCTAGATAGCTATTTTTTTCAAAAAAGAAAATATATTATTAACAAAAATCCAAGACTTTTGACTTTCTTCAATTTATATTTAGTATGTTAAAAAAATAAATAAATTGACAAAAATACTTATTCCTTCCGAAACAAGCTCTGGTGAAAGGAGAGTTTCAGCCACGCCAGAAGCGGTGAAGAAATTAAAAAAACTTGGATGTGATGTTTATATTGAAAGCTCAGCAGGAAAATTATCAGGATTTAGTGACTTATTATATGAAGAATCTGGCGGAACAATAATAAGTAACTCAGAAAAAAAAATTTGGGGTGAAGCGGACTTAATATTTTGTGTTCAAACTCCATCAGAGGATAATTTAACTAAATTAAAGAAAGGCGCTGTTATTCTTGGTCTTCTTAACCCATATGGGAATAAGGAGCTTCTTAGGATCATAAATAGTAATAAGATTTCAGCTTTATCACTAGAGTTGCTCCCAAGGATTAGTAGAGCTCAATCTTCTGATGTTCTTTCTTCGCAGGCCAACATCGCTGGATATAAAGCAGTCCTTTTAGCGGCAAGTGAATTAGATAGATATTTCCCGATGCTTATGACTGCAGCAGGCACAGTCCAACCTGCCAAAGTAGTGGTTCTTGGTGGAGGCGTTGCAGGATTACAGGCAGTTGCTACAGCAAAAAGACTTGGTGCAATAGTATTTGTATCTGATATTAGACCTGCTGTTAAAGAACAAGTAGAGTCCCTTGGAGCAAGATTTATAGAACTTCCTGAAGTGGACGAAAAACCAGGAGAGGCTGGAGGTTATGCAAAAGCTGTAACACCCGAATTCCTTTCAAAACAGAAGGTTACTTTAACTAAATATTTATCTGAAGCTGACGTCGCTATTTGTACTGCACAAGTTCTAGGTAAAAAGGCTCCTGTTTTGATCGACTCGCCCATGATTGAAAAAATGAGGCCTGGTGCAGTGGTAATTGATTTAGCGGTTTCTCAAGGAGGTAATTGTGAAGGAACAAAATCAAATGAAACTATTATCAAAGATGGAGTAAAACTTATAGGAGCGGGAGAATTACCCTCATCAGTTCCTTATGATGCAAGTTCACTTTATGCTAAGAACTTAACATCTTTGATTACACCTTTTATAAAAGATGGTGTAATTAAATTAGATAAAGAGGATGAACTCATTTCTGGTTGTTTATTAAGCGATGAGGGAGTTGTCCTTCAAAATAAAGTTTTTGAATAATGAGGTTTTAATTTATTATGATTTTTGATACAAGCCTGCTATGGGTTTTATTACTAGGAAGTCTATTAGGGCTTGAGTTGATTGGAAAAGTACCTCCAACTCTTCATACTCCTTTGATGAGTGGAGCAAATGCAATTTCAGGTATTACTATGTTGGCGGCATTAACTGCAATTATCAATGCTAAGCCAGGAAGCCCACTTTTAATTATTGGCTCAATATCTCTTGGATTTGCACTTTTCAATGTTGTAGGAGGTTTTCTAGTAACTGACAGAATGCTTGCAATGTTTAGTCGTAAACCTACCAAAAAGAAATAAACATTTAATATGAATTTTTCCGATATCATCGAATTTGTTATTGATCTTTTAGCAGTTCTTCTATTGGCACTTGGGATTAAGGGCTTATCAAAAGTAAGGTCTGCAAGAGAGGCGAATTTTTTAGCAGCATTCGCCATGTTCCTATCTGTGGTTGGACTTCTTCTCTCAAGTTACTTAGGTGATTCTGGTATACCAAATCATTCTTGGATTTGGATTATTGTTGGATCATTAGTAGGGAGTTTGTTTGGAGCTCTTTTAGCAAAAACAGTCCCAATGACATCAATGCCTGAGACAGTTGCTTTGTTTAATGGTTTTGGAGGCATGTCATCTCTCTTGGTAGCTCTTGGAGTAAGTTTATTTCCTATTGCTGATACAGAAGGGACCTTGAAACTAGTTACTGATGTTTCAATTGCGGTTTCAATATTTGTTGGTGCGATTACTTTCTCTGGTTCAATTGTCGCGATGGCTAAACTACAGGGTTGGTTGGCTACTCCAGGTTGGACACAATTAAAAGCAAGGCATTTTGTGAATATCACCCTGGGTGTAATTTCATTAATAGCGTTTATTTATCTTTTGAATGAGAATCCTAGTTCTATTTGGCTTTTGGTTATATCATCTACTTTTTTAGGTATTGGGGTAACCTTACCAATTGGTGGAGCAGATATGCCAGTAGTTATTTCTCTATTGAATAGCTATTCTGGAATCGCAGCAGCAGCAGCAGGATTTGTTGTAGGAAGTCAACTTTTAATTGTTGCAGGTGCAATGGTTGGAGCTGCTGGCTTGATATTAACTCAGGTAATGTGCAAGGGTATGAATAGATCATTGATCTCAGTCCTTTTTGGAGGATCATTATCTGAACAAAGTTCATCCTCTTCTGGATCTGTAGAATACACAAATATAACTTCTTGTAGTGTTGAAGAATGTGCATTAACTTTAGAGGCTGCCAACAAGGTAATCATTGTCCCTGGCTATGGTCTTGCAGTAGCTCAAGCCCAGCATACTTTAAGGGAAGTGACAAAAAAACTCGAGCAAAATGGTATTGAAGTCATCTATGCAATTCATCCTGTAGCAGGGCGAATGCCTGGTCATATGAATGTACTTTTAGCAGAAGCAGATGTTCCTTACGAACAACTTAAAGAGATGGACGTTGTAAATCCTGATTTTCCAGCGACTGATGTTGTTTTGGTTTTAGGAGCAAATGATGTAGTTAATCCTCAGGCGAAAAACGATAGTTCTTCTCCTCTATATGGCATGCCAGTTCTGGATGTGCAGGAGGCAAGAACGGTATTTGTAATTAAACGAGGCATGAGTGCAGGTTACTCCGGAATAAAAAATGATTTATTTGATCTGCCAAATACTTCTATGGTATTTGGTGATGCAAAGAAGGTATTAAATGATCTAATTGGAGAATTAAAGGATCTTGGAGTTGGGGAGAGATAATAATATATCTTATAGTTTTTCAGATTACTTAAAAAATAAGCCATTTCGAGAAGTCTTACCTTGGATAGGTGGCGACTTACAAACTTTGAGAGATACTTTTGTTATTGATTTTGGTAAATCAAAAAAAAATAAAAAAATATTCTTTCCGATTAATAAAATTATTTCTGAAAAATTTGAATATGATTATCTTCTAGGATTTTTAGAATTACCTGAAAAATTAAGCTCTCTTAGGGGTTTTGTTATAGTTACCCATGGGTTAGGGGGGTCAACTAAACGGTTTGGTTTAAGAAGAATCTCTAGGAAATTAGCAAATACTGGTTTTGGAGTTCTTAAATTAAATCTAAGAGGATCTGGGTCTGCAAGATATTTGGCTAAAGGAAATTATTGTGCTAGATGCTCCAGCGATGTTATTTCAGCAATTAAATATTTTAAAAAATTGATTAATTTAGAGTTTAAAGATCTCATTAAGATGAATAATCTGCCAATTTACGGAGTTGGATTATCTTTAGGGGGAACAATTCTTTTAAATGCCTGCTTAGATTACGATGAAAACAAAGGAGAAAGACTTTTAGACGGCCTGGCCTGCGTGAGTAGCCCTTTAGATTTATCATCATGTAGTATCTGTATTGAAAAATCTAGAAATTATATCTACCAAAAATGGTTACTTCA
>CACGHR010000058.1 GCA_902572915.1 uncultured Prochlorococcus sp.
AACAAATTAAAAATTTTATGGCGTTATTAAATAAAATCAAAAATAAACTGCGTATCAATTACAGAAAAAAAAGGTGGCCGGGTTTAATAGAAGCATATAAACAATATCTTCCAGTTACAAAGCAAACTCCTATTATTACCTTAAATGAAGGAAATACTCCTTTAATCTTTAGTGACTCAATTAGCAATTTAATTGGAAATGAAACAAAAGTTTTTTTAAAATATGATGGTCTAAATCCCACAGGATCTTTTAAAGATCGTGGAATGACTATGGCGATTAGCAAAGCAAAAGAAGAAGGCCGCGAAGCAGTAATATGCGCAAGCACTGGAAACACTTCTGCAGCTGCAGCTGCATATGCTACTAGAGGAGGATTAAAACCTTATGTTTTAATTCCAGAAGGATATGTTGCACAAGGAAAACTTGCACAAGCTTTAATGTACGGAGCTGAAATAATTTCTATTAATGGAAACTTTGATAATGCTCTTGAAATTGTTAGAGATTTATCTTCAGAACATCCAGTAGAACTTGTTAATTCTGTTAATCCATATCGAATACAAGGGCAAAAGACAGCAGCTTTTGAAATTGTTGATGACTTAGGTATGGCTCCTGATTGGCTTTGTATTCCAATGGGCAATGCGGGAAATATCACTGCTTATTGGATGGGTTTTAAAGAATATTCAAAAATAAAAAGAAATATAAAATTACCAATTATGATGGGTTTTCAATCTAAAGGCTCAGCTCCATTAGTACAAAATATTATTGTTAAAAATCCAGAGACAATTGCAACAGCAATAAGAATTGGGAATCCTGTAAATAGAGAAAAAGCAAAAAAAGTAAAGAAAGAGAGTAAAGGAGACTTTCAGTCAGTTACAGACGAAGAAATAATCAATGCTTATAAAATTCTTGCCAAAGAAGGAGTTTTTTGTGAACCTGCCAGTGCTGCATCAGTTGCTGGACTAATTAAAAATAAAAATAGAATTCAAAAAGAATCAACTATTGTTTGTGTTCTTACCGGGAATGGATTGAAAGATCCTGATTGCGCTATTAAAAATAATGATGCTATTTTCAGAAAAAATATTGAACCTTCATTAAAAAATATTACCAAAATTTTAGGATATTAGAATCCAAAAAAATTAGTGTCTGTGGAAATCAATTAAAAACAAAACTTATTTGTTGAAAAACATATAAAAAATAATTCAGTTTGTTAGTTAGTTCTTTAAAAATTTAAAAAATTTGAATTTATTCAACAAATTAATACTTTTTTCCACTTATTAAAATGCTCGTAAAATAAGTAAATGAGATTTTTTTATTAAGAATTCCACAATTTCCACAACAACTACTACTACTAAGTTTAATTTTTTTATTATTTATTTTTATATAAGAGGAAGGAAAAAAAAGCTTATTGAATTTAATTTACAGAAAAAGTATATTGTGTTTGTAAAAAGTTCCAAATTACGATGGACATTATTTGTAATCAAAGTGAATTAAATAATGCTATACAACTTGTAAGCAAGGCGGTTGCTTCAAGACCTACTCATCCAATTCTTGCAAATATACTTGTAGCTGCTGATCAAGGAACAAATAAAATTAGCTTGACAGGATTTGATCTTAACTTAGGAATTCAAACTTCTTTTGATGGAACTGTTAAAAATAGTGGGGCTATTACGATACCTTCAAAACTTTTATCTGAAATTGTAAGTAAATTACCTAATGAAACTCCTGTTTCTCTAGAAGTAGATGAGGATTCAGAAAATATTTTAATAAAAAGTGATAGAGGTTCGTTTAATATTAAAGGAATTCCATCTGATGATTATCCTAATTTACCGTTTGTTGAAAGTGGAACTTCTTTAAATATTGATCCTAGTTCTTTTTTAAAAGCTCTAAAATCAACCATTTTTGCTAGTAGCAATGATGACTCAAAGCAATTACTGACAGGCGTTAATTTTACATTTAAAAAAAATTATTTAGAGTCTGCTTCTACAGATGGTCATAGATTGGCAGTTGCCTTAATAGGCAACGAAGAACATAGTGATGATAAAGATAAATTTCCTCTAAACGAAGGTGATTTATCGGTTACTATTCCTACTAGATCATTAAGAGAAATTGAAAAACTAGTATCTTTAAAAACTTCAGAAAATTCAATAAAGCTTTTTTATGATAAAGGTCAGGTAGTTTTTATTTCTTCTAATCAAATAATTACAACAAGAACCCTTGAAGGTACCTATCCAAATTATTCACAATTAATCCCTGATACTTTTTCTAAGATTTTTAATTTTAATACAAAACAATTAGTTGATGCATTAGAAAGGATTGCTGTTTTAGCTGATCAACAAAGTAGTGTAGTTAAGATTAAATTGGATAATACGGATTTAGCTTCAATAAGTGCAGATGCACAAGACATTGGAAATGCAAATGAATTAATACCTGTTTCTTATACTGGTGAGAATTTTGATATTGCATTTAACGTTAGATATCTTTTGGAAGGTTTAAAAGTAATTACTTCTAAAAATGTACTTTTGAAATGTAATCATGCTACTACTCCAGCTATTTTTGTCCCAGAAGATAATTTTAATTCTTTTACCTACCTAGTCATGCCTGTTCAGGTTCGTTCTTAACTTGAAATTACCTAAAGAAATTCTATTAAGTGACTTACTAAATTACAATGTTAAGGGTGAAACCACCCTTAATTATGGCAATGGTGAAAATGTTTGGATGCATCCCCCAGTTCATAGGATTTTAGGATGGTATTCACGTCCTTCAAATTTTGATTTAAAGCGAAATGTTTGGCGATTAAATCAAATTTCTCAAATAATAGATAATGATATTTATGTTAAGGGCGATCCAGCTATTTCTGATTTAGCAACTTTAAATAGATTTCCAACTTTAATTGAAGCTAATTTGATAAACTCAGATGGTTCAAAAATTGGAATTATTGCAGATTTTTTATTTGAAATAAAAACTGGTAAAATTAAATACTATCTAGTGTCTAGATCGAATCCTAAGATTCCAGGTTCTAGTAGATGGAAATTAAATATTGAAAATATTAATGATCAACAACCTGGCCTAGTATTTTGTGAAAGTAATTCTTTAAATGATTTATCTTTAATAAAATCAAGCATTAAAAATGAATTTTTACAAAAAGGAAAAAAAATTATTGATAGATTTGATGATATGAAAAATATAGCTTCGAATAGGTTAGAAGATTGGCTTGAAGAAGATGAAGATATAAACCAAAAAATAGATGTTGAACAAAAAAGTTTTTATAATAGTGAGAGAATATCAAATTCTTTTAGTGATAAAAAAGAAGAAGACCCTTGGATATAAAGAATGATGAATTCAGATAATAATGATCTATATGATCTTAATCAAGCACTCAAAGTTGAAAATTTAACTATTAATGATTACAAAGAAATTTGCAAAAGATTAAATAGAAAACCAAATAGGACTGAATTAGGAATGTTTGGGGTGATGTGGTCAGAACATTGTTGTTATAGGAATTCAAAACCTTTACTATCTAATTTTCCTACTAAAGGAAATCATATTTTAGTTGGTCCCGGCGAAAATGCGGGTGTCATTGATGTTGGAAATAATCAAAAACTTGTTTTTAAAATTGAAAGTCATAATCATCCTTCTGCAATTGAACCTTTTCAAGGAGCGGCAACAGGTGTAGGAGGAATCTTAAGAGATATTTTTACAATGGGAGCTAGGCCAATCGCAGTACTTAATTCTTTGAGATTTGGAAATCTTGATAAAGAATCAAATATTAATTTATTGCGAGGAGTGGTATCTGGTATTGCTCATTATGGAAATTGCGTAGGTGTGCCTACTGTTGGAGGTGAAATAGCCTTCGATGATTGTTATTCAGGAAATCCTCTTGTAAATGTTATGGCTTTAGGACTTTTAGAGACTAATGAAATCGTATGTTCTGGAGCTAAAAATGTGGGATCACCAATACTATATGTTGGTAATACTACTGGAAGAGATGGTGTTGGCGGAGCTAGTTTTGCAAGTTCAGAATTAACTACTTCTTCATTAGATGATAGACCTGCAGTGCAAGTAGGAGATCCATTTATTGAGAAAAGTCTTATAGAAGCCTGCTTGGATGCTTTTAAGACAGGAGATGTAATTGCAGCTCAAGATATGGGTGCAGCAGGTTTAACTTGTAGTAGTGCAGAAATGGCTGCAAATGGAAATTTAGGTATATCTATTGATTTAGATTTGGTTCCTTCTAGAGAAGATGATATGACCTCATATCAATATTTATTATCTGAATCGCAAGAGAGAATGTTATTTGTTGTGAAGGAAGAAAAAATTAATAATCTTATTGAAAAATTTCAGAAATGGGGATTATATGCCAATGTAATTGGTGAAGTAATAGAGGATAATAAGGTAATTATTTCTCACAAGAGAAAAATTGTTGCTCAAATCCCAACTTCTGCATTATCTGACGATACTCCAGTAAATGTTCATAACGTGATAAATAATCCTCCTGATTATTTGTTGAAGAAATGGGAATGGAATGACAATTATTTACCAGAAATTAATGATCAAAAAATATTTTCATTGAAGGAAAATAAGAGTTTTTCTTATTCAGAAATTATTTTAAAACTTCTATCTAATACCTCAATAGCTTCTAAAAGATGGATTTATAAACAATATGACTCTCAAGTGCAGGCAAATACAGTTTTTAAACCTGGAGAATCAGATGCAGCTGTAATAAGACTAAGAGAACAA
>CACGHR010000059.1 GCA_902572915.1 uncultured Prochlorococcus sp.
AAGATTATTTATTTTTCAACAGCTAGTATTCTTGATACTCAAACAGAATTAATGAGGGAATCATTGATTTATGGAACAGAGTACATTCAAACAAAATATGAATGTTTCCAGAGACTTAGAGAAAGCTCATTTGCAGAAAAAACATTCGCTATTTTCCCTACCTTGGTTTTTGGAGGAAATCTTGGAAAAAAAAGTAAATATCCTGTGAGTTATTTAACTAGTGGATTGAAAGAAATTGGGAAATGGCTTTGGTTAGCAAGATTTTTAAAACTCGATTCTAAATTTCACTTTATACACGCAAATGATATTGCCCAGATTTGCGGGTTTCTAATTAAAAATCATAAAGAAGAGCAATACAAAGGCTTTAGAAAATTTGTGCTAGGTCAGAAATTAATTTCAATTGATGATGCCATAATTACACTTTTAAAAAGACATAATATGAAGAGATTTTTTTGCGATACCCCTAACAAAAAAAATTCTAAAAATATTATTAAGAATTCTCCCCATACAAACCACCCCTTGGGATAGCTTCAGTATCAAGAAATATGACTTTAATCATGTCCCCATCACTAATCCTGAGACTTTCAAACTTAAAAGTTATGCGAAGTCACTGAATGATATTTTAAGGTTATCAAAGTTACCAAGCTGTAATAACAATTAAAATTCTCACAGTTAGGCTCCCAAAGCCTTGTAATATATATAAACAAGTAAATTTTAATTATGTTACGTTCAATCTTTGCAGGGTTATTCGCAATAGTTTTAACTCTAGGTCTAGGAATTTCATCAGTTTCAGCTAATACAGTTGAAGTAAAACTTGGAACGGATGCTGGAATGCTTGCATTTGAACCAAGTACAGTAACCATTAGTGCTGGTGATACAGTTAAATTCGTCAATAATAAATTAGCTCCTCACAATGCTGTATTTGATGGACATGAGGAATTAAGTCATGCAGACCTAGCTTTTGCTCCAGGAGAGTCTTGGGAAGAAACATTTGATACTGCAGGAACTTATGATTACTATTGCGAGCCTCACAGAGGAGCTGGAATGGTAGGTAAGGTTATTGTCGAATAAATCATTTAATACTTAAGTACTTTTTTACTTAATACTTACTACATTCATAATTATATTTTGATTAATGAAAATAGTTCCAAGCGAATTTTCAAATTCTGCTTGGGACTGTTTTACTTTTGCTAAAGAAATTGGCAACTTTCTTTTGTCTCTTACCATGAGATAAAGCCTGAATTTTGTGTTTTTTAAAAACCAATCAACTAAATATTGGCCAACACATCCATTCGCACCTGTGATTAATAAGTTTTTATATGCCAAGACTTTGACTAGTAAGTGAGTTTTTTTCCATGTTCAAAAAATGTTTGAGCATTTTCTTCTGGAGTCCCAGGTAAAATCCCATGACCCAAGTTAAGAATATATTTCCTGTCTTTAATTTTATTGAAAGTATTATCTATCCTTTCTTTTATTGAATCTTTGTTCCCGAATAAGATGCCAGGGTCAACATTACCTTGAATTCCTACCCCAGTAGGGATTCTTTTACAAGCCTCTTCAATATCTACTGTCCAGTCTAATGAGATTATATCTACTCCAGTTTTTGCCATTCTTTCTATGACACCAGCACTTCCTGAAATGTAAAGTATTACTGGTGTTTCAGGGTATTCCGCTTTTACAATGTCAACAACTTTTTTTTGATACGGCCCAGCAAAGATATCATAATCTTGTGGGCTTAATTGGCCTGCCCATGAATCAAAAATTTGTACTACTTGCGCTCCAGATTTAATTTGATATTTAAGATATTCACCGATAGATTTTGCAAAATGATCAAGAAGTAAATGAAGTAAATCTGGCTCATTAAAAGCCATTGATTTTATTAAAGAATAATTTTTACTGCTTTTACCTTCAACTACATATGCAGCAAGAGTCCAAGGTGCGCCAACAAAACCTAAAACTGTTGCCTCATTATTCACATCTTTTTTTAGTGAAGAAAGAACTTGTCCAACAAAACTTAAACTCTCACTTGGATTTAATTCTTTTAAATTTTCTACTTGGGTAAGACTTCTTATTGGGTTCTCAATAATTGGACCTTTACTTTCTATTATTTCGAAATTTATGCCCATCCCTGGCAGAGGGGTGAGAATATCTGAAAAAAGGATCACACCATCCGGTTTGAAAGCATGAAAAGGCTGCATTGAAATCTCATATGATAGTTCTGGATTTTCAGACCTCTCTCTAAAGCTTGGGTAACGCTCCCTTAAATCTCTGTAGATTTTCATATATCTTCCTGCTTGCCTCATCATCCATACTGGAGGCCTATTTACTTTTCTACCTAGTGCGGCAGAAAGTAGTAGTGGTAAATCTTGACCCATTTTTCAATTCTATATTTAAAAAAAAATTAAAATCCAACTTAAAAATCTTACAATGTAAAGCAGAGCAAAAGCATTATATGAACATTTATATGAAGCACTAAGTTAAATGACTCTTCTTATTTTTTTGATTGATGTTTGAAGATACTTACGCTTAATGGGGGCAAAGCAAGTTCTAGAGCATTTTGATAATCATGAATATTGTAATTAATAGTTTCTTTGCCCCCCATATTCCCTTTGTTACTGCCCCCGTATCTAGAACTATCTGAATTAAATATTTCTTTATAGAATCCTTCCACGGGAACACCTACTTTGTATGACCCATGAGTATTAGGCGTAAAGTTGGCTACAACAACAAGCCATTCATTGGTGTCGTTTTCTCTTCTCATAAAACTTATAACTGAATTAGATTTGTCATTACAATCAATCCATTGGAATCCATAAGGATCAAAATCATTTTTCCATAATGCAGGTTCATTTTTATAAAGTGTATTTAGGTCATCAATTAAGTTTCTGATACCTTTATGAGGCTCAAATTCTAGTAACTCCCATTGCAGATCATCCCAAACATTCCATTCTTGTCTTTGCCCAAATTCCATTCCCATAAATATTGTTTTTTTACCAGGGTGGGTCCACATATAAGTTAGTAAAGCTCGAGTATTTGCATATTTCTTCCAGTCATCGCCAGGCATTTTATGCAAAAGATGACTTTTCCCATGGACAACCTCATCATGACTAAGGGCAAGCATAAAGTTCTCTGTATAGTTATATGTTATTGAAAAAGTTACGCTATTTTGATGGAATTGTCTGAACCAAGGATCTATTTCAAAATAATCGAGCATATCGTGCATCCATCCCATATTCCATTTCAAGTTAAACCCTAACCCTCCCATGTCAGTTGGTTTGGTTACCATTGGCCAAGTTGTTGATTCTTCAGCGATAGAAAGTGCTCCTGGGAAATGTTGGAAGAGTACATGATTAGCCTGTTGAAGAAATTTAACGGCTTCCGTATTTTCATTTCCACCATTTTCATTGGGTATCCATTCACCATCTGGACGTAAATAGTCTCTGTATAGCATTGAAGCAACAGCATCTACTCTTATGCCATCAATATGAAACTCTTCAAACCAATAAACAAGGTTGGCTACTAAGAAATTTCTTACTTCGTTTCTGCTGTAATTAAATATTAGGGTTCCCCATTCTTTGTGTTCACCTATGCGTGAATCTCCATGTTCATATAGATGGCAACCATCAAAAAATGCTAAACCATGCTTATCTTTTGGGAAATGACCAGGCACCCAATCAAGAATTACGCCTATGCCCTCTTCATGACATTTATTAACAAACTCTCTAAATTCATTTGGGGTGCCAAATCTACTTGTTGGTGCATACCAGCCTGTAACTTGGTATCCCCATGAACCATCGAAAGGATGTTCAGATATTGGCATTAGTTCAATATGAGTGAATCCTCTCTCTTTTACGTAAGGGATGAGTTTCTCGGTTAATTCTGGATAAGTTAGTAATCTTGTACCAGGTTTTAAATCGGCTGCAGGCACTGGGTCTCTTGGCTCGCCATTATCCTCCAGGTATTTATTATCTGTTGATTCATGGAGCCAACTTCCTAAATGCATTTCATAAACTGAGATTGGCTTGTTAATTTGACTAGAAGAATCTCTATTTGAAATCCAAGAACTATCATTCCAATTAAAGTTTTTCAATTTTGAAACTATTGAACCATTTTGAGGTCTGATTTCATGAAGGAAACCATATGGATCAGCTTTCTCATAAATATGACCTTGTTGTGTTCTTATTTCGTATTTATATGTGTCGCCCTCTTGCATTGTTGGCATGAATAGTTCCCAAATTCCCCCTAATCTTTTTTGCATTGGATGATGTCTTCCATCCCAAGAATTTATATCTCCAATTATCGAGATTGATTTTGCATTTGGAGCCCAAATGCAAAACATGACTCCTTTGTGATTCTTTTCTTCAATGAGATGTGCTCCCATTTTTTCCCAAATATGATGATGATTACCTTCTGCAAAAAGATGTCTGTCAACTTCTCCCATCCACTCTTCTTTATATGACCAAGGGTCATGTTGTGTATGTGTTATCCCTCCTCGTGAAATATTTATTTCGTAGTTATAAAATGGATTTTCAGGCAGGATAGCTTCAAAAAGCCATTTGTGGTTTATGCTTTCCGCCTTATAAGTTTTATTTTTAAAATTTATTTTAACTTCTTCCGCTTCAGGCATCCATACCCTTATTACCCATTGCTCTTCAAAAAAATGAGGACCTAATATTTTTAATGGATTATCATTGCAACAATTTTCTAGGTTGATAGCTTC
>CACGHR010000060.1 GCA_902572915.1 uncultured Prochlorococcus sp.
TAGAGTTTTAAATTCTCTTTCATTACAAGTTCCCTTAAATTTTCACCAGGATTGCATTGAACTTCTAAATCCTCACGGATGAACCTGATAGTTGCCATTTTTTTTAGTTATTTTTCTTATTTTGGCGTTTTACTTTGAGAATTGTGACCAAAATATTAACATTTTTTAGTCAAAATTTCCTTGAGAACATAGTGCTGCAGATTGATTTGCCCAATTTTTGCAAGAAAATAAATTTATTTACAAAAATCCCTGAAAGACTAAAAAACCCTTACTATCATGATGTTTAGCTGTTTATTCAGCATAGTTACTAGAAATTAACCGATGGGATTGCCTTGGTATCGAGTTCACACAGTAGTTATTAATGACCCAGGTCGACTACTTGCTGTGCATCTTATGCATACTGCATTATTAGCCGGCTGGGCCGGTTCAATGGCTCTTTATGAATTAGCCATTTTTGATCCATCTGATGCTGTTCTCAATCCTATGTGGAGACAGGGAATGTACGTTATGCCTTTTATGGCTAGACTAGGTATCACAAGTAGTTGGAATGGATGGGATATCACCGGTGCTACAGGAGTTGATCCTGGATTCTGGAGTTTTGAAGGGGTTGCTGCAGCACACATAGTATTTAGCGGACTATTGATGTTGGCTTCTATATGGCACTGGACATACTGGGACTTAGATTTATGGGAAGATTCAAGAACAGGTGAGCCAGCTCTTGATTTACCGAGAATTTTTGGAATACATCTTCTTCTAGCTGGACTTACATGTTTTGGCTTTGGAGCATTTCATTGTGCAAATGTTGGGATTTGGGTTTCAGATCCTTATGGCTTATCTGGTCATGTGGAGCCCGTAGCTCCTTCTTGGGGAGTTGATGGATTTAATCCTTTTAATCCTGGAGGAATAGTTGCTAATCATATTGCGGCTGGACTTATGGGTATTATTGGGGGTATTTTTCACATTACCAATAGACCTGGAGAAAGACTTTATAGAGCATTAAAACTTGGAAGTCTCGAAGGAGTTCTAGCTAGTGCTTTAGCGGCAGTACTTTTTGTATCTTTCGTCGTTGCAGGTACTATGTGGTACGGTTCAGCGACAACTCCAGTTGAGTTGTTTGGGCCTACAAGATATCAGTGGGACTCAGGTTATTTCAAAACTGAAATTAATAGAAGGGTTCAAACTGCTATTGATAATGGTGCAACTAAAGAAGAGGCATATGCTTCGATCCCAGAGAAATTAGCCTTCTACGATTACGTTGGTAATAGTCCTGCTAAAGGAGGATTATTCAGAGTTGGAGCTCTCGTTAATGGTGATGGTTTACCTACTGGTTGGCAAGGTCACATTGCTTTTCAAGATAAGGAAGGTAATGATTTAGAAGTTAGAAGAATTCCTAATTTCTTTGAAAACTTCCCAGTTATACTTGAAGATAAAGAAGGTAATGTAAGAGCCGACATTCCATTTAGAAGAGCAGAAGCAAAGTATTCATTTGAACAAACTGGTATCACTGCGACTATCTATGGTGGCGACTTAAATGGTCAAACATTTACTGATCCTGCAGTAGTTAAAAGATTAGCTAGGAAAGCGCAGCTTGGAGAAGCATTCAAGTTCGACAGAGAAACCTATAAATCTGACGGTGTATTCCGTAGCTCTCCGAGAGCATGGTTTACATATGCACATCTATGTTTCGGATTGCTATTCTTGTTCGGCCACTGGTGGCATGCTTCAAGAACTCTTTATAGAAATTCCTTTGCTGGAATTGACGCTGAGATTGGTGACCAAGTCGAATTTGGTTTATTCAAGAAGCTTGGCGACGAATCAACAAGAAGAATCCCAGGAAGGGTTTAAACTAAACTTTATTACTTAATCTTATGGAAGCTTTTGCTTACGTTCTTATTTTAACTCTCGCAGTAGTTACCTTATTCTTTGCTGTCGCGTTTAGAGATCCCCCTAAATTCGATAAAAAATGATCTTACAAAAAAACCTCTTGTTAAAGAGGTTTTTTTTTACTTTTCATAATTAGCATATTACTCTACTATTAGAGTTAAAGTTCATATTATTTCACTACATGCAGTGTCCAACCTGTCAAAACACAGATAGCAGAGTTTTGGAATCAAGATCTGCTGATAGTGGTAAAAGTGTTCGAAGAAGAAGAGAGTGCTTAAATTGTAGCTTTAGATTTACAACATATGAAAGAGTTGAAACAATGCCAATTTCAGTTATTAAAAAAGATGGGAGCAGAGAATTATTTGATAAACAAAAATTATTTACTGGTATATCAAGAGCTTGCGAAAAGACTACCTTCACTAGTGAAGCAATTATTAATTTTGTAGATGGAATTGAATCACTTATCATTCAAGATTCTAATAAAGATATTAAATCGTCACAAATCGGAGAGTTAATACTTAAAAACCTTAGGAAAGTAAACGAGGTAGCTTATATAAGGTATGCTTCAGTATACAGAAAATTTAATGGGGTAAAAGATTTCATCTCTACTCTTGAATCACTAAAAGGAAGTTCTAAAAACCAATTAGCTTCAATTTTATAAAATTCAGCCTCTTAAAGTGTAGAATACATAACAATTCTTTTTGCTATTGGTTTGCAGGCTAGTAGCATTCCTTTCTAACTACCTAAGGTAGTCTGCGATTTAACAAATGAACGAAAATTCTACCCAAACCATTAAAGAACCCTCTGAAGAAAAAGAAGTTAAAAATTCGAATGAATTAGATAATGATTTAGCTTCCCAAAATAAGGAAGATTTATCATTTGAAAGGAACGATATCCCATCAGCAGACTCTTCATCTAGCAGAACAAATACAGATTTTGACAATGCAGGATTCACACAAGAAGAATTTGCATCACTTTTAGGTAAATATGACTATAACTTTAAGCCTGGGGATCTTGTGAAAGGCACAGTTTTTGCTCTAGAACCCAAAGGGGCAATGATAGATATTGGGGCAAAAACAGCTGCTTTCATGCCTGTTCAGGAAGTCTCAATAAACAGAGTTGAAGGACTAAATGATGTTTTACAACCTTCAGAGAGCAGAGAATTTTTCATAATGAGTGAAGAGAATGAAGATGGCCAATTAGCACTTTCAATAAGAAGAATTGAATATCAAAGAGCATGGGAAAGAGTTAGACAACTGCAAAAAGAAGATGCCACAATATATTCCGAAGTTTTTGCAACAAACAGAGGTGGAGCTCTTGTAAGGGTAGAGGGTTTAAGAGGTTTTATCCCAGGTTCTCATATAAGTGCTCGAAAAATCAAAGATGACCTAGAAGGTGAATACTTACCTTTAAAATTTCTTGAAGTTGATGAAGAAAGAAACAGATTAGTGCTAAGTCATAGAAGAGCTTTGGTTGAGAAAAAAATGAATAGACTTGAGGTGGGTGAAGTTGTTGTAGGTTCTGTTAAAGGGATTAAACCTTATGGAGCTTTTATTGATATTGGAGGAGTGAGCGGTCTATTGCACATTTCCGAGATTAGTCATGAACATATCGAGACTCCTCATAATGTTTTAAATGTTAATGATCAAATGAAGGTGATGATAATTGATCTTGACTCGGAAAGAGGAAGAATTTCATTATCTACAAAAGCACTTGAACCTGAACCAGGAGATATGCTCACCGACCCTCAAAAAGTGTTTAGTAAAGCTGAAGAAATGGCTGCGAAATACAAACAAATGCTATTTGAACAAACAGACGATAATGAAGAAATCCCCACAGTTTCATCTGAAACGGTCTAAATTTACCTATTTATACTGAGCGGGGATAACTACTCACTCAGCCAGGAGGTTCTTTATTTCTGAAAAAGAATTTTTTATTTTACAAACATTGATAAGTCACTACAGTCTAAATTAGGATAAGTTCTAATATTTAAAATTATATTTAATGAGTGATTTCATCTTCACTTCAGAATCAGTAACTGAAGGTCATCCAGACAAAATATGTGATCAAATAAGCGACGCTGTTTTAGATGCTTTATTGGCAGAAGATCCAGAAAGCAGAGTTGCATGCGAAACTGTAGTTAATACTGGTCTATGTTTACTTACTGGTGAAATAACTTCAAAAGCAAAAGTCGATTATATAAATCTTGTTAGAAATGTAATTAAAGAAATTGGATATGAAGGTTACAAAGCAGGTGGCTTCGACGCAAATAGCTGTGCTGTTTTAGTAGCTCTTGACGAGCAATCGCCAGATATTTCTCAAGGGGTAAATCAAGCAGATGATGTTAACGATGATTTGGAAGACAATACCGGAGCTGGTGACCAAGGCATAATGTTTGGCTACGCATGTGATGAAACTCCTGAATTGATGCCCTTACCGATTAGCTTGGCTCATAGATTAGCCATTCAACTTGCCAAAGTAAGACATGAAAAAGTCCTTGATTATCTCCTCCCTGATGGCAAAACTCAAGTAAGCATTGATTACGAAAAAGGAGTGCCAATTTCAATTAATACCATTTTAATTTCAACTCAGCATAATTCAGAGATTAATGGGATTAAAGATGAAGAAGCAATTCGGAAAAGAATAAAAGAGGATTTATGGACGAATGTTGTAATTCCTGCAACAGAAGATTTAGAAATTAAACCAAACATTCATAAAACAAGATTCCTAGTAAACCCCACAGGAAAATTTGTCATAGGAGGGCCCCAAGGAGATGCCG
>CACGHR010000061.1 GCA_902572915.1 uncultured Prochlorococcus sp.
AGCGAGGCATTTTTTGCTGCTTCTGTACTAGTAAATTTGAAGGCCCAAGTTTTGGAATCTGATGTTTTTAAAGAAAATAATTCAGATTTTGAGGATGATTATAACGTGGATGATCAAGATTGGATTGATCAAGAATTTGATATTCCAAAATATCCGGAAAAATATCTAAGGAGAAGATCGATAGCACAACCAATTCTTAAACGTACAACAACATTGGGAGAACTTGTAAGTCAATTAGAGTCAATTGCCGAAGTGATAGAAACCCAAGATCTTCTGCTCTTGAAGAGAAAAAGAAATAAAAAATATTCTGATAAAGCTTTAATTTCTCAAGTCAAATCTTTAGCTCACCGAGAGAAACTACCAGAGACTACTAAAGAATTAGGGAAATTTATTGATAGGTGGGAAAAAGCTCTGCAATGGACAGATTTTGAATATTTAGTGAAAAAATGGCAAACTGTTGTAAAAAATGATTTAGATAAAGATCGTCTTGGTGTCTTTTGGGCCTTGTTATTTTTGTCATCCGAAAACAAAATTGAAATCAAACAAATTAATTCTTTATATGGCCCAATTCAAATTAAAAGAATAATACCTGATGGATGCTTGGCTCAATTGCCTATAGAAAATCTTGAGGTAACAAATACTTCTCATTCTGTTGCGTAGCGGCTTAATAGTAATAACGTATAATCTTTAAAAAGAGGTTTTGAATTCATGAAGGCAATGATACTTGCGGCAGGAAAAGGTACACGTGTTCAGCCAATAACTCATATTATTCCAAAACCAATGATACCAATTCTACAAAAACCTGTAATGGAGTTTCTTTTAGAACTCCTAAAAGAGCATGGCTTTAAAGAAATAATGGTTAATGTTTCTCATCTCGCTGAAGAAATTGAAAATTACTTTAGGGATGGTCAAAGATTCGGTGTAGAGATCGCATATAGTTTTGAAGGTAGAATTGAAGATGGAGAATTAATTGGAGATGCTTTAGGTTCAGCAGGAGGATTAAAAAAAATTCAAGATTTTCAAAAATTCTTTGATGAAACTTTTGTTGTACTATGTGGCGACGCTTTAGTTGACTTGGATTTGTCTGAAGCAGTTAAGCAACATAAGGAAAAGGGAGCAATTGCAAGTTTGATCACTAAAAAAGTAACTAGAGATCAAGTATCAAGTTATGGCGTAGTCGTCTCAGATGAAAATGGCAAAATAAAGGCGTTTCAAGAAAAGCCATCAATAGATCAAGCTTTAGGCGATTCAATTAATACAGGTATTTATCTTTTTGAACCTGAAATTTTTGATTACATACCATCAGGTGAAAAATTTGATATAGGTTCTGATCTCTTCCCAAAACTTGTTGAAATGCATTTACCTTTTTATGCGCTACCAATGGATTTTGAATGGGTAGATATTGGAAAAGTTCCTGATTATTGGAGTGCTATTCGTAATGTATTGCAAGGCAAGGTAAGACAAGTAGAGATACCTGGTAAAGAAGTTAAACCAGGAGTTTTCACCGGATTAAATGTTGCTGCTGATTGGGAAAAAGTTGATATTACTGGGCCAGTATATATAGGTGGAATGACAAGAATTGAAGACGGTGCAACAATTATTGGACCTGCAATGATTGGCCCGAGTTGCTGTATTAGCGAGGGTGCAACAATTGACAATTCAATTATTTTTGATTATTCCAAAATTGGTAAGGGAGTTAGATTGGTCGATAAATTAGTATTTGGCCGTTATTGTGTTGATAAAAATGGAGATCACTTCGATTTGCAAGATGCATCTTTGGATTGGTTGATAACCGATTCTAGGAGATCTGATATGACAGAGCCATCTCCTCAGCAGAAGGCAATGGCAGAATTGTTAGGTACTGATTTGATTAATATTCCAGATTAAGATCAGCTTTTTTAAGAATATCAGGAATTAGATGTTCCGTTTTAACTGCCATTAGATGAATTCCATTCGCTATTTTAAAAAAGTCTTGAGCTTGTTCAGCTGCAATTTCAATTCCTTCTTCTAGCGGGTGTTTGGCATCTTTAAGACGACTTAATATATTTTCAGGGATGTTTGCACCGGGAACGTATTTGTTTATAAAAAGAGCATTTTTATAAGACTTCAATAGAAATACACCTGCAATTACTGGGATCTCAAGGGGCTTTGCTATTTTTTCGCAAAAATCTATTAAATTTTCTTTTTCCATAATCATTTGAGTTTGAATGAATTGAGCTCCAGCTTCTTTTTTCTTCTTTATTCTATTTTCTAAACTTCTTTTATTTTTGCAACTTGGATCTGCTGCAGCTCCTGCAAATATAAATGTTTTTTCATCGGGAAGTAGCCCAAAAGTAGGATCAATCCCTTTATTAAAGGCCTGAATTTGCTCAAGTAATCTTACTGACTCAAACTGGTGAACTGCTTTTGCATCTTGTTGATCCCCAGCTTTTACTGAATCACCTGTAATACATAAAATGTTTTTAATTCCTAGAGCATTTGCCCCGAGAATATCTGATTGTAAAGCAATTTTATTACGATCTCTACAAGATATTTGCATTACTGGTTCTATCCCATTTTCCAGTAATAGTTTGGACATTGCCAAGCTGCACATTCTCATTACAGCTCTGCTTCCGTCTGTAATGTTAACAGCATGTACCTTATCTTTCAAAAGTTGTGCTATCTTAAGAGATCTTACGGGGTCTCCACCTCTAGGCGGCATTAACTCTGCCGTTATTACCTTGGATTTTTTTTCTAAAGTATTCTGAAGTTTTGATTTCAATTGCTTTTGTTTCCTAATTGGTTAACAAGTGTAATGAGATTGCTAAACTTAATTAATATAAAAAAGGAACTGTTTAAATGCAAATGGTTGAAGAAGAAGTAAACAACATTGATATGATGGGTCTCTCAACGAGAGAGATGGAAATCATTGATCTCGTAGCTGATGGGCTTACAAATCAAGAAATTGCAGTAAAACTAACTATTAGTAAAAGAACTGTTGATAATCATGTAAGTAATATGTTTACAAAAACAGGTTCAAAGAATAGAGTAGCGCTTTTGAATTGGGCAATGGATAATGGAAAGATTTGTAGAGACGGATTTAATTGTTGTTCGCTCCCAGATTCTGATCAAGATTAGTACCCTTTACTTTTTTTGTTTCGTTAGCTAAATCCATTAAACAATAATTTGTTAAACCTAATTCGAAGAGTTCAGCATAAGCTATGCATGCGTCTTTGTCTGAATCAACAAATCTCAATATTCCTTGCTTATCGTAAAGTCCATACATTTGGGGAAAAGAAAATCTCTTGCTAAATATAAAGAAAATATAAAGGATGAGTGGCTCCTTTGACTAGCTATTTTTGAGAGTTGTCAAATACATCTACTTCCATTCTGAAAAAGGTTTGTTAGCAAGACTGAAATTTGAGTAATCTGTAAGTCCAGTGATTTCTTTTGATATGAATGATGGAAGAGTTAAATCTTCTTCTTCCTTGGAAAGTTCAATTTCTGCAATTTCAAGTGGATAATTATTTTCTTTAAAGCAATCTATAATCCAAGATTTTTTTTCAATTTCTATATAGAATCTATCTTTTTTAATTGTACTTGAAAGATTTGACAGTATTTTTTCAGCATCGCTTCGTGGAATGGAGTACTCAAATTCAAAGTTGGTAAACCCCTTGATATGTTTTTTAAGTGCAATTTTAGAGTTTTTGCCTATAAGCCTTACTCTTATAATCCAACCATCTAAACTTTTGGATAGATATCCTTGTTCAATATAAATTTTTTTATTTATGAATTCTTTCCAATTATCATTTTTTATAAGAAATCTTCTTTCTATCTCTAAAGCCATTTAATTTTTGAGATTTTTCTGAGATAAATCACCTTTCCAATCTAGTTTTTTTATTAGAGTATTGTAATAATTAGTGCTTTTTTTAAATTTTATTATTTTGCAGGGTGATTGCCCTTTTTTGATCTCACAATAATAATTTTCCTTAATGGTCATACATTTTGAACCGTCTCTCCATAATTTAATTTCCCCTTTACTTTTTTTTACAGGTTTAATTATTACCTTACTTGTATTAGGAATAACTATTGGTCTACTAGCCAAACTCATCGGGCATATAGGGTTAATTATCATTGCATCAATACTTGGGTGCACTATTGGCCCACCTGCAGCCATTGAGTAGGCTGTTGAACCAGTAGATGTAGATATGATTAATCCATCACCTTTGTATTCATTAACCTTCTCGTTATCTATTTCAATTTGTATTTGGTTGGTTGGAGAAATGTCTTCTTCAACAGATTTAAAATAAAAATCATTTAAGGCGTCGTAGCTTTTTATAATCTTTTTCTCAGAAATTGTCCCGTTAATACAAACATTACAATTTAATCTGTTACGAAAATCAATTGTATATTCTTCATTTTCAAGGATTTCAATAAAAGATTTATCAATCAAAAAATCTTTTTCTTGCGTAAGGAAACCCAGATTACCACCAATATTAATGCTCAACAAAGGAAT
>CACGHR010000062.1 GCA_902572915.1 uncultured Prochlorococcus sp.
CCATGATATCCAGTTCTTGAATGGAAAAGTTCTAATCTCTTTGCCTAATTGTAAAACGATAAAATCATTACTTGTTATTTTTATTCTTAAAGTAAATGATTGAAGCAATAAAAAAAAGCTAAAAGATGCAAAAACTATTGTTGGCAAAGAACCAATATTCAAAAATAACAGCATAAAGCTTAAAACTATTAGAATTATTGGCAATTGAAATGAGGGTGATATTATTACTGGTTCTTCTTTTTTTGATTTAGTGTTAAACATAGAATTATCCAAATAAAATTTGAGTTAGTAATACATCCATTAAAGATACAGTAACGAGAGTCATTACGACTGCGCCTGTTGTACTTGTTCCAACTTCTTTTGGCCCTCCTTTAGTGGTTAGTCCATATCCACAAGCAATAATCGCAATTATCAACCCAAATACAGATGATTTAATTACCATCGATGTTAAATCTGAAAAGACAAGACAGACCGGACCTATCCTAATAGATTCCCAAAATTTATCAGGAATAACTCCATAAAGCGCATAACTAAAAATTTGACCACTCCCAAGGCCAACAATAAGAAATAAACAACATTGTATGGGTGACATTATTATCAAAGAGAGTACTCTTGGTACCACTAAATATTCAATAGGTTCAGTTTTCAGCATTGTAATAGCATCTATTTGTTCTGTAACTTTCATAGTGCCTAGTTGAGCAGCATATGCAGTTGCAACTTTTCCAGTCATTAATGTTGCAGTAAGTAAAGGGGCCATTTCTCTTGCCATCCCAACAGCTAGTAATCCTCCTATTAGACCACTTTGGTCTAAGTCAGTTAGTTGAGAAGCAATTTGAATATTAAAGACTGTACCTGCGGCTATTCCTGTAATTAAAACAATTAAAAAACTACCAGGACCTGACTCCATAAGTTGGTCAAAAAGATCATTTTTGGAAATTTTACCTCTAAAGATGTAATTAATTGCCTGACCGCCAATAATTATGCTGCTTAGAAGTCTTTTAAAAAACTTAGGGTAATACATATTTCTATATTAGTTCGAAATTAATTCTTGATCCCATTTTCTCATAATTAATAGACCCCAGTAGACAAACATAGAAGGTATTAAACCCATGCAAATCCTTACGGTTATTAATGCAGAATCTGGTTGAGTGATATCAATAATTCCTTGACAGGCTGCTTGCTTGAACCCAGTAAGAGTAAGAAGATAACCAAATAATCCAACGCTTAAAGCAATACCTAATTTTTGACATAAAACCATCCAAGCAGTGTAAATTCCTGCGGCCTTCTCTGGATCATGATCAATAGCGTCTGGCAATAAAGACCAAGGTATTAAATATGCTGTTGATGCTCCAAAACCAACAAATAATATTGTTAGAAATAAAGTTAACATTTTTACAGAATCAATATTGAAATTAGTAATTTCAAAATTATTTGACAATGGAGGTAAAAACATTGCAACCAAGCAACCCCCAATCCATATTAGTCCGCCTATTTTTAAAGCTTTAACTCGCCCATATTTATTAGAGTAAAAGCTCCAGATTTGTAATCCTAAAAGAGCACTTATTTGAAAAGGAATGATAATCCAAAAGGATATCCCTCTTGGGACATTCATGACTTGTTGTAAATATATTAATGAAACTGTTTGCATTAACTGAAGTCCACACCAAAGAAGTAAATAGAGATATATCACTTTTATAAAGATTTTATTCTTTAAAATACGTTTAAATTGATTTTTTATAGGCTGTATTGAATTGATAGGTTTTCTTGCTATCTTTGCATAAGGAGCTAGGCCCCAAGTAGAAAGTAAAGTAATTAGCATAACGATCGTGCCAGATATTCTTCCCATAGTGAAGTAACCAGTATCTCCTTTGGTTAGGAATATGGCCCCTACTGTTAATCCTGTTAAAGAAGCTAATATTGAGCCCGTAAATCTGGCGGCATTAAGTCTTGTTCTTATATTTTCATCTTCACTAATTTCTGTGGATAATGCTCCATAAGGAAGATTTACAGATGTATACGCTGTCATATACAAAATTGATGTACATATGTAATAAAAAGTTTTCTCTTTGAGGCTGTAATCATTAGGTATCCACCACATTGCAGCTAAGAAAATTCCAAAAGGAACTGATGCCCCAATCATCCAAGGTAGTCTTGGCCCCCATCTTGATTGGGTATGGTCGCTCATCCAGCCAATCAAAGGATCATTAATTGCATCCCAGAGTTTGATTATCATCAAGATGGAACTCGCTATCCAAGGGGGTAATCCAGCCACACAAGTAAAGAATGGGAAGAGGTAAAAACCAAATTGAGCATTCGCAAGACCTGTCCCAGCATCTCCAAGTCCATAGGAAAGCATTAATCTTGTTCTTGAACCCGATATATTTTTTGAGTGTGAATTTTCCAATCTTTTTAAGTTGTTGACTGTTTGATAATGTATTATTGCAATGGTAATTCTATTACTTATTGCGGGCGTGGTTTAGTGGTAAAACCTCAGCCTTCCAAGCTGAAGATGCGGGTTCGATTCCCGCCGCCCGCTTGTTAAATAAATTATTTTTTGCTCCAAACTTCTTCTGAAATGATTAATAAGGAGCTTCTACTCTTTATTGAAACAGATTTTTCATAAACAGCTAAAGGTGAAAAAATCTCAGACATGCTAGTATCAATAACTTTTAACCAATTATATTCACATTTTGGCAAGGGGAAATCGATACTTTTTGAATATGCATTTAAACCTATCCAGACTATAGGATTAGTTATGCCTTTGTTTATACTAAAGGCAACTGTATGAGACCAACTACTCCAATCGGGGCTATCTAACTTTGTTCCATGCCAATGATATCTTGGAAAATTTTCAAGGTCTTGATTATTAGGGAAAAATGATGGATTAAAAATGTTTATAAGTTTTTTTCGAATTTTTATAACGTATTTAAAGTATTCTAATAATTCCAAATCTTGTTGAGCAGGATCCCAATTCATCCAACCCAATAAATTATTTTGGCACCAAGAATTATTGTTACCTCCTTGGGATCTTCCTATTTCATCACCCATAAGTATCATTGGAACACCCTTAGAGATTAGTAAACTAAGAATAAGATTTTTTTTGTTGTCTTTTTCTTAAATCTTTGATTAATAAGTTCGTAGTTGGTCCTTCATTCCCATGATTCCAAGAATTGTTATGGTTATCACCATCTCTATTTTGTTCTCTATTGGCAAAATTATATTTCCTATTGAATGTTACTAAATCTTTTAGAGTGAAACCATCATGCGAAGTAATGAAATTTATTGATTTTGGGAAAGTATTATTTTCTTTATAAATAGATGGAGTGCCTTTTATTTTATCGCTCATATTCCAAGCTGTATCTTTATCACCCTTCCAAAATCTCCGCAAGTCATCTCTAAAATGACCATTCCAGGTGAAAGTATTTTTAGATGGGAAATCGCCTAGTTTATATAAACCACCACAATCCCATGGTTCACTTATCAACTTGATATCAATAAGCTCTGGTTCACATTCTATATCTTCAAAAAATTGGAGGATTATCAAGCGGCGCAAGATTCTCTCCTCTTGTTAGGGCAATTCCTAAATCAAATCTGAAACCATCAACTCCTAATTCACTAGCCCAACATTTAAGTGATTCAATTATTAGTTTTCTAACTAATCCTCTGTTTGCCGCAATAGTATTACCACAGCCAGAGACGTCCTGATAATTCTTATCTTTTCCAATAAAATAATAAAGATTTTCATCTATACCTTTCCAAGATATTGCAGGTCCTTGAGAATCTCCTTCAGAAGTGTGATTATATACAACATCTAAAATAACTTCAATGTCTGCTTTATGACATTCCTCTACTAATCTTCTAAATTCCTCTCTATTTTTTTTGGCGGATTCATTCGAAAGATATTCAAAATGCGGCGTAAACCAATTGATTGGACTATAACCCCAAAAATTTTTTAAACCATTTGGGGCATCAGTTGGATCAAAACAAAAAATTGGAAGTAATTCAATTGTTGTAATTCCCAGTTCTTTCAGATAAGGAATTTTTTTTAGAAATTTCTTAAAACAACTTTCATCTTTATCAGCCGATTCAGTGAAGGCTTTGATATGGAGTTCATAAATAATTGTTTCTTCCCAAGAATGGTTCGGTCTTGGATAATCCTTAAAATTAAATAATTTTCTATCGCAAACAACGCTTTTTAGACAAGAATTAGTATTTTCTTGCGTTTTTAATGCATTTTCTCTTTTATAACTTCCCCATCCAGTAATACCCCTTGAACATGGATCAATTAATACTTTTTTTTCATAGTTATTATTAATTTTATTATCTTTTTGTTTTACTCTAAAAGCATAAATACAACCTTCATTTAGA
>CACGHR010000063.1 GCA_902572915.1 uncultured Prochlorococcus sp.
CAAATCTGACTTAGGATGTGCCACACACAAAAGTGCAAAGCCCTTTTCCCTTAAATCATCATTTAATCCCATCGCATCCTCTTGATCTACAGATCCTTCCAATATCATGGAAGCACAATCTGTACAAACTCCTGAACAACAACTACTTGGTAAATCTATTCCATTCTTTTTTGCGGCTGAAATAATATCTTGATCATCAGAACATAAAAAACTAAAAGTCTTTTCCTCAAATTGAACTTTGATATTGTATTCAGGCATATCCTAAATCTAATTACTAAACTGCTGAACCTCCTACAACTTCTAATATTTCTTGAGTAATAGCTGCTTGTCTAGCTTTGTTATAGGTTAGATTCAAAGTACTTGCTAATTCTTTAGCATTATCACTCGCATTATTCATCGCGGTCATCCTGCAAGCGAGTTCTGAAGCTGCTGACTCTTGAAGAGCTCTTAGTACCTGATTCTGTAAATATAATGGTAATAACGAATCTAATAGTTGATCAGGACTTTGTTCAAAAACAATATCTGATGGTAATTTCTCTGAATCACTTTTTTCAATATTTGATTTTTCAACAAGTAACTTACTATCTTTTGTAGTCAACCTAAAAATTTCATCATTTTCCTCAGCAATTCCTTGAGGGTCAAGTGGCAATAGTGTTTGAACGACAGGCGCACAGCTTACTAGAGTAATGAATTTCGTGTAAATAATTTCCACCCTATCAGAATTTTCTGAAAGAAATTCAGCTAAAATCTCATTTGTAACTCCTTCGGAGTCCTTGACTGTGGGTACCTGTTCTAGTTCTTTGAAAGTACTTTTAATTACATATCTATCCTTCCTATTTTGAAAATATCCAATAGCTTTCTTCCCTACCAAAATTAAATTTGGCTGGTAACCTTGTTTGACTAATTCTGCATATCTTATTTCTACCTTTTTTATAATATTTGTGTTGTAACCACCGCATAAACCTCTATCCGCAGTTATACAAACCAAGGAGATACTCTTTACTTCTCTCTTGGATAATAGAGGAGAATCGACAGCCTCAAATTGTACTCTAGATTGAATATTTTCTAAGACTCGTGCAAGTTTATCTGCAAAAGGTCTACTTTTAAGTACTTGATCTTGAGCTCTCCTAACTTTTGCAGCTGCAACAAGTCTCATAGCCTCCGTTATTTTTCTTGTATTTTTAACGGAAACGATTCGATCTCTAATCTCTTTAAGATTTGCCATTGTATCTCCTAAATAAATTTAAACTGTGGCAAGCATTGATGATTTAACTTCATTTATCACCTCTTTTAATGTCGCTTCTAATCCATCATTTAATTTCTTTTCTTTAAGAATCTCTTCTATAAATTCCGCTTTATTTAACTTCAGGTATTCCCTAAGTTCAGTTGCAAATTTAGTAACATCTTCAACTGGAACCTCATCAATAAGGCCTTTAACTCCTGCATAAACAACTGCAACTTGTTCTGCAAGGTTCAGTGGAGAGAATTGAGGTTGCTTTAATAACTCTCTAAGTCTTTTGCCTCGTTCAAGTTGTTGCTGAGTTGCTTCATCAAGATCAGATGCAAATTGGGAAAAAGCGGCTAGTTCATCAAACTGTGCGAGTTCTAATTTTAAAGTTCCAGCAATTTTTTTAATTGCTTTTGTCTGAGCGGCGCCTCCAACACGGCTAACAGAAATACCAACATTAATTGCTGGTCTTAATCCTGAATTAAATAAATCTGCACTCAAGAAAATTTGTCCATCTGTAATTGAAATAACATTAGTTGGGATATAAGCCGAAACGTCCCCTGCCTGAGTTTCAATAATTGGAAGAGCGGTCATAGAACCCCCTCCCATAGCATCAGAAAGTTTTGCTGCTCTTTCTAACAATCTACTATGTAAGTAGAAAACATCTCCTGGATAAGCTTCTCTTCCTGGTGGTCTTTTTAAAAGAAGAGACATTTGTCTATAAGCCTGCGCTTGTTTTGTTAGATCATCATAAATAACAAGTGTTGCTTTACCCTGGTACATAAAATGTTCAGCAATTGCTGCACCGGTATAAGGTGCTAAGTACTGTAAAGCAGCTGGTTCTGAGGCTCCTGCACTAACTACGACTGTATAGTCTAGAGCTCCTCTCTCTCTTAAGACCTCTACGATGTTTGCTACTGATGCTGACTTCTGACCAATAGCTACGTAAACACAAACTACGTCTTGACCTTTTTGGTTGATTATTGTGTCGATAGCGATCGCAGATTTTCCAGTTTGTCTATCACCAATAATTAATTCTCTTTGACCTCTTCCAACAGGAATCATTGCATCAATAGATGTGATACCTGTTTGCATTGGTTCATGCACTGATCTTCTCTTGATTATTCCAGGAGCCATTTCTTCAATCAATCTAGTATCACTTGTTGGAATTTCTCCTTTCCCATCTATTGGTTGTCCGAGAGGATTAACAACTCTCCCCTGCATTGCTTCACCAACTGGAACAGATGCGATTTTACCTGTGGATTTAACGTTACTTCCTTCTTGGACACCAAGTGCCTCTCCCATTAAAACGGCTCCAACATTATCATCTTCAAGATTTAAAGCTATACCTTCGGTGCCATCCTCAAATTCCAATAATTCCCCTGCCATGACCTTATCTAAGCCATATATTCTTGCAATGCCGTCACCGATTTGCAGAACAGTTCCTACATTGCTAACACTTACAGATTGATCATAATCAGTTATTTGTTGTTTTAAGATTGAACTGATTTCATCAGGGCGTATAGATACCATGGATTTAAGAATTTAAGGTTGATTTAAAAGTTACTTGGAAAGAGATAAGCCAAGTTTTCTTATTTGTGAAGCAAGAGAAGCATCAATTACTTTTGATCCTACACTGGCGACGAAACCACCAATAAGAGATGGGTCGATTTTAGTTACAAGTTCTAATTTTTCTGTTCCAGCAATATTGATGATTTTTTTGGTAATTAAACCTTTCTGTTCATCAGTAAGCTCGACTGCAGAAGTAACAGTTGCTAAAGCAATATTACTATTTTCTCGGTAAATCTCTAAAAACCTATCAAGAATTGGAGTAAGGATTCCAATTCTTTGCCTATCGGCTAATAATTTTAAGAAATTCAGTAAAGAAGAATTAACCTTATTTGAAAAAATTTCAACAATGATTTTCTTCTTAGCATCTGTTTCTAAAATGGGAGAGGATAGTGCCTTCTCCAATTCAGGGGAATCATTTATTAATTCCAAGAGTTGTTTAACCTCAGAAACCATCTCTTCAGTTTGCGAATTTTCATTCACAACTTGAAGTAATGCCTCTGCGTATGGTGTAGTAACTGAATTTAAAAGTGGCATTAGTTTACCTCAATATTGTTAATTGATTGAGTTACCAAATTTTCTTGTGTTGTTTTATCAAGTCGATTTGGGAGAGAATCTAAAGCTTTCTTAATTGCCAGTTGAACAGCTTCTTTTCGAAGTTGAGAAATTGCTCTGGATGCTTCAGAGCTTTCATCAGAGATTGCACTTTGTTTAATTCGTGCCATCTCCTCTATCGCTTTTTTCTCACTTTCCATCCTGATTGATTCAGATCTTTTAAGGGAATCTGCTTTTATTTGAGAAGCTTTTTCTTCTGCTGAAGATAAATCTTTCTTCGCCTTTTCTAAAGCTTGAGTTGCATTTAGGAGTCGATCTTCAGCATCTTTTAATTCAAGAAGGATTCCTTCTCTCCTTTTTTGAAGCATTTTACCTAGGAAACCAGGCAAAAATTTATAAAGACCAAAAACTACTACAGCCCAATTAAGAATATTAGTTTCAAATAAATTGAAGTTCAATCCAAAACCTTCTGTAGCTAAAAGAGTTAAATTCATTTTTCTAGAATCAATCTATTAACAATAAGTTCGCTTAGATCATCAGCCTGTTTAGAGAGTTGATCACGAGCAGCAGACGTCTGACTTTCAATTTCTAGTCTTGCTTTTTCTTTTGAAGCATTTGCTTCATTGTTGGCAAGTTCTAGTGCTTCTTTATAGAGCTTGTCAGACTCATTCTCAGCTTCGCTCACAATTCTTTGAGCTTCTGTACGAGCACTTTGAAGCTGAGTTAATAAATCAGCTTCTAATTTTTTAACCTCAGAAAGTTTATTTTTGGCCTCAATAATATTATTACTTACAAACTTTTCTCTTTTTTCTACAACTTTGCCAACAGGCTTAAAAAAGAGAGAATTTAATATGTAAGTAAGTGCAACTACTTGTATCGCCATTAGTGGCAAAGTGGCATTTATATCAAATAATCCACCTTCTGTAGCACCAAAAAAA
>CACGHR010000064.1 GCA_902572915.1 uncultured Prochlorococcus sp.
CCACTGAAAGCATACTTAAAACTCATAAATACATTACTAGAAGTTTTGTATGATTCTTTTCTATTTTCTAAATAGTTTATTTTTTTTCCCATTTATTTTTAATCTAATCGAGTAATTAAATATTCTTGGAAATTTAACATATTTTCTAAATCATTCTCATTATTATGTTCCCATCCCAAAAGATGTAAAAATCCATGACTAGCCAACCAGATCATCTCTCTATAGATTGAATGTTTATATTCATAAGATTGCTCAAGTGCCATCTCTAATGATATAAAAATATCTCCCAACTCTATATGATCTAAATTATTTAGAGCTTCATCAGAAATTATTGGAAAAGATAGAACATCAGTTGGACCATTTTTTTGCATCCATTTCTTATTCAAAGAAGCAATTTCTTGATTAGATATTATCTGTAAGCCTAATGAAAAAGATTTTTTTTCAAAAATATAATTTGGTAATTCATAATCCTCTTTTTTTAATATAGTATTTATCCAAGATAAAAAAACTTTCTCCCAAAAAATAGATTCAAAAATAAGATGAGTTTTAGTATCTTTTAACTTATTTGAAAATTGAGAGAAATCATTACATTGAAAAACCAAATCTAAATTTATTTCAGAAATAATTTTTTCTTTCATACATTCTTAAACTGGAATATTGGGCTTACCTATTGTGGCCACAAGTATTAATATCCCAATTAAAACTAGAAAGGTTATTGAAAAATGAGAAATACTTTTTGAGCCTTTCCTTACCATATTTCTCATAGCAAGCTTTATAAAGCTTGGAGGAGAAACTTTTTTTTCTAAAATTTCGTTTTTATTTTCCATTAGTTATTCAATAGATTCATTAGAAGAAATATTCATGCGTAATAATTCATGAATAAATGGGTCAAGTCCACCATCTAAAACACTATCTAACTCGTTAGTCTCCTGCATAGTCCTAAGATCTTTTACCATTTGATAGGGATGGAAAACATAATTTCTTATTTGATTGCCCCATGCAGCTTCCACAATATCACCTTTAATATCAGCGACTTCTGCAGCTCGTTGTTCTTTAGCAATCACTAGTAATTTAGACTTTAAAAGTAACATAGCTTTTTCTTTATTTTGTAATTGAGATCTTTCTTGAGTACATCTTACTGAAATCCCTGAAGGCAAATGAACAATTCTCACTGCTGTTTCTACTTTATTAACATTTTGTCCTCCAGCTCCACCGGATCTACTCGTTGTAATTTCTAAATCTTTTTCAGGTATATCAAGTGAAATATTATCATCTAATTTTGGCATAACCTCTACCCCAGCAAAGCTGGTTTGTCTTTTGCCATTGGCATTAAAAGGAGAAATTCTTACTAATCTATGAGTTCCTTTTTCATGTTGCAGATAGCCATATGCATATTTTCCATCAATTTCGAACGTTACACTTTTAATACCTGCTTCTTCTCCTTGAGATAATTCATTAATGACAAAGCCCATTTGATTATTATCGGCCCATCTAGAGTACATTCTTAATAATATCTCTACCCAATCCTGCGCATCTGTTCCACCCGCACCTGCGTTAATAGAAACTACTGCTCCTTCCTTATCGTATTCACCACATAACAATCTTTCAAATTCCCATTTATCCAAATTCTCTCTTAATTTCTTTAATCCCAGCTGCGATTCTAAAATCATTTCCTCTTCGGGTTCTAGAGAATAAAGCTCAAGAGAGGCATTAGCATCAGAAATAAAAGTTTTCCATTTATCTAACAATTCGAGTTGTGCTTTGACATCATCAAGGATTAACATTTGCTTTTTAGCTTCTTCTTGATTATCCCAAAATTCAGGCTGAGCAGAAATTTGCTCTAACTCTTTACTTTTCGCTTTTAATCTTGGAACGTCAAAGACAATCCTGAGCATTACCCAGGCGCTCTGTTAGTTCCGAAAGATCTTTTTTGAAATCTGTAATATCTATCAAAATAGAATTTAATCGTTATTTATAATCTAACAAGCACTTTTGTTTAATAGTATAAACTAAGTATTATTTTAAAAAAATGTCCAAAGTTGAAATTTATACTTGGCAATATTGCCCATTCTGTATTCGAGCAAAATCACTACTCAAGAAAAAAAATGTAAATTTTACAGAATATAAAATAGATGGCGACGAAGATGCCAGAGCATTGATGATTGAAAGAGCTGATGGTAGAAGAACATTACCACAAATATTTATAGATAATGAGGGTATCGGAGGCTGTGATGATCTCTACGCATTAGAAAATGAAAATAAATTAGAAACATTATTAAACTAGATCTTATGAAATTTCTATTCGTAATAGATCCAATTAAAAATATAAATCCCTTAAAAGATTCAACTGCTGCTTTAATGCAAGCATCATCAAAAAAAAATATTGAAATCTGGAGTTGTACTCCTCAAGACCTGGAAGCTAGAGGTGATGAAGTATGGGCATCTTCCGTAAAAGTTGAAGTAATTCCATGGATTTCTTTCAAAGAGAATGATTGCATACCTCTCGCCGAATTTAATTGCATTTGGATGAGAAAAGATCCTCCTGTAAATGAGGCTTATTTATATGCAACCCATCTTTTAGAAGTTGCCGAAAGAAAAGGAGTAAAAGTAATTAACAAACCCTCATCGTTAAGAGCGTGGAATGAAAAGCTAGGTGCTTTAAGATACAGCCACTTAATGGCACCTACAATAGTTGCGAGTAAGGTAAAAGATCTTATTAATTTTGCAAATATAAATAATGAAGTAGTCATAAAACCTCTAGGAGGAAAAGGTGGTCAAGGTGTTATAAGGATAAATAAAAATTCTCCAGGAATTAAATCAATCATTGAATTAATCACTTCTCAAGAAGAATTACCCGTTATGATGCAAAAATTTATTCCTGAAGTCGTAGAGGGTGATAAAAGAATAATTATCGTAAACGGAGAAGCAATTGGATCAATAAATAGGATTCCTCAAGGAGGCGATTTTAGGAGTAATTTAGCGATGGGAGGCAAGGCTGAACCCACATTATTAACAGAAAAAGAAAAAAGTATCTGCTCAGAATTATCTCAACACTTCAAAGATGAGGGTTTATTTTTTGTAGGTATTGATGTAATAAATGGAATGCTTAGCGAGATTAATGTAACCAGTCCAACAGGTTTAAGAGAAATAGAAAATTTATCCAATAAAAATGTTTCAGAGGAAGTTATTGAAAAATTAGTAGAAATTATCTAGGGTTTTTAGCGCAAAATATCTGTTTTACTATAGATTCAAATTTTAATTTAATCTCATCTATTTCTTTCTCTAAAACGGAGCCAGAAACTATACCTGAACCTGCAGTAAATTCAATATTTTCTTCAATACATCTTGCGCCTCTTATTGCCAAAAGAAATGAAGTATTACCTGATGAATCAACCCAACCCATTGGAGAAGCATAATTTCCTCTAGGAAAAGACTCAAGAGTGTTTATCCAATCCAATGCTACATTTTTTGGGTATCCACAAACAGCTGGAGATGGATGTAAGTTTTTAAGCAATTCAAAAGGACAAATATTTTCAACTTTAGAGAAAATGAGTGTTTGCAAATGAGAAATATCTCCAAATGAATTTACCTTGATATCACTTTTTTTAAAGTTTGTTATTTTTGAAACTTCTAAAGATTTAATCAAATGTTGTATTACATAATTATGTTCCTTTAAGTCTTTAGTACTTTTTAGGAGTTTCTTAAAATTTGAATTAGTAGAGATAGTTCCAGCAAGAGCCTCTAAAGTTAAATTAGGTTTAGAGAAAGAAAATAATTTTTCTGGAGATGCTCCAAACAAAATATCCTTACTATTCCTTTTCCAAACGTATCTACATGTATTTGGTTGATTCTTTTTAAATCTTTTTAAAATTTCTACTAAATCTAATTTATTTTTAAGTTTTATTTTAATCCTATTCGCTAAAACTATCTTTTCGAGGATATCTTTATCTACTAATTGAATTCCTCTATTTACTACTTTTTTCATGTTTGTTTTAGAAGTTTCTAAGGAGCGTGAGAAATCATCAATAAAAGGGGAATCAAAACTAGTTTTTAAGCCAGATGATTTTATTAATTCTGAGCCAGAATTAATAACTTGATTTCTAATTGTCCATATTTCTTCAATTAATGTTCTTAATGATGATTTACCTTCAACATGACCATTGATTCTTAACCAGCAATTCTTGCCACTTTTAGTAATTAATATTTTTGGCAAAATGGCTTCCAAACTAGGGATATCTGAAGGTAAATTCTTA
>CACGHR010000065.1 GCA_902572915.1 uncultured Prochlorococcus sp.
TTGTTCTTGCTAAGAAAAAGATTTTATAAATTTCTTTAACATCAATCAATCAAATTCTAGTAATGAGTTTTTCTGAAATAAGAAAATTTTTAATTAAGATGCAATCTGATGAAGAATTAAAAAAGCAGGTTACGACATCCTCTACAGCAGATGATGTAGCCCTAATAGGTCAACGCTTAGGTTATGACTTTTCAGGAGATGATCTCTTAAGATTTAATGGACAAAAAGTTGATAAAGTTACCGTAAGAAAGGTAGATCATCCAGGAGAATACCACTAAATTAAGACTTAACCCATATCGCAAGCCCTCCGCCTCTGCCTCGAGCACACAACCAATTATCTTTAGTACTAATTCCTACAAGTGAGAAAAAAGGCATTCTTTTATCTTCTGGTTTTTTTAATTCCTTATTAAATATAGGAAAACTACTAATACAAATTTTTAATTCTTCAAAATAGAAAGCCAATAATGGTCTAATCCCTTTTAATTCTGCGTTGCCTATAAAAGTGATATTTAATAATCCGAAATTAATTGAATTTTTTATTTCATAATTTATTTGATCCTCTTTATTTTTACTTTTCAGTTCGAGTCTTGCCGACAATACTTGGAGAATGGAACTGGGTATATTTTTGATTTCATCTGACTCCTTTCCCCATACATACTTAAACTTCCATATTCCTAACAATTCCTCATATGCAATTCCGCTACCATTTTTTTGGGAATTTTTTTCTAATAGTTTTATCTCATTAATATCAGGAAATTGTTTCATAATAGATTTTAATCTAAGAATCAAATACTAAGATAACTCTATAAAAAATGTTCTTTGTTAAAAATATCTCCAAAAAGATTTCTTTATTTCAAAATATTTCCAAAAAAATAATTTTATGGCACACATAAGGAACAAGATCTCGTTATTATATTTACATAAAGTAACTAAATTAATGGATTTTATTTCTAAGAGCCAAGGATTCATCCCTCTAAAAGCAGTCCCTTACATATTTTTCTTAGCTGTTGTACTAAGTATTACAACTTCAACTAATACATTTGTCTAATACTAGATAGTTGTGAGAAGAGTAAAATAAATATTTAATGGAAAAGTACGATGTTGCAATAGTAGGTAGTGGTATAGGGGGTTTATGTTGCGGTTCGATTCTAGCTTTATCAGGCAAAAAAGTTCTTATATGTGAAGCTCATACCCAACCGGGAGGTGTCGCTCACAGTTTCAAAAGAAGAGGTTATACTTTCGAATCAGGCCCTTCATTGTGGAGCGGAATAGGTAAATGGCCGACAACTAATCCCCTAGGGCAAATTCTTAAATTACTTGATGAAGAAGTTGAACTATTTCAATACAAAAGTTGGCAAGTCATAGTCCCAGAAGGAAATTTTAATCTTGATGTGGGGGAAGAACCTTTTAAACAAACAATTAAAACTTTAAGAGGCAAGAAATCTGTTAAAGAATGGGAATCATTTATTTCCGAAATAAAGCCTCTTAGCCAAATAATAAATGAAATACCTTTACTCTCATTTTCTCCCGAATCAATAAATTTCTTAGATCTAATAAATTTAACCTCAAAATTTTTACCTAATATCAAGCAAATACCAAAAATTAATAAGGGCTTTGGGAGTTTAGTAAATAATCATCTAAAGGATCCTTTTCTCAGAAATTGGGTTGATTTATTGAGCTTTTTGATAAGTGGTATGTCAATGCATGATACAAATACAGCTGCGATGGCTACTTTATTTAACGAATGGTTTGAACCAAATTCATACCTTGAATACCCTAAAGGAGGCAGTGAATCTATCGTAAAAGCGTTAATTAATGGATTTAAAAAAAATGGAGGAGAATTAATTCTCTCTTCAAGAGTAAAGACAATTAACTTCAATAAAAACTTAGCAACAGGTATAACTCTTAATAATGGTTCTATTTATAGTTGTGAATCTGTTGTCACGAATACTGATGTTTGGAATTTAAAAAAGTTAATTCCAAATGAAATTTCAAAGAAATGGAATACAAAAGTTTTGAACCCTAATAAATGTGATTCTTTCCTTCATATACATCTAGGTTTTGATGCTGATGGTCTTGAAGATTTACCATTACATGCCATACATGTTGATGAGTGGGAAAAAGGTATAACCGCAGAAAGAAATATAGCTGTATTTTCAATCCCATCTGTTTTAGATAAAAATATGGCCCCTAAAGGGAAACATGTTCTTCATGGATATACGCCAGCAAATGAACCTTGGGAAATTTGGGAAAACCTAAATACAAAGGAATTAGAATATAAAAATTTGAAAGAGGAAAGATGTTCAATATTCCTTAATGCAGTGCGAAAATTCATCCCTGATATAGATGAAAGGATTGATTTAAAAATGCTAGGAACCCCAATCACTCATAAAAAATTCACCAATACCTATTGCGGTAGTTACGGCCCTGCATTATCTGCAGCTAAAGGTCTATTCCCAGGCTGCAAAACCCCAGTGAAAAATTTATTTACTTGCGGTGCAAGTACATTTCCAGGTATTGGAATTCCTGCTGTTTCAGCAAGTGGTGCTTACGCAGCTGAAAAAATTATTGGTAAAAAAGAATTTAAAACTCTTCTTAGGAAAATAAATTTATGAATCAAGTTTTTTATTTATATCTCTACAAATACTTAGTTAAGAAATAAGAATAAAGAAAGCAAAAACGTTCAATAATGATAATCTTTATCTGAACATAAACTTAACTTATAGCTCTTATATGTTTTTCTTATCAATTCCTCAAGCCTGGCATTTAGTTGGCACTTGGTCAGAACAACTTCCAAGCGAGTCAAATCTTATAGGAATGGGCCAAACAGAATTAATGATGACTTTACATTCAATATTCGTTCCTCTCATACTTGTAATTTCATATTACCTATTCAATAGACTTAATAAAAACGAATCAAAGAAAATTAAAGGATAATCTTTAAAGGTTTATTTAGCTGAACTTCTTCTAACTACTTTTCTGCCTGTAGAAGTATCAACTACGCTTGAATCTTTAGTTTGCGAATTACTTTCAACATTATCAACATCACTCTTATCCATTTCTGCGCAAACACCTACTACCATGGCAGCTTGCATTTGATCTGGCAAATCTCCAATAGTTAATAAGGCCTTTAAAACTAATTGAAGTCGAGTTTGCCGATCTATTTCAGGTCTTAGTTTTTTTACGGTATTCCAAAGTTCTTGGGTAACTTCTTTTAAAAGTTCTCGATCTACAGCCAAATTAAATCCTTCTTGTATTTCTACTAATCTAACAAAAAATTGGATCTCGTAAAATAATATTCAATAAAAAGATTTTTAGTTAATATATTTCTATCCGAATACAAGTTGCATTTGTTTATGCAGTTCATTATTCTTTGGCAAAAGTTCATCTTTTTCAATCTTTTTTAGAGTAAAAGTTCTATAAAATTTTTTTTGAATCTTTATTGGAGTATTTTCAAACTTTGCATTTTTGCTTATTAGAGAATTCCACTCTCTTGAATTAAAAGGAGCATAAGGAGAAGATGAAATCACTTTCATATCTTAATAATACATTTGTACTAATATTAGTACATTTCTACTATAGTGCAACAGCTACTTCCAAGTATCATAATTTCAAAATATCCTTATTAATAGATTGATTTTTTTTATCTAATTTGTAGGAATTATAAGTTTGATAAATGAATAAAAGTATCACAAGTAACTTATTGATCCCTTTTTTTAGTGTCTTAAGACTTTCCTAGCTTAAAAGCTTTTAAAATAGTTATTTTGTTGAAATTAACATTTACAAGATATATTTATTAATCCCTCCTATAAAAAGAATTAATTAATACTTCAAAAATGCTTCTAAGTAATGCAAAAAGAATAAAGATCCAAGGAATAATTAAAAGAATTGCTCAAGATAAATCAATTACACTAGAAGAAAGGATATATGTTGAGAAATTTGCACACCATAATTCGACAATTTCTCTTTGGCTGAAAAAAGCTAACAGCTTTAGAAGAAATGGTACAAAAAATGA
>CACGHR010000066.1 GCA_902572915.1 uncultured Prochlorococcus sp.
TAATTATAATCATTCAAAGAAAATAATAAATTATCGTAATTAGAACCCCTACCCAACGTATAACAGAGTTGATGTTCTCCTATCCAAATAAAATCAGGGTTAGAATTATCTAAAATCAATGCCTCCTGATATTCTTTTTGTAATTTATAAACATCATTGAAAAAAGAAATTTTATCAGGTTGTTTAATTATTGCTGTTCTATTAACCATATTTAAGTAGATTTAGAAAGTAAGTAAATATTTTTAGATTTGTTATGAAAATTTTAATCCATGGAAAGAATATTGAGCTCACTGGAGCATTAAAAGAATATACTGAGGCAAAGATAGAAAAAGCAACTCATCACTATAAAGATATCGTTAAAGAAGCAGACATACACCTTTCAATAGAAAAAAATCCAAGAGTCTCCTTCCAGACTGCAGAAGTTACAATTTTTGCAAATGGTACTGTAATTAGAGCAGAAGAAAAAACTGAAAATCTATACTCAAGCATTGATTTAGTTTCAAATAAACTTTGTAGAAAATTGCGTAAATACAAAGAAAGAAACAATAAGACAATCCATAATAATCAATTTAAAAATAAAGAGTCTTTCCCAATTGAAACTACGGAATCAAGATTTTTAGATAAAGCTTTAGTTAAAGAAGGAATAGAAGCAATTCTGCCTGAGCCATCTATAAAAAATAAGTACTTTGAAATGAATCCAATTTCATCAGAAGAGGCAAGAAAACAATTAGATCTAATTGATCATGATTTTTATGTTTTTCGAAATAAAAAAAATAATGAACTTCAAGTAATATATAAGAGGAATCATGGAGGTTATGGACTGATTCAATCTAAATAACTTTTAAATGCCCAATATTGAATATGAATTAAACGAGAAAATTCATGCCATAATTATAAATCCCTATCTAACCTGGGAAGATTTCTGCGCGAATTGCGATTTAATAAAAAAATATAATATCAAGAATATTTCTACTTCATTGAATTATTTAGATGATTGTAAAAACCTTCTGAGCGATTACAGTGCAAACATAAACGCACTCATTTCTTACCCTTTAGCAGATTTACCAGTTACATTCATTAAAGAATTAGTTAATTTTGCAAAAGATAAAGGTGCAAACGGAATTGAATATATACCAAACTTTATCAATTTATCCAAAAGAAACTTAGAAACTTTCGCTGCTGAAATTGAGCAAGTGAATTTATCTGGATTACCAGTTTCAATTATCATTAATAAATCAAAACTACAAAAAGAAGTTTTGTACAACGCAATAAAAATATCTTTGGAATTAGGAATAAAAAATTTTCAATTCGGGGACGGGTTTGGACCTCCTATTACATCAAATGATGTAGCGGAAATACTAAAAATAACGGGCTCCCAAAATCAAATCAAAGTTGTGGGTGGTATAAAAAAACTCACACAAGTTATTGATTTGTTTGATAGTGGAATTAGTTGCGTAGGAACTTCTAATTTTTGTGAAATTTTTCAAGAAGTAAAGGTTTTTTAAATGTCTGGTTCTGGTGAGTACAGACTAGAAGGTCTTTGTATTAAAGCTTCTCCATTAGGCGAGAATGATAGATTAATAACTATTCTTACTGATGAGCAAGGGATTGTTCGATTAGCGGTACCTGGTGCTAGGCGACCTAAAAGTAGTCTTGCAGCAGCTACTCCATTAACATATTTAAGTCTGCATATTTTTGGGAGAAGAAACCTTAAATCTGTACGTCAAATTAAAATATTAAAAAGCTATTCTGGTCTAGGGAAAAATATTGAATGTCTTGCAGCTGCTCAAGCAATAACTGAATTAACATTTTTATTAGTAGGAAATAATGATAAGCAACAAAACTATTTATCTTGTGTTCTTGCACATCTAGATAGGATTTACAATTATGAGGAATCTAAAGAAGAAGATATTAAAATGCTCTCAATTAGTATTCAATCTTTAATCCATTTATTAGCCATCGGGGGTATTAATTTACCAATTCATCATTGCTGTAAAACAGGAGAACCTATTATTCCGCCTTTAGGAAATTGGGAATGGAGTTGTCATTTTTTGCCAAATGAAGGGTTTTCATCTATAGAAGATGCTCAAAGTAATCTAAAAATAAATGCATCTGAAGTTGCTTTATTACAAAGACTTATTTTTCCCGAATTACCAATAAAATCTAATGGAGAATTATTAGGACCTAAAAAAGTTTGGCTTAAAATATTATTTATAATTGAGACTTGGATATCTACTCAACTAGAGAAAGATCTATCTTCACTAAAAATATTGAGAGAAATATATAGTTAGCATTTTCATGAAACATTAAAAATTTTTAAAATTATGATCTTGGGGCTTCTGACTGTTAAGTTAATTAATAGTTAATTAAATTAATGTGGTTCATATTGCCTGGTTGGGTAAAAAATCTCCTTTTTGTGGAAATGTGACTTATGGTAATTCAACTACTGAGGAATTGAAGGCTAGAGGGCATAAAATTAGTTTTATTCATTTCGACAATCCCTCAAGTTCAAATTCATCAAAACCATTATTTCTGGCAAATGATCCTGATGTAAGTCTCCCATATTTAATAAAGTCCCAAGTTTATACAATACCCTCTCCAAGAGCAGAAAAAGAGCTAAGGTTATCATTGGAAAGATTAAAACCTGATATAGTACACGCAAGCCTAACTTTATCTCCTTTGGACTTTAAACTTCCAGAGCTTTGTAAAGAAATTAATGTTCCACTTATAGGAACATTTCACCCCCCTTTTGATGCAAAAAATAGAAATTTAACTGCTAGCACTCAACAATTAACGTATCAACTTTATGCGCCTTCTTTAGCGAAGTTTGATAGGATTATTATTTTTTCTGAACTTCAAAAAAATGTTCTTGAGAAATTAGGAGTACCTAAAGAAAAACAAATAATTATTCCAAACGGCGTTGATGAAAATATTTGGAAACCTTTTTGCGAAAAAAATACAAAATATGATCAGGTAAAAAACAAACTTGGGAATAAAAGAATATTTTTATATATGGGAAGGATTGCCAATGAGAAAAATATCGAGGCACTTTTACGTTCTTGGCGCCATACAAAAAAAAATAATTGCAAATTAGTTATTGTTGGAGATGGGCCACTTAAACCAACACTTGAAAATAGTTTTTGTGACGTTAGTAGTGATAAATTAATTTGGTGGGGTGCCGAGTTAGATTTAGAAACTAGAGTGGCAATAATGCAAATAGCAGAAGTTTTTTTCTTACCAAGCTTAGTAGAGGGTTTATCTTTATCACTTTTAGAGGCAATGTCTACCAATACTGCATGTGTAGCCACTGATGCCGGAGCTGATGGTGAAGTTTTAGATAATGGAGTAGGAATAGTGATTTCAACAGAAAATGTGGCTACACAATTAAAAACTATAATCCCAATTCTTGTGGAACATCCATCATTTACAAAAAATCTTGGAGAAAAAGCTAGAGAAAGAGTAATTGAGAGATATACAATTACTAAAAATATAAATTCACTTGAGAGAGTTTATATGAACTTAAAAGGTAATTTCGCAAACTAACGAAACTCTTTACTTCTATTACTAGCTGAAACTATTGATTCAATTAATGCTGACCTTACACTCTTTTTTTCTAAAACCCTTAAAGCAGAAATAGTTGTTCCTCCTGGAGAGGTTACTAGATTTTTAAGCTCAGAAGTAGTTAGTTTGTTTTCTTTTAGTAGACTTATAGTCCCTAGTATCATTTCCATAACAAGTTCCTCTGAAAGTATTTTTGGTAATCCACCGCTCAATCCTCCATCACTTAATGCCTCTATAATTAAAGCAATAATAGCAGGACCTGATGAAGTTAACGCTAAAAATATATCAAGGTGATCTTCAGTAAATTCATAAATCTTACTATTATTTTCAAATAATTTTTTTGTAAATAATTTCTGATCTTTTGTAATTTCTTCTCCCCAAGAAATTCCTGTTAAACCTTTACCAATAGTTATTGGAATATTTGTAACCACCCTCACACATTTATG
>CACGHR010000067.1 GCA_902572915.1 uncultured Prochlorococcus sp.
GAGATACAAGTATGCTTATTGATCCAAGCATCGCTAGGTTTACTGAAAGCTGAGCATGTCTACTTTCTGCCATGAACTCAAAAAGGCCTTGATGACCTTTAGGTGCAGGGAATAATATTGGGTCTCCTTGTTGTGAATCTAATATTTCTTTCATACTATGACCAATACCGTAATTGGTTCTGTACATGTGACCACCGATTATTGCTATTACACCAAAAGCTAAATGATGATGGGAAACATCAGTCATCCACAAGCTTCCTGTCACAGGGTTAAGTCCGCCTTTGAAAGTAAGGAAGTCTGAGAAAGCTAACCAATTTAAACTAAAGAAGTTGCCTGTACCACTTGCTAATCCTGGAAATATCTGACCGATAATTTGTGGATCGCAGAGTTGATGGGGCATAGGCATATCTGCAATAGTTGCTATTTCTTTTCCATTAATAACTAATGGAGAGCCTGCATCAATTGCATCTAATAGAGCTGCAGTAGGAGCTCCGATATGAATACAATGGCCAGCCCATGCTAAAGATCCTAATCCAACTAAACCAGCTATATGGTGGTTTAGCATAGACTCAATATCTTGGAACCACTCCATTTTTGGAGCTGCTTTATGATAATGAAAAATTCCAGCATGAAGCATAAGTGCAGCCATTACTACAGCACCTATTGCCAAAGCCATCAGTTCACTCTCATTAGTTATTCCCCATGCTCGCCACATGTGGAATATTCCTGAACTGATTTGAATTCCATTGTAGTTAGCACCAAGATCAGCATTCAGCATTTCTTGACCAACAATTGCCCAAACTTGCTGAGCTCCAGGTTTGACATGAGTTGGATCAGCTAACCAACCTGAGTAATTAGAAAATCTTGCTCCATGGAAGAATGCAGCACTCATCCATATAAAGATGACTGCAAGATGTCCAAAATGAGCTGAAAAGATTTTTCTTGTTGCTTCTTCAGCATCGCCTGTATGCACATCGAAATCATGTGCATCAGCATGCAAATTCCAGATCCAAGTTGTAGTTTTTGGACCTTTAGATAATTTACTTGACCAGAAACCTGGCTTATCTAATTTGGCAAAATCAATAGGTCTTGGATCGGCCTTGACAGGATCCTCCAAAACTTTTTTGTTTTTTTCTCCACTTTCTGGTGGGCTGATGGTCATCTAGCACCTCGAAAATAATTGACATTAAAGCCGATTGATCGGATCTTGAACCTATTTTTAATCATAATGTTCAAGAAAACGAATCCCTCGGAACTTTAGATATTCGTTTCAAAAATAATAAGGCAAAGATTCTTTCGTTATGCATTAACGTAACAAATGTTCTAATGATTGTTACTATATGAATATTTTGTTAAATTCTAGTCTATGACTAAATTATGAGTATTTTTACTCAAAATTTAAAAAAATTTCTTAAATTTTTTTTTATATTTCAAAGAAAATTTTTTAAATCCAGCGACAGTATATAATTTCAACGTAACTATCAATAGTTTCTGATTTGAAAGGAATTGCTATAGGTCTATCTAATAATTCAAAAGAAATTTTAAAAAGGCTTAAAAAAACGGAATTTGTCAAAGATATATATATTGCAGGTTCTTCAAAAAATGATGGAGATAAAAATGAACTTATTCAAGTACAAAAACCTAGAGAAATCTTACTTAAAAAATGGCCGGAGATAGATTTAATTATTTTTATAGGCTCAATTGCTGCATCAATACGCATAATAAATTCTTTTTTAACCTCTAAAGATCAAGATCCAGGAGTAATCGTTATAGATAACAAATGTTCCAAGATAGTTCCTTTGATTGGCTTACATCAGTCAAATACGCAAAATATTGCATGTCAAATTGCTAATTTAATTGGTGGCGAAATAATAGAAACTAATAATTCCAATGATCAAAGCTTCTTAAATCTTGATGCATTTGGGAATCAATGGGGTTGGGAAAGATCTGGCAACATAAAGGATTGGTCAAAACTAGTAATTAAACAAGCTAAGAACGAAGAAATATTTTGCAAACAATTATCTGGTAATAGCTTATGGAAAAATTCAGAATCAGGGGAGATTATTAATCAAATTAATGAAAAAGAAATTGAAAAACCAGATTCGACATTTCATGTAAGTATATTCGAAAATCATGAAACAACTTGGCACCCGCCCGTATTATGGATTGGCATTGGATGTGAAAGAAATACAAGCAAAGAATTAATAGCAAATTCTTTAAATAATTTATTGGAGTCGAGAAATTTATCCAAATATTCAATTGCAGGACTTGCTACGGTTGATATTAAAAAAGATGAGAAGGGAATTTTAGAACTTGCTGAAGAAAAAAACTTGCCTATAAAGTTTTTTAGGAAAGAAGATCTTTTAACAATAATTGTTCCAAATCCTTCAAGCGTTGTAGAAAATGAAATTGGCACCCCTTCTGTAGCGGAAGCCTCTTGTTTACTCGCAGCAGGAGAAGAATCAAAATTATTAGAAGAAAAAAGAATTTTTAAAAATCAATCTGGGGCAGTAACTATCGCAGTAGCAGAATCAAAAAATCAATATAATCCAACCCATGGCGAAATACATATTATTGGAAGTGGACCTGGTGATATCTCCTTCCTCACAAGTAATGCAAAAAAAGCACTTTCAAGATGTACTATTTGGATAGGTTACAAAATGTATTTAGATTTAATTAAGTCCTTAAAAAGGAGTGACCAAGTTTTAATTGAAAGTAAACTTACTGAAGAAAAAGAGAGATGCAGTAAAGCAATTAAACTAGCCCAAGAAGGAATAAAAGTGGCTTTAATCTCTTCAGGGGAATCTGGATTCTATGGAATGGCTGGCTTACTTTTGGAGTTGCTTCAAAAAATCGAAAAAGAATCTAGACCTTACTTTGAAGTACATCCTGGTATAAGTAGTGTTCAATTAGCAGCCGCGCTTAGTGGAGCACCATTAATGAATGACTTTTGTTCAATTAGCTTAAGTAACAAGTTAACTCCTTGGTCTTTAATAGAAAAAAGAATTGAAGGAGCTCTTCTAGGTGACTTTGTTATGGCTTTATTTAATCCTCAATCAATTGAGAGAAATTGGCAGCTAAAAAGTGTAATTGATCAATGTTTAAAATCTAGGCCAGGTAATACTCCTGTTTTAATAGCTAGACAAGTAGGGAGAGAAAATCAATCAAAAAAATTTTTCACTTTAAACACTATCCCGATTAAAGAAATAGACATGTTATCAATAATAATTATTGGCAATTCTCAAACCACATTAATAGATGAAATATTTCTTACTCCAAGAGGATATTTACAAAATTAAGCTTAGGTAATAAATAAATTTTCTATAGAATATTTTTCTTTGCTTTTTTTTAATAAGAATACTAATCTTTTATAAAGTATTAAGAAAATTCATTGAAACAAATTGGTTTAATTTTATTTGACATAGATGGTGTAATACGGAGCGTAGAAAATAGTTACAGACTTTCATTAAAAAAAACTGTCTACAAATTTACCGGATGGGAGCCAAGTTATATAGATATTGATAATGCCAAAAATGAAGGGATCTGGAATAATGACTGGGATTTAAGTTTAGAATTTATAAAAAGATTTAAAAAAAAAGGGAATTTTAACATTGAAATACCTTCAAGAGAGGACATAGTTAAATGTTTTGAAAAATTTTATTTTGGAGGAGATCCAAATGAAGACAGCAAATATTGGTCTGGATTCATAACAAATGAAGAGTTATTAGTTGATAAAAAGTTTTTTGACTTATTAGAAAGTAATGGAATCATTTGGGGTTTTGTAAGTGGCGCAGAGTCTGCCTCGGCAAAATTTGTTTTAGAAAAAAGACTTGGACTAAAATCACCACCATTAATATCTA
>CACGHR010000068.1 GCA_902572915.1 uncultured Prochlorococcus sp.
TGGTTACGGCGGAGGTGATTCTGAGTCTAAAACTTCTTATACCAATAAATCCTCTGGAGCAGAAGGTTGGGAAGATAGAAGTTACAGTAATTCTTCTGAAAACTCTGATTATGAAAGCGGTAGGATCAGAAGGAAAAGGGGGGGGTCTAATGAGAGTAATGCTTCGAGTGAAGAAAATTAGTGACCCATTTCTTTTAGCTCAGAAGTTAATTTAAGAAGATAATCAATGTCTAATTCCTTTCTTATAGAATTTGTAGAAATTTGATTCCTCCAAATTTTAGCTTTTGGAATACCTTCAACCAAATTTATCAGATGTTTACAAATATCCCAAGATTTTCCTCCATTACTTAAGTGTTTTTCTATGTATGGTATTAAGGAGAAGATAATATCAGATGCAGATTTGCATTTTGTATTAATTCCATAAACTTTTTGATCAATTTCGGTCCATCTCAAAGGGTACTTATATATAGATCGCCCAACCATAACTCCATCAAAATCATTGAGGGCTGCTAATGATTCATCAATATTTGTAAATCCCCCATTAATTTCAATTAATAATTCTGGATTTAATTCTTTCAATTTCTTTACTACATCGTATTTAAGCGGAGGTATAGTCCTGTTTTGTTTTGGATTTAGTCCTTTTAATATGGCTTTTCTAGCATGAACTGTAAATCGGTCTGCACCAGCATTCGCGATACATCTTACGAAATTATTCAAATTTATAAAACTATCATGGTTATCTACGCCGATTCTGTGTTTAATTGTGACAGGTATGTTGCAATTATTTTTTAAGGATTCAATACATCTTGCAACTTTTTCAGGATCCTTCATAAGTGAAGCCCCAAAATTCCCAGAACATACTCTTGGACTTGGACACCCAACATTAAAGTTAATTTCGTCATAACCCCAATCCTGCGCCATTCGGGCAGCTTCTCTAAGGATTTCAGGACTATCTCCACCAAATTGAATTGCTATTGGGTGTTCTTCACTATTAAAATCAAGAAAACTTTCTTTTTTTTTCGTATAAATTAAGCTTTGGGCTACAATCATTTCTGTATATAAGAGAGCTTTAGAACTTATTTTTCTCATTATCATCCTGAAATGTTTATCGGTACAATCCATCATTGGTGCAATACTTAATTTATGAATATTTTTTATAGAATTAGATTGAGTATTATTCATTATCTTTGTGATTTAAATATATGAATCAATTTCTATCAAGAAGAACTTTCATTTTAATTCCTATTATGTCGATATTAAAAATAATATTTCAGCCTATTCAAGTATTAGCTTCATCAATAGATTCTAAAAAAGAGTGGAATTTATCAAAAGATGAATGGAAATCTAGGCTTAGTCCAGAATCTTATTATATTTTGAGGGAGGAAGGAACTGAAAGAGCTTTCAGTAGCAAATTGAATAATGAGAAAAGAAAAGGGGTTTTTTATTGCGCAGGGTGTGACTTCCCGCTTTTTCTCTCAGATAAAAAGTTTGATAGTGGCACAGGATGGCCAAGTTTCTGGGACTCAATTCAAGGATCAGTTGAAACTAAGGTTGATTTCAAGCTTATTGTCCCAAGAACCGAATACCATTGTTCTCGATGCGGAGGTCATCAAGGACATGTCTTTAATGATGGGCCACTTCCAACAGGCAAAAGATACTGTAATAACGGCTTAGCATTAAGATTTGTTCCTGAGTAAAAATTTGTGCGGCCTTCCGCAACTTGTTTTGTGCTTTATTTTAATAGAAAATAGTTTTATTGAAATTTCAGAAAAATGATTGAAAATCAATCAGACAATATTGATAATAAAGAAAATGACGTTTCTAATCAGGATAATACTCCTGAGGAAGCTTCATCTCCAGAAAATCAAATAATTGAAAATGAAGAATTATCTTCTCAAAAAATAGAAGAAATAAATACTGAAGACTTAAAAAATACTATCTCCAATAATGATGCAAGGTTAGAACAGTTAGAAAAAGAGCATGAGCCATTAAAAAATCAATATGTAAGAATTTCAGCAGACTTTGATAATTTTAGAAAAAGGCAGTCTAGGGATCAGGACGATTTAAAAATTCAACTTGTTTCTAAGTCTTTAACTTCAATACTCCCAATAGTTGATAACTTTGAGAGAGCAAGACAACAACTTAAACCAGAAAGCGAAGAGGCTCAAGCTCTTCATAGAAGTTATCAAGGATTGTATAAACAATTAGTAGAAGTTTTAAAACAACAAGGCGTTGCACCTATGAGAGTTGTTGGCCAGCAATTTGATCCAAATTTACATGAAGCTGTATTAAGAGAGCCAAGTGAAGAGTTTAAAGAAGATTTCATTGTGGAAGAATTGCAGAGAGGGTATCATCTAGAAGGTAAGGTCTTGAGACATGCTTTGGTTAAAGTTTCTATGGGCCCTGGCATACAAAATTCACAAGAGGAAGTAGAAAAGGATAAAGTTGAAGAAGATATCAATTCAGAGGAAAATACTTCTGAAGATGTATAAATTCCAAATTTTTACGAGAGCATTATCTAATGGCTGATTTTTATCAAATACTTGGAGTTTCAAGAGATGCTGATGCAGATACCTTAAAAAAGGCTTATAGAAAATTAGCAAGACAATATCATCCTGATGTTAATAAAGAACCAGGTGCTGAAGAAAAATTTAAAGAAATTGGTAAGGCTTATGAAGCTTTAGCAGACCCTGAAACTAGAGCCAGATATGATCAGTTTGGAGAGGCTGGTATTGGTGGTGCAGCCGGAATGCCTGATATGGGTGATATGGGCGGCTTTGCAGATTTGTTTGAAACCTTTTTTAATGGCTTTGGCGGACAAAATCCGCAGGGAGGAAGAACTCAAAGAAGAGGTCCTCAACAAGGAGATGATTTAAGATATGATCTTAATGTCGATTTTAAAGATGCAATATTTGGCCAACAAAGAGAAATTAAAATTCCTCATCTCGAGACATGTGAACTCTGTAAGGGAACAGGTGCTAAACCAGGAACAGGACCAAAAGCTTGCACAACTTGTGGAGGAAGTGGACAAGTTAGAAGAGCTACGAGAACACCATTTGGTAATTTCACACAAGTAGCTGAATGTCCTTCATGTAATGGAATTGGTCAAATAATTGCTGATCCATGTTCAAGTTGCGGAGGTAATGGCGTAAAGCAAGTTAGAAAAAAATTACGAATTAATATTCCTTCAGGAGTTGATACTGGTACTAAATTAAGAGTTTCCGGTGAGGGAAACGTTGGTTTAAGAGGAGGTCCACCTGGAGATCTTTATGTTTTTATCAAGGTGAAGAATGATTCAAAATTAAAAAGAGATGGTGTCACTATTTACTCTGAAATAGCAGTGAGTTATTTGCAGGCTATTTTAGGAGATACTGTTGAAATTACTACTGTTGATGGCAATGTTAATTTAAAAATTCCTAGTGGTACGCAACCAAATACAACTCTTTCACTTGAGAATAAAGGGGTACCGAGACTTGGTAATCCAGTTGCTAGAGGAAATCATGAAGTTCTAGTAAAGGTAAAATTGCCAACTCGTATAACTGACGCAGAACGAAACCTTTTAGAGAATTTAGCTTCTCAATATTCAGATAAAAATATCAATTCTAGTAGTGGACTATTTAGTAAATTATTTGGTAAAGAATCTTAATGACTTTTTTAAAGCATTTGGATCTTAAATCTGTTCCATGTCCTTTAAATGTCGTCAAAATTAAATTGGCTCTAGAGAAGTTATCCAAAAATGAACAACTTATTGTTGAACTAGATAAAGG
>CACGHR010000069.1 GCA_902572915.1 uncultured Prochlorococcus sp.
CTACTCCATGCAAGCCGCCTGAAACTTTATAACCACCACTTCCGAATTTACCCCCCGCATGAAGAACAGTAAGTACAGTTTCCAATGCACTTTTCCCTGTTCTTGGATGAATATCTGTTGGAATTCCTCTCCCATTATCAGAGATTAAAACTGAGCCATCTGCATGGAGAACTATTTCTATATGGTCACAATGTCCTGCAAGTGCTTCATCAACTGAATTATCAACTACCTCATATACTAAATGATGCAAACCTCTTGGACCTGTAGAACCTATATACATTCCAGGGCGTTTACGGACTGGCTCTAAACCTTCTAAAACCTGAATCTGTTCCGCGCCATAATCATTTGAGATTTTATTAGATCTTTTGTCCTCACTCATTTAATATAAGATAAAAAAACATTAAACTTTTAAAAAGTAATTTTTAAAAAGTCTTTCATTTAACTTACCACCGCAATAGGAGAAAGGCTCGAAGTCCATGAAAAATTTAATCACTTTAATTATATAGCTTATATATTTTTCTTCAGAAATTAGTATGTCTCTTTATCAACCTCATGTAATAGTTTTAGTTGGTGCTACAGCAAGTGGCAAAACAGAATTAGCAATAGAAATTGCAGAATATTTTAAAACTCGTATTCATAATATCGATTCGAGACAAATTTATAAATCTATGGATATTGGAACAGCCAAACCATCTGAGAATCAACAGAGAAAAATTAAGCATTTTTTAATAGATATTGAAGAACCAACTAATCCAATCAATGTAAAGCAATTTCAAGAAATTGCTCAAAAGTCAATAAAAAAAGAAATCAAACAAAGCAAAATTCCTTTTCTTGTTGGAGGAAGTGGATTATATATGAACTCAATAACAAAAGGGTTTTTTGTTCCAGATGTACCTCCCCAAAATAATTTAAGAGAACAATTAGAAGAGCTTGGTCAAAAAAAACGTTGGGAGCTTTTAAAACATTGTGATCCAATATCAACAAAAAAAATCAATTTTGCTGATCATATTAGAACCATAAGAGCTTTAGAAGTCTTTTACGTCACTGGTAAACCTTTATCAACTCAAACAGTTCAAAAACCACCTGAATGGAAAATAATAGAGCTTGGATTAGATAGAGACAATTTAAAAGAAAGAATAATGCAAAGAACAAAAAATATGTTCATTTCTGGAATTATTGAAGAGACTAAACACCTTATTTCTAAATATGGATCTCATATGAAAATATTAGAAACAATTGGTTACCGAGAAGCTAAGGATGTTTTAAACAACATTTTAACGATGGATGAGGCCATTGAGCTAACTACTAAAAAAACAATACAATTTGCTAAAAGACAAAAAACATGGTTTCGTAATAAAAATAACCCTATTTGGCTTAATAACAAAAACCTGCTAAAAGATGCAATAATTAAGATAGAGTCTTTTTTAGGCTAAATTTATAAATAATAGATTTTATTCATCATCCAATCAATTTATTAACTAAACTGAATGCCCCCACGCCCACGCTTTGACCGCCGCGCTCCCGTTAGAGAGCTCCCAAATATCAATGAAAGAATAAAATACCCTGAACTAAGAGTGGTAGATTCAGATGGTAAACAATTAGGCGTCATAGATAGAGTGAAGGCATTAGAAATAGCTTCTCAAAGGGAACTTGATTTAGTTTTGGTAAGCGAAAAAGCAAATCCTCCTGTTTGTAGAATCATGGACTATGGAAAATATAAATTTGAACAAGAAAAAAAAGCAAAAGAAGCAAGAAAGAAATCTCACCAAACAGAAGTTAAAGAAGTAAAAATGAGGTATAAAATTGACAAACACGATTATGACGTACGAATAGGACAAGCTACTAAATTTTTAAAATCAGGAGATAAAGTAAAATGCACCGTTATTTTTAGGGGTAGAGAAATTCAACACTCAAATTTAGCTGAAACACTTCTTTTAAAAATGGCTAATGACTTAGAAGAACAATCAGAAGTGCAACAAAAGCCCAAAAGAGAAGGGAGAAATATGATTATGTTTTTAAGCCCTAGAAAAACTCCTCTTATTAAAAAAGATTCAGAGTAAGCAATTGGTATCGAAAAACTATGACGAATGTTAAAGTGTCACTAAGGGTGTAAATTAATTACTTAGGATTTTACAAAGTGAGATTCCATATTCAACAAGAAAGTGATATTCCAGCATCAACTCAACTTTATAATCAAATTTGTTTTGCAATAGCTGCAAGACATTATCCACCAGGTCATAGACTTCCCAGCACTAGGCAACTTGCTATGCAGACTGGGCTCCATCGGAATACTATAAGCAAAGTTTACAGACAACTTGAAATAGATGGAGTTGTTGAAGCGATAGCTGGGTCAGGCATTTATGTAAGAGATAATCTTACTAAGAAAGACTTCAACAAATCAGTTTATACAAAAGATAAAATAAATAAACCACCAGATCAAGAAGCAAAGAAGGCTATAGATAACTTTATAAATATTGGCTGTACCTTACAAGAAACAAGAGAAATATTAACTAATGAAATTGATTGGCGTATTAAATGCGGCGCAAAAATTATAGTAAGTACCCCTAGAGAGGATATAGGCGCTTCTATGTTAATAGCAGAAGACCTTTCTCCAAAAGTTAATGTGCCAGTAGAGGTTGTTCCTATGGAAGAATTAGAAAAAGTTTTGAGCAGCACAAATAATGGTACTATTGTCACAAGTAGATATTTCTTACAGCCTCTAGAAAAAGTTGCTAAACAATATGGGGTTCGAGCTATTGCAGTTGACTTGAGCGACTTTCAAAAGGAATTGAAAATTATCAAAGAATTAAATGCTGGAAGTTGTGTAGGTATTGTTAGCATTAGTCCTGGTTTATTGAGAGCAGCAGAAGTTATCATACACAGCATGCGAGGAAGTGAATTAATGATTATGACTGCAATCTCAGATAATAACAGTCGATTACTATCACTTTTAAAGGCTTCCAACCACATAGTGTGCGATGGACCTAGTTTATCAGTTGTAGAAAACACTTTATTAAAAAATCGTTCTCAACTAATGCGATTACCTCAAATAATGTGTGCTAAAAATTATTTAAGTATACAAACCATTAATCAATTAAAAAAAGAAATTGGAGTTGTTAACTAGAACATGGTGTTAAGAACTTTTAAATCAGATGTAGAAATTATCAAAGAAAGAGATCCTGCTGCAAGAGGAATTTTAGAAATTTTTCTTTGCTACCCAGGCTTTCAATCAATAGTTATTCATAGGTTTACTCATAAATTATGGAGATTAAAAATTCCTTTAATTCCTCGCTTATTAAGTCATCTCAACAGACAAGTAACAGGCATTGAAATTCATCCTGGGGCAAAAATCGGTAAAAGGGTTTTCATAGATCATGGAATGGGAGTTGTGATTGGTGAAACAGCTGAAATAGGAAATAATTGCTTGCTCTATCAGGGGGTCACATTAGGAGGTACTGGTAAAAGTCATGGGAAAAGACATCCAACCTTAAAAGAAAACGTTGTAGTTGGAGCTGGTGCAAAAGTGCTTGGATCCATCACAGTAGGATCTAATACCCGTATTGGTGCAGGTTCTGTCGTTGTACGTAATGTAGAGGGTAATAGTACTGTCGTTGGAGTTCCTGGAAGAGTAGTGCATCAAAGTGGGGTAAAAGTAAATCCGTTAGCTCACTCTGCCCTGCCAGATGCTGAAGCTAATGTGATAAAAAATTTAAT
>CACGHR010000070.1 GCA_902572915.1 uncultured Prochlorococcus sp.
TAATAAATTTAAACCCATTATTATTGCTATTAGAGCAACAAATGAAGTGTAATAAGATGGAATTTGCCCATATATTTTACCTAGGAATCCACTCGCAGCCCCAAGTGCCACAAGCGAAAAAACTACTCCTCCTGAAAAACTAATAAGTTTAAATTTATTTTTCTCTGTTCCCCCTATATAAGCAATTGTCACTGGAAGTAATGATAATGAGCATGGCCCAAGACTTGTTAAAAGTCCTGCGCTGAAAACCAAAAATATAGTAAATGGACCAGGACTATTAAGACCATTCTGCATAAGCAGATTACCCTTTTGAGATAATTCTGAAATAACTAAATTAAATGATTCGATAGCTTGAATTAAATCCTTTAAATTCTAACTAATTAAGAGTCTTTCGTGTACTAATCATACCAATTAATCCTGTTGACTCTAATGAACATCTCACTAACATCCCTGCAATAAAAAAAGAGGCTATTAATGAATTACCTCCATAACTAATGAAAGGTAGTGGTAAGCCTGTAGTAGGCATTGAACCTGTTGCTACAGCTATATGCATTATTGATTGTCCTGTCAACAATACGCCACTTCCGATAGCAACTAATTTTGTGTAGTTGTTCCTGCACTTAAGACTAATTCTTAGGGATATATAAGAGAATACTGCTAAAAATCCTAAGAAAAGAGTACACCCCAACAAACCAAATTCTTCCGCAAAAATGGCAAAAATAAAATCTGTATACATGAACGGTAGATACTGCAATTTTTGTATAGACAGTCCAAAACCTTGGCCAAAAAGACCACCTGAACCTATAGCTAATAAACTCTGAACCAATTGAAATCCATTTTCTTGTTGATCTTTCCAAGGATTTACAAATGAAGTAACTCTCAGTTTTTGATATTCGTTATTAAGGATGCTGATACATCCAGTAATGAATCCTATTGAGGCAAATGAGCAAAGAGAGCTAAGTTTTACTCCTCCACATAAACCCATTACCCAAAGAAGAATTCCTGTTAATGATGCAGTACTTAAATTAGGCTGTTTAAGTATTAATAAAATTAATAAACCAAAGGTTATTAGTGAAATTAGTTTTTTATCATTCTTTATCAGATTCCAATGTGCGAAAAGATTAGAAGCTTCTAGAATTAGAAAAGGTTTAATTAATTCAGATGGCTGCAGACGTAAATTGCCAAGTACTAGCCATCTTGAAGATCCATTAACTGTAATTCCAGTAAGATTTGTAAGGAAAATCAAAAAAAATAAAATATAAAAAATAATTCTTGAAAACTTTAAAAGATTTCTAATTTTTGTATTAAGTACGAAATAAAATAAACCAATTCCTGGAATTGTCCAAATGATTTGTTTTTTTAAGAAGTAAGCCCAATTTCCCATTTCCCTACTAGCCACCCACCAACTTGATGATCCTAGTATGCATATTCCTAATATTGACCAAATTCCAATTATGACAATGAGGATTTTTGCTTCATAAGGCCATATTGCCCAAGGTAAGGGAAATATAGATTCTGTTAAATTACTGAAATTTTTTTTGTAATTAGAGCTAAAGATTTTTTTTCTTTTAGAAATTCTTTTATATTTTATTTTTTCTTGACTTATCTCCAATTTTTTCGATGTATATTTACTATTGAGCCGTTTAATTGAGATTTTGCCAAGTCTTTTATTAACGTTTTAAAGTGTTAACGCAATTAAAAAGATGACTTTTCATAAATGTTATTTTTGGAGAATGAAGTAAAAAATGGCCTAAAGATTCATCATAAATCTTAAGAATTAATTTTTTATAAAAAAAAACTAGCTAAAAGGCACCTCTCCGTGATAGATTCCGTGAGTTTATATACTTACTTAAAACCATTCAGAGAGGTTTCTAAACTATGTTCACATCTGTGGACTCAAATAGAAAAAAACTTGAGCATCCTTCTAATGAAAATGTTCAATTTCCTCAATCCCTGAATAATTCGATCATCAAAGAAAGTAAATCTGGCATTGCCAATCAAATAGATCATTTGCTTTCCCAAAATGATGAATACACAAAATTGCAATTAACAATTTTTGGAATTACTTTTATTGTTTCTATTTTATTAGCATCAATAACTGGAATTTTTCTAGGCTTTACTTTTGGTTTTAGTATTTTTATAGGTGCAGTTGCCGGCATTTTTTACCTTCGTTTGCTTGCCAAGAGTATAGGGAAACTTGGTAAAGAATCATCAGGTGTATCAAAATTGCAACTATTAGTTCCAGTTTGCCTCTTTATTTTTGCGAGCAAGCTAGGATCATTGGATATTTTTCCTGCGATGATAGGTTTTTTCATTTATAAGCCTTCACTCATTCTTTATTTTTCACGTTCTTAAGTAAATTTTTTTTATTCAAAACAAATGTTTTTTAATTCCTTGCTAACAAATTTTGCAGCATTAGAAGTTGGTCAACATCTTTATTGGCAAATTGGAAATATCAGACTTCATGGGCAGGTATTTTTAACATCTTGGATTTTATTAGGAGCGTTATTAGTTTTTATTTCTTTAGGTACTAAAAAAATGGAAAATGATCCTAAAGGCCTTCAAAACTTGCTTGAGTTCCTCTGGGATTACATAAGAGATCTCGCTAGGACGCAAATAGGTGAAAAAGTATATAGAGATTGGATGCCATTTATAGGTACTTTATTTTTATTCGTCTTTGTTAGTAATTGGGGAGGAGCTTTAATTCCTTGGAGATTGATTAAGTTACCAAGTGGAGAATTAGGAGCACCTACTGCAGATATTAATACAACAATAGCCTTGGCTTTATTGGTTTCACTTTCTTATTTCTATGCAGGTTTAAGCAACAAGGGTTGGAGATACTTCGAATATTATGTTCACCCAACTCCTATTATGCTTCCTTTCAAAATTCTAGAGGACTTTACGAAACCTTTATCACTCTCTTTCAGGCTATTTGGAAATATTTTGGCTGATGAACTTGTTGTTGGTGTTCTAGTCTTTTTAGTTCCGCTAATTCTTCCAATACCTGTTATGTTCCTAGGATTATTTACTAGTGCAATTCAGGCATTGATTTTTGCAACTCTAGCGGCCTACTACATTGGAGAAGCTGTTGAAGAACATCATTAGCTGTCCTCCAATACATTCAGACGCTTTTACAAAGGGTCTGTAATCTGGCAAAATATCTAATCGCGTAGGTCTGAAAATATCAGACCCATTCTTAAAACAAAGGATGTCCAAGCGTGTATGACAACAAAGATTATCAAAAGTATTAAGCTCTTTATTTCAAAATTATGGATTCGATTACTTCCGCTGCATCAGTTGTAGCTGCTGGTTTAGCAGTTGGTCTAGGTGCTATTGGCCCAGGTCTTGGACAGGGTAACGCAGCTCAAGGTGCTGTTGAGGGTATTGCCCGTCAGCC
>CACGHR010000071.1 GCA_902572915.1 uncultured Prochlorococcus sp.
TTTCGTGTATTTGGGTCTCCCAACAAAAGTTTTAGCATAAGTTTCAGTCCTTAAAAAATTTATCTTATTACAAACATTATAAATTAGTGCGTTACAACAGAATGCAGAAAAAAAATATCTCTTTATTTTATAGAAATGATCGACTAAGGTATTTAGATTGAAATCACAAAGATAACCTTCTATTGTTCACTTTCTAAAACCTTTATCAAATGAAAGAAATATTTCTAATCCACCATTCCAGAGGAGCTTTAGGGTTAAGATTTTTTGGATTTGGTCCGAATCTAAAACCAACTAATGCATTAAATAAGCTACAAAAATTGCTAGATAAAAATGCTTTCTGGGCAAAAAATAGAACAATTAATGATCTAAGGAAATGTCTTGCTAATAGTGATGTTGTAGTAAGTCTTTGGGTTGGCAACAAAATAGTTGGTTTTGGTAGAGCATTGACTGATGGGATTTACCGCGGGGTGCTTTGGGATATTGTTATTGATCAAGATTACCAAGGCAAAGGTTTTGGAAAATTAATTGTAAGCAATCTTTTATCTTCTAAAAAAATAAAAAATACAAAGAAATTATATTTAATGACAACGAATAAAAAATTATTTTATTCTCAATTGGATTTCAAAGATGTAACTTCTCAAAATTTATTAATTCGTGAAATATAAAAAACTATATGTACAAAAAAGATCAAGAAACAAATTTACTATAAATCCATCTTATAAAAGGGCCTAAAATAGGAACTGGTCCAAAAGTTGGTCCACAAAAATCAAAATAATCTCTATGCTCTTTTATTAATCCATTTTCACCAAATAATAAACGAGTAGTTCCAGGGTAAATAAATTCTTTACCCATAATTTTTAGACCCATTTTCCATTCAACAAATCCACAATTTCCACTTATGGAGATTGCATGAGTTTCTAAAAAAATATCATCACATCTTTTAACTAGTTTTTCTTGAGCTTTGATATAAGAATCTAAGCCTTGTGTTTCCTGGGTTGGATCTACAAATATAACATTCTCGTTATAAAATTCAGCCCATTTTTGTTTTGTTGGTGCATCTGCACCATAAGGTTTAGTAAATAATCCCTTTAAATCCTCTGTAGAAATTAATCGTGTCATTACAAAATCATCATTAACGTTACTGTAGAGGATACAAATATTAAAAGCGGATGAAGAGATTCGAACTCTCGACATTCTCCTTGGCAAGGAGATGCTCTACCACTGAGCTACATCCGCATAGCTTTTTTATTTTATCTCAAAGAAGGGATCAATGATAGAAATAATTAAATTTTTTCAATTAATTTAAATTTTTAATTAAGGATCCCATCTCAATTGCTTGTAAAGCATAATTCCAACCAAGATTATTTTTAATCCCTGCTCTTTCTAGAGCCTGCTGCATAGTATCAGTAGTTAAAACTCCAAAAATAATTGGAACATTATTTTCATTTGAAACTTGCGAAATACCTTTGCTCGCCTCAGATATAACTACATCATAGTGGGAAGTTTCACCACGGATCACAGCCCCAAGAGCAATTACAACGTCATAACTCTTTTTTTTCATGAGGGTTTTAGCTGCGATTGGTAATTCGAATGAACCAGGAACCCAAACTATATCTACTTGATTGCTTAATTCAGAAGTATCTAAACCATGTCTTTTTAAACAATCAAGACAACCAGATAGAATTTTATTTGTAATTAAATCATTAAATCTTGCTATTACAATCCCAACTTTTAAAGTAGAGGCATTAGTAAAAGAACCCTCAAAAATAGCCATTAAATTTTACTTATGTATATTAATAGACTCTCACGAAAAGGTATTAAGTTCAAACTAATGAAGAAACTATCCCTGTAACAAAAACTAAAACAACCCAAACAGCAGCAATAGAATAAATTTTTCTCCTACTTTCTCGCTGTCCTTCCTCAGTAGAGGGTTGAGTTACATATAAAACGGGTACTCCAACTACCGCAATTAAAGAAGCAAATAATAGAGCATTTACAAAGAAAAAGTTAACAGCCTGCATAATTCAGTCTTAAGTTTCAAATATTATAAATACTATAATCTCATGAAAATGATAATTTTTAGAGAAAATTTACATACTTTAGCCACTTTAAATGCAAAAAAAAAATTTCTACCTAATATCTATTTAGGAATTAAAAAAGTATGCAAGAAGATACGATAATTCAAAAGAATTTATTTGCGATTGGTAATGATAATAATGAGCAAAAAGAAATAACAAAAATTTCAGAAGATTTATCTTTGGAAGATTTAAAAAAAGAATCTCAAAAAAGACCCAGACAAAGAAAAAATTCAACTAATTTAATAAATAAATTCAAGACTGATTTAATTTCAAATAACAAAAATGTTTGCATCAATGAAGAATCTTATAGCTATAAAACAGTTTCAAAACAGAAATTAACTCCTGTAATGAAGCATTATGTAACTCTAAAAGAAGAAAATAAAGATAGGTTATTACTTTATAGATTAGGAGATTTTTTTGAATGTTTTTTTGAGGACGCTGTATTAATATCTAATCTTTTAGAAATAACGCTTACTAGTAAAGATGCTGGCAAAGAGATTGGTAAGATCCCTATGGCAGGGGTTCCCCATCATGCAATGGAGAGATACTGTGCTGATTTAATTAAAAAAAATTATTCTGTGGTTATATGCGATCAATTAGAAAAAAGTTCTGGAAATTATGGGACTCCAATTAAAAGAGGAATAACAAGAATAATTACTCCTGGAACTGTAATTGAAGAGGGGATGTTGATAGCAAAGAAAAATAATTGGATTACTGCTATTTACTTATCAGAAGAAAACTCAGATGAATCTTATGAATGGGGTATATCAAAAGCTGATGTAAGCACAGGAGAATTAATAACTTTAGAAGGTCAATCTCTGTCAAAACTATTTGATGAAATTATTAAATTAGATTCTTCAGAAATTATTGTAGGAAGCAATGCAGTAAGAAATTTATTAATTAAAGGAAATAGTCAAATTACATATACTATTTCTCAAGAGACTAATTTTGGAATTAATGAAGCAAATTATCAAATAAAAAATTATTTCCAAATTGCAAACCTAGAGGGAATAGGACTTAAAAATTTAAATAATGCAACTAGATCACTTGGAGGTTTATTAAATTATTTAGAAAAAATTAATCCTTCAAAT
>CACGHR010000072.1 GCA_902572915.1 uncultured Prochlorococcus sp.
CTACCTTTACTTTTGACTCTACTGTTCCTTCTTTAACTTCACTTTCTTCTGCTTCCTCTACCTTTACTTCTGAATTTTCTAAAGTTTGACTTTCTTCTTTGGTTAAAAGGAATTTTAATAGTTTTTTGAATAATAATAAACCTTTTTCAATTCTTTTTGGACCTAAAATGGCTAGAAAAACAACTAAAATTATGAATATTTCAGGCGAATTCAAACCTAATAGTTGCATAATTTTTTATATTCTATTTATATTTTAGTACATGCTTAATATTAAATCTAATTATTCTCAAAAGCTGGCAAGTAAAGATCCCTATTTGATGCAATTACTCCTTCTTCTTTAAAAAATATTTCTAGTCCTTTTAAATCATTTATATCTACAAATTCTCCGCAATTATCTAATATATTGTTGTGAGTAAATATCCACAAGTTATCCAAATATTCATCATCATCTGGAAAAGCTACAAATTTCAAATATGTATTATTTAAAGCATATTCACTAGCAAATTCAGAATCTAATCCTTCCCTTTTTGCATCACAAAAAACTTTAGCAAATCTTTTACCTACTGAAGTCTGAGCACTTGATAAATCTAAATTACCTTGTATCGCATTCACATTTATTGGAGCAATAAAAATAATTAATGGGAGAATAATAGATATTAAAATAAACAAGAGATAATTCCCTTTTTAAAAATTCACTTCAATATAAACTAACAAAAAAAGTAATGAATTAGGCATATTTAGGTAAAATCACTTATTAAAATTTAAATGATTAAAGTATTAAAGGTAAAGTCAACTCCTGATCAGAATTTATAATAAATAAATATTAAATAATTTTAAGATTATATGTCCACAGTCATAAAGCTAAAAGGGAAAGGTATTGATCGGATAATTGAAAGTAAGGTAATGCTTTCGCCATTAGCAGGAGTTACAGATAACATTTTTAGAAGACTTGTACGTAAATGGGCTCCAAACTCTTTACTTTTTACAGAAATGATAAATGCCACAAGTCTTAAAAAAGGATATGGCACACAAAAAATTAATCAAATAGATTTAGAAGAAGGTCCAATTGGAGTGCAAATATTTGATAATAGGCCATATGCTGTTTCTGAAGCTGCAAAACAAGCTGAGGACTCTGGAGCTTTCTTAATTGATATAAATATGGGATGTCCAGTAAAAAAAATTGCAAAGAAAGGTGGAGGCAGTGCTTTAATTAAAGACCGAAAACTTGCTATAGAATTAGTCAAAAATGTTGTAAAAGCTGTAAGGGTTCCAGTAACAGTAAAAACACGACTCGGATGGGATAGTAAAGAAGAAAATATAGAGGATTTCTTATTTAAACTTCAAGATGCAGGAGCAACGATGATCACACTTCATGGAAGAACAAGAAAACAGGGTTTTTCAGGCAAGTCAGATTGGGAAATGATCGGGAGAATTAAAAAGTTGTTGGAAATTCCAGTAATTGCTAATGGAGATATCAAAAATCCAGATGACGCTATTAATTGTTTAAAAAAAACAAATGCTGATGGTGTAATGATTGGACGAGGAATTTTAGGATCCCCATGGAAAATAGGAGAAATAGATTATGCACTTAGAAAAAATAAAAATTTTAAAGAACCAAACACAGAAGAAAAACTATATTTAATTATTGAGCATCTTGATGAATTAATAAAAGAAAAAGGAGATCACGGATTGCTAATTGCAAGGAAACATATCTCATGGACATGCAAAGACTTTAAAGGAGCATCAAATTTGAGAAATAACTTGGTTAGAGCTGTTGATAAAAATGAAGTTAAAAATTTAATAATTAAAATGATTAAAACTTTGAATAATGAAAAAAATAGATTAGCTTAAAACAAATTTATTTTTTAAATGAAAATTATTAGTAAAGAAACAAGTAAAAGAGTTTGTGATCACATGAACAATGATCACATAGATTCAGTGCACAAATATCTTATTCATTATGGGAAGATATCAAGATTTGAGAATGCTTATATGGAAGAAATTAATAATAGTTATTTAAAAATCAATTACGATGGGCAATCAGTAATTATTAATTTTAAAAATGAAATATCTGAAGAGGAAATTCATTCAACTTTAGTATCAATGATTAAAGATATTAAAAAATAAAAATAATTTATAAAAAAATTCTAATTTTTATTTTCATAGTAATCAGTTATCTTTTTACATTCTTCAAATGAAAGCATGCTTAATCTAGATGTGGCTTTTATTTTTAGAATTGCACAAACAGCTAATAAATCAGCGCTATCAACATTAAGTGCATCAGAAAGTTCTAGGACCCTTAGACCTTTCATTAGTATTAAAAGATCTTTTCTAAATTATCAAGAACCTTAAAATCAATGGGCTGCATTTTTCCCTAAACCTGCAACAAATGGAAAAGTTTGTTCATCACCAAATATATCTTCTACCGAAGAATTAGAAATATTAGTTTTTTCATTATCAGGCTTAATTTCTTCAATTTCATTAGAAATATTATCTTTAATGTTATTTTCAATTTCCTTTGCTAATAAATTATTCGTATTAGAAAATATTGAAAAAACTAATACACATAAAAACAAAACAATTCTTTTCATAAAAAAAATTTATCTAATACTATTGTTATATGCCTATAGAGTTATTTAGAAAAAGAAGAAAATTTTAAAACAAATCTATATAAATCAAAATCAAAAAATATTCATCTTCCCAACTTATTTCTATTTTTAAATCTAATTAAAAAATAAAGACCTAGTAACAAAAGAATTGCCAAGGAGTACTGATTAAGAAAAACATAAACCATATAGACGAGAAAGGGGAATAAGCACGCCCTCTTGAAATTTAATTTCTGTTTCTTTGACATATTTTTCCAATTTAAATATTCTTCCCATTGGAAAATCTTCTTCATTTTTCTCCCATTATTACGATTAAACATAAATTTATAAATATAGTTTTTGTAATTCTTATTTTGAATAATAATAATCTAAAATGTCGAAATTACCTTTTTCTTTTTGAATAAAATTTTTTTATATTGCAAAATGAATTCAAAACCAGTTTGGAAAATAGAAAAAATTGTTTTACCTCAACATGTTGATCATGCAGGAGTAATGTGGCACGGTACATATTTTAATTGGCTAGAAGAAAGCCGA
>CACGHR010000073.1 GCA_902572915.1 uncultured Prochlorococcus sp.
TTATTTTTGGATAACATGGTTAACGAAAATTTAGTTAAAGATGTAGTAAAGGAACCTTACAAATATGGTTTCGTCACAGACATTGAAACTGAAAAAATTGCAAAGGGATTGAACGAAGACATAATTAGACTTATTTCACAAAAAAAAGAAGAGCCAAAATACCTCCTTGATTTTAGATTAAAAGCTTTTAAAAAATGGCAAAAAATGAATGAACCTGATTGGGCAGGACTGGGATACAAACAAATCGATTATCAAGATATAATTTATTACTCAGCACCCAAACAAAAAGAGAAAATTTCTAGTTTGGATGAAGTTGATCCCAAACTTCTTGAGACTTTTGACAAATTAGGAATACCTCTTACTGAGCAAAAGAAACTCACAAATGTAGCCGTAGATGCAGTCTTTGATAGTGTTTCTATAGCTACAACATTTAGAGAGGAACTTGCTGAACATGGAGTTATATTCTGCTCAATCAGTGAAGCAGTAAAAAATCACTCAGATTTGATTGAAAAATATTTAGGTACAGTGGTTCCAGCAAGTGATAATTATTTTGCAGCACTAAATTCTGCTGTTTTTAGTGATGGTTCTTTTGTTTATATCCCAAAAGGTGTGACGTGTCCCATGGACCTATCTTCCTACTTCAGAATTAATAGTGGAGATTCTGGACAATTTGAGAGAACACTAATCATTGCTGAAGAATCAAGTTCTGTAAGTTATCTGGAGGGTTGCACTGCTCCGATGTTTGATACAAATACCTTACATGCTGCAGTTGTGGAACTCATAGCCCTAGATGATGCCTCAATAAAATATTCAACAGTGCAAAATTGGTATGCGGGGGATGAAGAGGGAGTTGGCGGAATTTTTAATTTTGTCACCAAAAGAGGGAAATGTTTAGGTAAGAGAAGTAAAATTAGTTGGTCTCAAGTCGAAACAGGTTCTGCAATTACATGGAAATATCCTAGCTGTCTTCTTTTAGGAGAAGAATCTGTAGGGGAATTTTATTCAGTTGCACTCACTAATAATCTCCAGCAAGCAGATACCGGCACAAAAATGATCCATATTGGTGCTAAAACCAAATCAACCATTGTTAGCAAAGGGATAAGTGCAGGAAATTCAATCAATAGCTACAGAGGACTTGTCAAAATAGGGACGAAAGCTACAGGAGCAAGAAATTACAGTCAATGTGATTCAATGTTAATAGGGGATCAAGCTTCTGCAAATACATTCCCATACATCAAATCTCAACAACCCAATTCCGAAATTGAGCATGAAGCAAGCACGTGTAGAATCTCCGAAGATCAACTTTTTTATCTCCAAAGCAGAGGTATAGAGTTTGAGGAGGCAATATCTATGATGGTCAGTGGTTTCTGCAGAGATGTATTTAATCAATTACCTATGGAATTTGCTGCTGAAGCAGATAAGTTACTAGCACTGAAACTCGAGGGATCAGTAGGTTAATTAATCAATTTCTAAAATGAAATGCAAAGTAAAATGAAAGAATCAGATCCAATATTAGAAGTTGAGAATCTCTTTGCATCTACTGATAATCTTCCAATCTTGAAGGGGGTTTCACTTACTGTCTATCCTGGAGAAATCCATGCCATTATGGGAAGAAATGGATGTGGCAAAAGTACTCTTTCGAAAATCATTGCAGGACATCCCTCGTATAGTATTACAGATGGAAGCATAAAATTTTCAGGTGAAAGTATTAACTCTTTAGAACCTGAAGAAAGAGCTCAATCTGGAATTTTCCTCGGTTTCCAATATCCAATAGAAATTCCAGGGGTTAGTAATCTTGAATTTCTAAGAGTTTCAACGAATGCTAGAAGAAAATTCCTTAACAAAGAAGAATTAGATACTTTTGATTTTGAGGAATTAGTTCAAGAAAAGTTAAAACTTGTGAAAATGGATCAGGCATTTCTATCAAGAAGTGTGAATGAAGGATTTTCCGGGGGTGAAAAGAAAAGAAATGAAATTCTGCAAATGGCTTTGCTTGAGCCCAAGATAGCAATATTAGACGAGACTGATTCTGGTCTAGATATTGATGCTCTTAGAATTGTTGCATCAGGAATTAAAAAAATATCAAATGCACAAACTGGAATTATATTAATTACTCACTATCAAAGATTACTAGATGAAATTGAACCAAATTATGTCCATGTCATGGCAGACGGACAGATCATAAAAACTGGTGGGAGTGATCTTGCATTAGAACTTGAAAAAAAAGGTTATGAATGGACCGATAACTTTGTAAAAGAGACTTAAATAAATGGAAATTTTAGAACAAATAAAAACCAATAAATTTATTGAAAATCAAACGGAAATTCAAAAAATTTGTCTTCGTAAATTACAATCAAGTCCCCTCCCTAATCCTAAAAGTGAACTATGGAGACTTTCAAATAAATCAAAATTTTCAAATTTTTTAGAGTACTCGGTCTGTCAAAAAGATCCAGAATTTGATATACCCTTTCCGAAAAATTCTCAAAGTACTATTAGATTAACAATTGGTGAAAATTCCCAAATTAAATTCATAGAAGAAAATTATTCAATACAGCAATTAAGGCAGGATGAATTAGATAAATATATCAAGGAACAGATATCTTGTTTTGACCAAAACGAAAATTGGAGTGACCTGCTCAATTTATGTTTGAGCTGTACAAAAAATATCTTGGGATTAAAAATAAATGGATCAGAAATCCCTCCTATTGAA
>CACGHR010000074.1 GCA_902572915.1 uncultured Prochlorococcus sp.
GAGTTTTTATCTTTTAAAAGTGCTTTCCCTGCTTTATGGAAAGTCGCACTACTAACAAGTAACAAAATTGTATTGAGTGTAGGTATTGGTAGTTCTAATTCATAAATAGCACCATCAGGTAATGGATTTACTGCTTTATAAGTTAAATAAGCAGCAAAGAATCCAGCAAAAGTCATTCCGTCCGCAATTAGGAAAGTTATTAGACCAAACATTCTGAAGTCTTCATGTGTTTCATTAACTTCAGAATTATTTTTTTGAATTTCTTTTGAGCTATCTAGTGTTGTCATATGTTTTTATTTTTGTTCAGAAATTTCTTTACCATAACCATATGGTTCTTCAACTAATGGAGCTTCTCCTTCCCAATTTTCAACTGGAGGTGGAGAAGATGTTAACCATTCAGGTGTAAGAGCATTCCAAGGGTTATCTCCAGCATCTTTCCCATTTCTCACACTGAGGAATATATTAATTAAAAAAGGAATTGTACTTATAGCCATCAAAAGAGCACCAAGGCTACTAATTTGATTAACGAACTGGAATTGAGGATCATATTCTGCAACTCTTCTTGGCATTCCATTTAAACCTAGCCAATGTTGGGGAGCAAAGCACAAGTTAAATCCAATAAAGGTAATTATAAAATGTAAAATTCCTAATTTTTCATTGAGCATTTTCCCACTTACTTTGGGGAACCAATGATAAATTGAAGAGAAAATAATAAAAACAGTCCCTCCATAAACTATGTAATGAAAATGGGCTACAACGAAATATGTATCGTGTACGTGAATATCAAAAGGGACCTGTGCCAAAGCAACTCCCGTAATACCTCCAAAAACAAAATTTATAATAAATCCGCAAGAGAATAACATTGCACTATTGATTGAAATTTTACCTCCCCATAATGTTGCAACCCAATTGAAAAATTTTATACCTGTTGGAACAGCAATAAATGCTGTAGCAATAGTAAAGAACAATCTCATCCAAGGGGGCGTCCCACTCGTAAACATGTGATGAGCCCAAACAACTAAACCCAAAACTACTATCCCCATTATTGAAAAAACCATTGTTGTATATCCAAAAAGTGGTTTTCTAGCATGTACAGGAAGTATTTCACTAACTAAACCAAATGCAGGAAGAACCATAATATATACAGCTGGATGAGAGTAAAACCAAAATAAATGCTGATAAACTACGACATTGCCACCTAAAACAGGATTGAAAAAACCTGTTTTAGCGATGATATCGAAGCTAAGTAGAATTAAAGTCCCTGCTAAAACAGGAGTTGACAAAACAACTAATAGACTTGTTCCAAGCATTGCCCAACAATACATTGGCAATTGCATAAGTTTTAATCCTGGCCTTCTTAATTTAATAATGGTCGCGATAAAGTTTATTCCACCAAATATAGAACTGCCTCCAAGTAATAGAACGCTCAGAATCCAAATAATTTGTCCCGATTGAGGAGTAGTTATGCTCAAAGGTGGATAAGCCGTCCATCCCGCCTGAGCAGCACCCTCAACAAAATAGCTTGCTACTAGCATCAAACCCGAAGGAGGAATTAACCAAAAAGCTACGGCATTTAATCTTGGAAATGCCATATCTCTTGCACCCACATAAAATGGAATTAAATAATTTCCAAAAGCACCATTAACTACAGGCACTATCCAAAGGAATATCATTATTGTTCCGTGTAAGGTTAAAACTTGGTTATAAACGTCTCTTGGCATAAAGTCAGACATTGGACTAGCTAGTTCAATTCTTATAGCGCTCGCTAAAGTTCCTCCAATCAAATAGAAAAGAAAACCGCAAACTAAATATTGTATTCCAATTACTTTATGATCAAGACTAAAACTAAAGTATCTAAGCCATCCTTTAGGTTGAAGACTTTGATTATTAGTTTTTTGTGGATCAATTGATATTGTCATAAATTCACCTCTGTTTTTTTATTTTTGTTAAACCAATCCTTGTAATCAGATTCTTCTTCAACGATTATGGAGGCTCTCATCCCTCCATGATATGGACCACATAATTCTGCGCAAATTATTGGATATTTTCCTACTTTTGTAGGAGTGAAATTTAGAATAGTTGGTTGTCCAGGAATAATATCCTGTTTAATTCTGAACTCAGGAACCCAAAAAGCATGAATGACATCTTTAGATTCCATTTTCATAGATACTTTTTGATCAACAGGAACATGTAGTTCTCCTGATATGAAATTCCCTTTGGGATAATTAAATAGAAATGCAAACTGCATAGCTGAAACTTCAATTGATAAATTATTTTTTGAAATTTCATTATCAGAAGTTTGACTTATTCCAGCCCATATTTTTTCAGTATTAGAACTCATCATTTCGTGGTTATGATTTAGTTCCTTCATCCCTCCCATTCGGTCATAGATGTTGTAGCTATATAACCCAATAAATAAAACAATTATTGAAGGGATAATTGTCCATACAATTTCTAAGTTTAAGTTTCCTTCTAGAGCTATACCATCGCCTAGCTGATCATTTCTTTTCCTAAACTTAAATAAACTATAAATAACTGCTAATGTCATTCCTATAAAAATAATTAAGCCTATGATGAAAAGAATTTTGAAAAGTTCATCGTAAATTGGTGCATTAATACTTGCTTCAGCAGGGAGCAAATTTACATTAAATCCAATCCAAAAAGATATAGCAAAAACTAGTGAAATAATTAG
>CACGHR010000075.1 GCA_902572915.1 uncultured Prochlorococcus sp.
GTTTGATATCTTCTGTCTTAAGTGGTTTCATAACTGTTTATTTTGTCTTGCAAGCGATGACAAACCCAATAAATTTACAACCATAATGCCAAATAATTACCGTCTTGCAAAAGTTTCTTCTCTTTTGAAGAAAGAAATAACCCTTATTTTGCAGAATGATTTAGAAAATGATCTTATTAGAGATCATTTCGTCAATATTTCTAAGATTGATTTATCAGGTGATTTGCAACACTGTAAAATTTATATAACTTCAACTGCTCAAGAGAAAGTGAGGAAGGAAATTGTATCAAACTTGAATACTGCTAAAAGCTTTATAAGGCATAGTTTAGGAAAAAGAATTGAGATGAGAAGAGTTCCAGAGATAATTTTTAAAGACGATGTTGTTCTTGATAAAGGATTATCAGTCTTGAAACTTATCGATGAATTAAAAAATCAAAATCATAATGTTGAGGACAAGGATGCCAAAAGTTGATCTACCCCTTGATCAAAGAAATATAATTATTACTCGATCAAAAGAGGGGATACTGGATATAAAAAAAATGTTCACAAGCAAGGGCGCTAATGTATTTGATTTACCTGCAATAAGTATTGCTGATCCTGATGATTTGAATCCTCTTGATGAAGCATTAAATCAAATAAATGATTTTCATTGGATTATTTTTTCTAGTAGTAATGGGATCAAATTTGTGGATAAAAGACTTAGATACTTTAATAGTTCATTAAAAGAATGTTCTAAAAAAACAAAAATCGCCGTAGTCGGAGAAAAAACCTCAAAAACACTTGATGATTTTGGGATTAAGGCTGATTTTATACCTCCAGAATTTGTTGCTGAAAGTCTAATTGATAATTTCCCAGTATCTGGTTATGGACTTCGAGTCTTTGTCCCAAGAGTTCAAACAGGTGGTAGGGATTTAATTGCAGATCAATTTAGAAAGGCTGGTTCTCGTGTATTTGAGGTTGCTGCATATGAAACTAGATGTCCTGATTCAATTCCAGAAGACACAATTCATGTTATTTTTAATCGAAAAGTCGATGCATTTATTTTCTCAAGCGGTAAAACCGTATCAAATTCAGCTTTTTTACTAGAAAAAGAACTTGGTAAAGAATGGTTGAACTACTGTGATAAAACTAAATTGTTAACAATTGGACCTCAAACAACAAAAATATGTAAAGAGATTTTTGGAAGAGTTGATAGTCAGGCAGAAGAATATACCTTTGAAGGACTACTAGATGTAGCAATTAATATTTTTAGTTAGAAATATCTTGTTTATAGTTCTTTTCAACTAAAGCTTTGAACCTATCAATATTAGTCTGTAATTCGTTTGTGACCATTTTGCCTAAAATATTCTCTTCCATAAGTCGAGCAATCATTCTAGGAAGCTCATATGTTATGGCTAAATTTACGGTTGTGATTTGATCACTTTTGCTTTCGAAAACTACTGACCCCTCAGTGGGTAAACCTCCTATAGATTTCCATTTAAGTTTACTTTTTTCAACTCTTTCTGTAATTTGAGCTTTCCATTTAAACCTAAATCCATTTGCAGCTAAAGTCCATTCTGTTAAATCTGGTAAAGTACTAGTTTCTTCATCAACTGTTTTCACAGATTCAATCCAGCTCATCCAAAGTGACATTGAGTCTAAATCGCTCCATGTATTCCAAACATTTTCAAGAGGCGCATTAACAACTGTTATTACGTCATGCTTTAACCAAGTGCCCATAAATTAACTAACCGCAAGATTTCTTGCTAGTTCTGCTCTTTTTTCTAAAATTGCGGCGGCAGCTAAATGACCGCTCATTGTAGCTCCCTCCATAGAGTCTATATAATCTTGTTTTGTGTAACTGCCAGCCATAAAGAAATTAGATATAGATGTTTTTTTGATCGGGTCTGAAAGGTTCCATACCGGGAGACTCTCTATAAAGTGATTGTGGAATTTGAACTACGTTACTCCAAAGTAATTTAAGGTTTTCTGAAGATGGGAATAGTCGACGAACTTCTTTATCAATTTCTTTTGTAATTCTTTCTGTAGATCTTCCCATCCATCTATCTCCTGGAGTTAAGACACATTGGAGGAGTGACCCCATATCTTTTTTCATATAATCTGCTGGACTTGCTAGTGCTAAATCAGCAAAACAACTGAAAGAAGCATCCGCAGAATATAGAAGATTATCTAGTCCAGTGGGTGAGTTTCCAATATTATTTTTTTGTAATTCAGTAACCCAACCATCGTATC
>CACGHR010000076.1 GCA_902572915.1 uncultured Prochlorococcus sp.
GTAAAAGGCTTTCAAGAGTACTTATCTGGAGCTTTGCAGAATCTTTCACAAAACGTTGAAAAGCTTGAATTAGTTTCTGAACCAATAATCGTAAAGCCATCTCCCCTTGATGAAAAAAAACAAGAAAATAGTACAAATAATATAGTTAATGTCCCTGCACTTTCTGAAACATTTAAACCAGATGAAAAGATTATAAAAAAATGTTTTTCAACTTTCACAGAACAACCTGATTTTTATGCTGAACCTTGGAAATTAAGACGAAGTCTTGATTTATCAGATATAGAAATAATGGATGATTGGTTTTTTAATATGGGTGGGAGAGGTTCCCTTGAAAGTAGAGGATCTCGCCAAAAGAATGCTTTATTATCAGCTGGTTTAATATCTATTCTTGGCGAATTATATGGAGATCAATTTCAGACTCTTATTTTAGCTTCGCAGCCTGAACGATTAGGAGAATGGAGAAGAATTCTTCAAGATTCACTTGGACTGACAAGAGATGACTTTGGACCTAATAGTGGGATTGTTCTTTTTGAAAGGCCTGAAGGTGTCATCGAAAGAGCTGACAGATTAGAAGCTAATGATGAATTACCATTTATTATTATTGATGCTTCAGAAACATCTGTTGAAATTCCAATACTTCAATTCCCATTATGGCTTGCATTCGCTGGTTCAAATAATGAAATTTACGATGATCTTGAACTTAACTAATTTATATGAATATCTTAATAATCTTTGCAAGTTATCTTTTAGGATCCATACCCACGGGTTTTTTAGTTGGGAAATATCTCAAAAATATTGATCTAAGAACTATAGGTTCTGGATCCACAGGTGCGACAAACGTTTTAAGAAACGTAGGTAAATGGCCAGCATTATTTGTTTTTATTATTGACGTTGGGAAAGGCGTTATCGCAGTGACAATTGCCAAAAAGTTTGCTGATCAAGACTTGATAGCAGTATTAGCAGGCATATCCTCTATTTCAGGACATATATGGCCAATATGGCTTAGAGGTAAAGGAGGAAAAGCTGTTGCGACTGGATTAGGTATGTTTTTGGCTATTTCTTGGGAGGTTGGTTTAGCATCTCTTGGCATTTTTTTATTAGTCTTAGCTAAAACTAAATTTGTATCTTTATCTAGTATCTCAGCTGCAATCGTATTACCTTTTTTTATGCTTTTTTACATGGGTTATTTTATGAATTCGTACTTTTTTATAAGTTTATTTGTGGCAGTATTAGTTATTTGGAAACATAGAACCAACATAAGAAGATTGCTTAAAGGAGAAGAATCCAAAATTAATCAGAATCAATAGATTTTATTATTTCGTTAATAGCTTTATTAGGATCTAAAGCTTTTGATATTGATCTACCAATGACCAATTTAGAAGCACCATTATCTATGGCTTCATGGGGTGTCATAATTCTATTTTGATCATCTTTATTTTCAATCTTTAATCTGATACCTGGTGTTATTAGTTCAAAATTATCCTCATAAATAGATCTCAACATTTTTACCTCCAAAGGGGAACAAACACATCCATCTAATCCAGCATCAAAAGACAACTTTGCAAGTCTCAATACATTTTCTTCAATTGAATTATTTCTATCAAGATCAGTTTGAAAATCTTTAAGAGAAAAGCTTGTTAAAACGGTTATTCCTACAACAAATGGAGGTTTTACACTGACTGAGGTAGCTCCTTCCAAAGATGCTTTTTTTGAGTCCTTAAGAGCTTTTAAACCTGCTGAAGCATGAATAGAAATTATATCAACCCCTAATTTTGAAACTTCGAAGCATGCTGCACTCATGGTATTTGGAATATCATGAAATTTTAAGTCTAAAAAAATTTTTTTATTTAAACTTTTTAATATTTCAATAACTCTTGGACCTTCTCTAACAAAGAGCTCTAAACCAACTTTTACCCACTTAATATTAGGACATTTTTCTAAAAGTAATTTTGCTTGACTTACATCTAATCCATCAATTGCCAATATTATTTTATCTTCTGAATTAAATCTGTTATTCATCAATCTTCAGTTTTCAAACCTCTTAATTATTTTTTTTCCAATTTGCAAAATTTTTCCTTCCAAATCATTTTTTGAATCAAAAACTAAATCAGGATTTATTACTTTCTGACTATCAATTTTTACGCCCCCACCTTTAATAGATCTTTTGGATTCGCTGCTAGATTTGAAAAGCTTTAGAGC
>CACGHR010000077.1 GCA_902572915.1 uncultured Prochlorococcus sp.
ATTTTTGTCAAATTTTTAATAGAGATAATATCAAAGTAAAAGTATGGGAAAGAGGCGCAGGACCAACCTTAGCCTGTGGAACAGGTGCCTGTGCTATTCATGTAGCAGCTTATAAATTAGGCCTTTGTAATTCAAGAACCATAATAACTTTACCAGGAGGTAATCTTAAAATTGATTGGTCAAAAGACGATTGTGAAGTCATGATGACAGGTAATGCTAAAAAAGTTTTCTCAGGATCAATTTTAGTGAATTAATGGAAAATAATTTTATATATTTAGATAATGCATCCACAACTCCATTATCTGAGAATGTTTTAAATATAATAAATACAACTTATAGGAATTATTGGCATAATCCATCATCTACATATGAGTTAGGGATAAAATGCTCTACATATCTTGAAAAAATTAGATCTGAAATTGCTTATATATTTGAGGCAGAACCAGAGGATATAATTTTTACTTCTGGTTCTTCGGAATCAACAAATATTGTATTTAATAATATTCATGAGAACCTTAAAAATGGTAGAGTTGTCATTTCGAATATTGAACATCAAGCAACAACTATTTGTGCTAATAAACTAAGAAAACAAAATTGGGATATTTACGAATGGAAGGTAAATAATGATGGAATTTTAAATATTTCTAATATCGATAAAATTTTAACCAATGAAACTAAGCTTTTATCAATAATTTGGGGACAAAGTGAAATTGGGACAATACAACCTGTTCAATTTATAGGTTCCAAATGCAAAGAATTAAATATAATGTTTCATTTAGATGGAACTCAAATATTAAGTAATGGAATATTCAGTTGGAAAGATCTTAAATGCGATTTTTTAAGTTTATCTGCTCATAAATTTGGAGGTCCAAAAGGTATCGGTATTCTTTTAACAAAAGAAAAGTCTAGACCAATATTAAAAAATAAAGACATATCACTTACTCAGGAATTTTCAATTAGACAAGGTACACAAGCTTTGCCATTAATCGCTGGAATGTATGAATCATTAAAGAATATTAATGGAAAAATAAAATTACATGATTACATAACTGAATTTCCTTCTAATAATATTGATAAACTTAAAAATTATTTTTTTCTAAAAATTAAGGATAATAATCATATAAAGATTACGGGTAGTATTAACCATAGACTTCCAAATCATATTTCGTTTCTACTATTAAATAAACTATTTGAGCCTATAAGGGCCTATAAGATTGTTAATTTCATGTCAGAAAATAGAATAGCCATAAGTAGTGGAAGTGCTTGTTCAAGCTCATCTGGGAAACCTAGCTCAACACTTAAAAATATTGGCTTAAATGATGATGAACTATATTCAAATATTCGTGTTACTTTAGGTTCAATAAACAATAAGTCAGAAATAGATAAATTTTTAGAACTTATTCAAATATGTATTAACAAATTTTAATGGAAACTAATTACAGACTACCTAAAGATTTAAATGAATCTCTTAAGAATATGGAGGATGCAATTATTCCAAGTTTATTAGATTCAAATAAAAGATTTACTATTGAATTTAATTTTGAAGGGTTGAAGTTTAACAGAATTGGAATAACTATCTACAAGATATTATCTAAAAATAATAATGTATACTTAACATTTGCGGATCAAGGTGCTGTGGCCTTGGCTCAAAGAGACTATCCAGATATCAAAGATAAAATCTTTACTTTTAAATCATTTAATGAATCAATTAATATAAATAATATTGATAGTGCAATGATATCGATACTGCCTCAGCCATATGATTTTGATTCATTTGAACCTATGTCTGAGAATTATCTAGGAAAGCACTATTCATTAAACCCAAAATTTGAAGATGCCAATATTGGTATAGGAAGTGTTATTAGAGAGAGACGTAAAAACTTTGTCAAAACTTGGAAAAATATTTATTTTCTTCAGCCTTTAAATAAAGCTGCTCTTATGCATATTTATCCAAATAACTGGTTGCTTTTCAAAGAGAATAATAAAAAATATTTTTTAAAAAAAGAATTTGAAATTAAACCCGATAATGAATCTAT